>JAAYDE010000118.1 GCA_012729375.1 Deltaproteobacteria bacterium | reverse complement strand
GGTCAACCCCAAAAACAAGGTCCAAGCCCTGACCGGTTCCCAACTTCGGGACATCTATGCCGGGAAGATCGCCAACTGGAAGGAACTGGGCGGCGCCGACCGGGTGATCAATCTCTACACCCGCGACGAGGCGAGCGGCACCCGCGAGGTCTTTGTCGGCAAAGCCCTAAAAAAGGGGGCCGTGTCGGCGAAGGCCAACGTGGTCGTCTCCAACGGCGCCATGAAAACCGCCATCGCCAATGATCCCTTTGGGATCGGCTACGTCTCGGTGGGCCACATCGACTCTTCGGTGGCTCCCGTGGCCCTGGACGGCGTGGCTCCAACCGAGGAAAACGTCCGCGACGGGAAATACAAAGTGGCCCGCGGCCTTTTCAGCCTGACCGCCGGCCAACCCCAGGGGCTGACCAAGGCCTTCCTCGACTATCTCTTCTCCACCAGCGGCCAGCGGATCGTCATCGACAAAGGTTTCATCCCGGTGCGCTGATGGCGATCCTGTCCCGTACCCTGGAACGGCTCTTTTTCCTGGCGGCGGCCGGCAGCGCCCTGCTGACCGCCGCCCTGTTCCTGCTGCTGGTCCACCTCGCCCTGCCCCTTTTCGAGCAGGGAGGGTTGCTCGCTTTGCTCCGCTCTCCCTGGGATCCGGGAGCGGGACTCTACGGCATCTACCCAATGGTTGTCGGCAGCCTGTCCATCGCCTTTCTCGCCTTGCTGATCGGTTTCCCCTTAAGTCTCGGCGGCGCCTTTTTCATCACCACCTTCGCCCCCCTTCCCCTGCGCCGCCCGCTGCTGAACCTGGTGCGCCTGCTGACCGGCATTCCCACCGTCGTTTACAGCTTCGCCGCCCTCTTTCTGCTGGTCCCCTTCATGCGCGAACACCTGACCGGCGGCGCCGGGCTCAACATCCTCAGCGCGGCGCTGATGCTGGCCCTGCTCATCGCCCCGACGATGATCATCTTTTTCGTCGACGCCATCCGCCGGGTGCCGTCCAGCTATACCCAGGCGGCCGCGGCGTTGGGGGGAAGCCCGGCCCAGCGTCTGGTTTACATCGCCCTGCCCTTGGCCTGGCCGGGAATACTCAACGGCCTGCTGCTGGCTCTGGGGCGGGCCATGGGGGATACCATGATCAGCCTGATGATCGCCGGCAACGCCGTGGCGGCGCCGGAATCGGTGACGGATGGGGCGCGCACCCTCACCGCCCACATCGCCCTGGTGATCGCCGCCGACGTGTCCAGCCTGGAATTCCAGTCGATCTTCGCCTGCGGCATCCTCCTCTACCTGTTCACCGCCATCTTGGTGCTGACGCTGCGCCTGTTGGGCCGGCTGCCGGAAAGACACACGGGATGAACCGCCGCGGCGAGCTGATACTTATTGCCTTTTCCTGGTGCTGCACCCTGCTGCTGACCGCGGCCGTCGGAACTCTACTGCTTTTCCTGCTGCGACGGGGTCTTTCAGCCTTCGATATGGCTCTCTTCTTCGGCGATACGGCGCCCCTGGACGCCCTGCTGCTGCGCCGACCGGTTTTCGACGGCCTCTTCCCGGCCCTGTTCGGCACTGTGGTGCTGGTTTTTCTCGCCGTCGCCTGTGCCATTCCCGTCGGCCTGGCCGCCGGCATCTATCTGGCGGAATACGCCGCGCCCGCTCCCAAGCGCCTGCTCAACCTCTTGTTCGACGTGCTGGCCGGCATCCCCTCCATCGTCATCGGCCTGGCCGGTTTCGCCCTGGCCATCGTCCTCCATCGGACCTTCTCCGGGCGAATCGGCCCCTGCCTGTTGCTGTCGGCCCTGTCCCTGGCCTTTCTTGTGCTCCCGTACCTGATCCGCTCCACCCAGAACACCCTTGAAGCCGTCGATCCGGTCACCCGGCGCACCGCCCTGGCTCTCGGCGCCTCCAAGCTGCAGAATATCCTTTACGTGCTGCTGCCCAACCGCATGGCGGATCTGACCGGCGGCATCATCCTGGCGGTGGGACGCTGCGCCGAGGATACCGCCGTCATCATGCTGACCGGAGTCGTGGCCTCCGCCGGGATACCGGACTCCCTGCTGCGCCAATACGAGGCCCTCCCTTTCTACATCTATTACATCTCTTCTCAGTACAGCGGCCCCGACGAACTGGAGCGCGGTTTCGCGGCGGCACTGGTACTGCTGTTTCTGTGCACAGCCCTTTTCCTTCTCGCCTTTCTCGCCCAACGGCGGCTGAAGGAACGCCTTTTTTACCGATGACAGCAGCCATGACTGAAACCGCCAAAATCCGCCTCGCCGATTTCTCCTTCCGCTACGGCAAGACCGAGGTGCTGCGTCACATCAGCGCCGATTTCCCCGAAAACCGTCTGACGGCCATCATCGGCCCTTCCGGCAGCGGCAAATCGACCCTGCTTTCAGTCTGCAACCGGCTGTGGACCGAAATGCCCGAGGCCAAGGTACACGGGAAAGCGGCAATCCGCCTGGCCGGGGAGTGGCACGATCTCTGCGACCGCCAGGCCCCTTCTCAGCAGTTGCGCCGCAAGGTCGGCATGGTGTTTCAGACCCCCAACCCGCTGCCGATGAGCATCTTCCGCAACGTCGCCTTCCCGTTGAAACTGGCCGGGGTCGGGGATCGGGAGCAGATCCGCAGCCGGGTCGAAAGCAGTCTGCGCCGGACGCTGCTCTGGGAAGAGATCAAAGAGAGGCTGGATGTAGACGCCCGCCGCCTTTCCGGCGGCCAGCAGCAGCGGCTCTGTATCGCCCGCAGCCTGGTCCTGGAACCGGAGGTGCTGCTCCTTGACGAACCGACTTCAGCCCTTGATCGAACGGCCGCAGCAGGTATCGAGGAACTGCTGATGCGCCTGAAAAGTGACTGCACTCTCGTCCTCGTCTCCCATTATCTGGAACAGGTCGAGCGCCTCGCGGATCAAATTTTTGAAATGAGCGGGGGAATTTTGTGTTCTCTTGAAACAGGCTGAGCAGAAGAAATAAACTCCCCTTTCAGCGGAAAAGTTCTTTTGACATTGGAAAAATGGTTTTGCGAGCTGCATAAATAAAAATTAATCCGCAAACGCATTATCGTATCCCGTCAGTTACCGATGAAACGATCTGGCCTGAATTTCATCCATTTTGTTTCCATCCGCAAACTCAGGAGGGAACAAGCGATCTTTTCCCTACGGAACCGGGAAACTTTCCGCCAGGTCATGGATATCAAGCTCTCCCACGGAATCGAGAGCTTGTCAGGAGCTTGTCATGGACGTTGGTTGATTATTGAATCGGCCTGTGAACTACCACGCCGCAAGCAACATGGCTTCCTGGTTCATCGAGCGGCCTGACAGCGCCGGCTCTCCCCAGGCGTTACTTTCCGCAGTTCCTGCGGTAGCTCTTTGCAAAATGTTGATGGCAGCGTTGTGGTCTCGATCCAGTACCAACCCACAAGTCGGACAGCGGTGAGTCCTGACCGCCAGGGACTTGGGGACTTTTTCACCACAACCGCTGCAGTTGACGCTTGTATGGCGGGGATCAATCCTCTCAAGCCGGCAGCCAGCTTCTTCCGCTTTACTTGCCAGTAGTGAGATAAAGCATCCCCATCCTGCGTCCGATATGCTCTTTGACAAACGACGGTTTTGCACCATGTTTCTGATCTTCAGATCTTCCACCACAATGAATCCAAAGGCGTTTACGATCTTGCGAGCCTCCTTGTGGTGGAAGTCCAGGCGTTGGTTCCTCACCTTGCGGTGGAGGTTGGTCACAGCCCGTTTTGTCTTCTTCCGGTTGTCACCGCCCTTCCTTTTCCGGGAGAGCGCCCGCTGTGCCCGCTTCAGTTTGGCTTCTGCCTTGCGGAGATGTTTTGGGTTGGAGATCTCGGTTCCATCGGACAGAGTGGCAAAGGATTTCAGGCCGACATCAATACCGATTGATTTGGTTGGTATGGGCTTTTTCTCTGGTTCGTACTCGACCGAGAAGCAGGCATGCCAATGACTTCCGTCTTTCCGGATCGTGCAGGTTTTCACCTGACCAATGACCCCCCCGGTGCATCCGGATTTTCAAGTGACCGATCTTCGAGAGTTTCAGCTTGTTCTCTTCGATCTTGAAGCCTGGCTCCTGCGGGTAGGTGATACTGTCATATCGCCCTTCGCTCTTGAAGCGGGGATAGCCGGCCTTTCCTTCTTTGCCGCAAGCCGCCGGAAGAAGCCTTGGTATGCTCGTTCCACCCGGAACAGTGCGTCCTGCAAAACCTGAGAGTGGACTTCCTTGAGCAGCGGAACCCGCTTTTTATCAGCAGCAAGGATTTTCAGTTGCTGGATACGACTTAACCCTTTACCGGTGGACTCATAGTGGTTTTTTCGATCCACCAGGCAGGAATTGTACAGAATGCGGCACACATCCAGGGTGGCAAGCAGTTTTGCCTCCTGAGCCTTCGAGGGATAGAGCCGGTATTTATAGGTCTTTCGCATTCTGGTTCTCGACGTAGCGTTTCAGGACATCGAGGGTCACTTGACCCGTGGATGCCAGGAAATAGGACGGGCTCCAGAAGGAACCGCCCCAAAGTTTGGTTTTCAGCTCTGGAAACTCCCGAAACAGCAGCCGGGCGGAGACCGACTTGAGGGAGTTGATGAACTTCGAAAGCTGGACACTTGGTCTGGACGAAAACAGGATATGGATATGATCACCATCCGTTTCCTGCTCCATGATCGTGACACCCACTTCGGCTGCAACAGACAGGTTGATCTCCTTGAGTCGATCAGACACATCCCCAGTCAACACTTTGCGCCGATATTTCACGCAAGCAACGTAGTAGAACTGAAGGTTGTAGATTGAGTGCGAGCCTTTGTCGTTTGTGTATTTCATGGATTCATGATACAGTATAACCTAAGTTATTACAACAAAACCTGCCGTTCATCCCCCACCTTTCGGAAGGGGACTTCTCGGTTTAGAAGTAAAAACCCTATTGTTGACACCGTCGGAATGCCGCCGCCGGTTCAGGTGAATTTCATAGAGCGGCAAAATGTCTGACCGAAGAAAATTTTTGCCGCGCCCCGAAATGGCGACGGCATGAAGGGCACCCGCCGACGAAAAGAGCGTCGACGTTGACATCTCTTTTATGTCAGCGTACTTTGAAAAGGTCATTTTCCCCGGAGAAGGGGATGGAACCGGCCGCATTTCAAATGTTTCAATTACTTTCAGACATCAGCCGCCGCCCCGAGCCCTTCGAGTTCTACACCGCCGGCGACCTGTGGACCGATGAGCACACCTCGGAGCGGATGCTTGAGCTTCACCTCAACGAAACGGTCGATGTGGCCTCCCGCAATACCGCCTTCATCGACCGCTCGGTGGCCTGGATCGCCTCCCGCTTCGATCTCCGGGCCGGAACCAGGGTCGCGGATTTCGGCTGCGGCCCGGGGTTGTATGCCACGCGGCTGGCCCAACGGGGCGCTGCTGTGACCGGCATCGACTTCTCAGAAAGATCGATTCGATACGCCCAGGGAATCGCCGCCGGCCAAGGGCTGTCCATCCGCTACGTCCACCGGAACTATCTCGAATTCGAAACGGCGGACCGCTTCCATCTCATCCTCCTGATCATGTGCGACTTCTGCGCCCTCAGCCCGGCCCAGAGAAAACAGCTGCTGACCCAATTCCATGCTTTGCTTGCGCCCGGCGGTTTGATCCTCCTCGACGTCTATTCGCTGGCCGCCTTTGACCAATGGCGGGAGCAGGCGACTTACGGAGCCGATCTCTTCGACGGTTTCTGGTCGGCCGACAGATATTTCGGTTTTCTCCATACCTTCAAGTACGATCGAGAAAAGCTGGTCCTCGACCAACACACGATTGTCGAGCCCTCCAGAGTTCGGACCGTCTATAACTGGTTCCAATGTTTCAGCCCTGAGGGACTGGCGGGGGAATTGGCGGCCTGCGGCCTGGCCGTGGAAGGATTCCACGCGGATGTTGCCGGCTCACCCTTCGACCCGGCCGCCAAAGAATTTGCGGTGGTTGGAAAAAAACTGTAGGCTTTCTCCCGGGCCCGCCGCCGTTACCCTGCACGAGGCTCAAATGCCTCAATATCACGTACTGCCTGCTCGGGTCATCCGGGGTCGGCAAGACCACTCTCATCAATAGTCTCCTCGGCCGGAAAGCCTTCGACACCAGGGCGGTCAGCAGCACGGGAGAAGGGATCCACACCACCACCCGGCGTCAGCTTATCGTTCTGGGCGATGGCGCGATGCTGATCGACACGCCGGGGATGCGGGAACTGGGCGTCATCGGCGGCGACGGGGTTGAGGCGGGCTTCGAGGAATTGGCCGGGCTCGCGGCTCAGTGCCGCTATGCCGATTGCAGCCACCGGCACGAGCCCGGCTGTGCCGTCCGGGCCGCAATGGAGCGCGGCGATCTGTCCGAAGACCGCTTTGCCAGTTATCTCAAGCTCAAAAAGGAATCGGAGCACCACGAAAGGTCCGATCTGGAGCGGCGGCAAAAGGACAAAGCCTGCGGACGATTCATCAAATCGGTTCAAAAGCGGATGAAGGAGTGAGTTGAGAACACCGCATCGCCCCAGCGGGAATCACGGGGAGCTGGGTTTGTAATCCAGCCCGGCCCCACGCGGGCCGTCCCCTGGGAAATTTCCCAGCAAAAAAACGGCACCGGAAGATGATCCAGCAGGCAGAGGAAATCCTCAAAAATATTTTCGGCTACAGGACATTCCGTCCCCTGCAGCGGGAGATCATCGCCAATCTGCTGCACCGCCGGGACACCCTGGTGGTGATGCCGACGGGCGGCGGGAAATCCCTCTGCTACCAGATTCCGGCCCAGATTTTCACAGGGCTCACCCTGGTGGTTTCCCCCCTCATCTCCCTCATGAAGGATCAGGTCGAACAGCTCCGCGCCTTCGGCGTTGAGGCGGCGGTCCTCAACAGTACCCTGGCCGCGGAGGAGTACCGGCGCAACACGGCCCTGGTCACCAGCGGGGAGGCCAGGCTTCTCTATCTCGCCCCGGAAACCCTGCTCATGCCGCGCACCTTGGAGCTTCTGGCCGGCATCAGGGTCGATTGCCTGACCATCGACGAGGCCCACTGCATCTCCGAATGGGGGCACGATTTCCGGCCCGAATACCGCCAGCTCGCCGCGGTCAGAACGCGCTTCCCCCAGGCGGTGTGCGCGGCCCTGACCGCCACGGCGACGCCGCGGGTCCAGGAGGACATCCGGGCCTGCCTCCGGTTCGAGGCGTCCAACACCTTCATCGACAGCTTCGACCGCAAGAATCTGTTTCTGCAGATCGTTCCCAAAAGCGATCCCTTCCGCCAGACCCGGCACTTTCTGAAAAGGTTTCCCGACCAGTCGGGCATCGTCTATTGCACGGCGCGGCGCCAGGTCGACGAGCTGGCCGAGCGGCTGGCGGCCGCCGGCTATTCCGTCCGGCCCTACCATGCCGGCCTGGCCGACGAGGAACGCCGGTGCAACCAGGAGCTCTTCATTCGCGACGACATCCAGATCATGGTGGCCACCATCGCCTTCGGCATGGGCATCAACAAGCCCAACATCCGTTTCGTCCTCCACCACGACCTGCCCATGAACATCGAAAGCTACTATCAGCAGATCGGCCGCGCCGGCCGCGACGGACTGCCGGCCCACTGCCTGCTGCTGTTCAGCTACGGCGATATCCGGAAGATCCGGTTCTTCATCGGCCAAAAGGCCGAACCGGAGCAGCGCGTCGCCGATATCCACCTCAACGCCCTGATCGGTTTCGCCGAAACGGAGGAATGCCGCCGCGGGCCGCTGCTGCGCTATTTCGGCGAGAAACCGGCGGCCGCGGCCTGCGGCGCCTGCGACAACTGCACGAACGGGAAAAAGGCCCCGGACGACATCACCATCCCGGTCCAGAAGTTCCTCTCCTGCGTGCGCCGCACCGGCGAGAGATTCGGAGCGGGCCACGTCATCGATGTGCTGCGAGGCTCCCAGGGGCAGCGGGTCGTCCAGCTCGGCCACGACCGGCTTTCCACCTACGGTATCGGCACGGAGCTGTCCAAAAAGGAATGGTTCTTTCTGTCGCGGGTCTGCCTCCAGAAAGGGCTGCTGGCACAGGATCCGGAACATGGCGGCCTGCGGCTCACCCCCGAGGCCTGGGAGGTGATGCGGGGCCGGCAAAACGTGGCCGGACGGCTGTGGGAAGAGAGGGAGGATCCCGGCAGCCGGGGGCCGGAGCGGAGAGATTTCGATGAGGAGCTGTTCGGCGAGTTGCGCATTCTGCGCAAGGAACTGGCCGATGCCCTGGAGATCCCGCCCTATGCGGTCTTTCCGGACCGGACCCTGATGGAGATGGCCGCCTATCTGCCCCAGACCGAGGAGGGACTGCTGCATCTGCATGGGGTGGGGCGGGTGAAGCTGGACCGTTTTGGGCGCGATTTTCTCGATACCATCCGCGAATTCTGCGCCCTGCACGGCACCGGCCAGGCCGTGGCGACGGCACCCGCGCCCGCACCCGACAAAAGGCCCGCTTCAGGCCGGGCCCGGGGTCCCCGCCATCTGGAGATCGCCGTCCGCTTCAATGAAGGCACATCCGTGGCCCGCCTGGCGGAGGAATACCAGGTCAAGGAAACAACCATTCTGGCCCATCTCCACAAGGCCCTGGTCCAGGGTTTTCCCCTCGACAAACAAACCCCGCTCCCGGAACTCCCGCACCTCTCGGAAACGCAACGGACCGCCGTGAAGGAGGCTTTCCAACGGCTCGGCACCGAGCGCCTGGGACCCCTCTTCGCGGCCCTGAACCGGGAGATCGCCTACGACGACCTGCACCTGCTGCGCCTGCGCTATCTCCTCGGCGTTTAAAAAAGGCCATCCCTGCGCTTGACCATTAGATATTCCCGATCCGTTGCGGCCGGTTTTTTAGGCAAGAGATCCCCAAACCGATTTTTTTGGGCGGGAAAAAGGAAACAGAAAAAAACAGCTTTAACTGAAATTTTTTGGTGACGAGAGAAACAGGCAGCCTACCTCCCCGCAGGCAGAACGAACCTTACCGGGAGCAAAGCCAGGCACGGGACCGGTCGTCCATTGCGGGTGGCCGGCTGGAAGGTCGATTTACTGACGGCGGCCATGGCCGCTTCATCGAACCCATAACCGGCTTTTTCGACAACCCTGGCCCGATGCAGAGCACCATTGCGGTCCAGATGCAGATGGACCAGGACCAAACCCTCCTTTTTCAGGCGCAGGGCCCGTTGCGGGTATTGCGGCTGAACCAAACGCAGTACCCGGGGGCCTTCCCGGGTCCCGAAACTCGCCGTAATCGGCTCCTCCTCGGCAGAAACCCGGCCGGGACCAGTTTCCGGTGAAGGCTTCCCTTCCCTAGCCTGGTTCGCCGGGCCGTTTTCCGCTCCTGTCTGAGGCACCGGCAAAACCGCGGAGCGGCTGGGTGGACCAACCTCTTTGGCTGGCTCTCTGGCCTCTTTTGCCTTTGCGGCCTGAACCTGCTTCCTGGTGCCGGGGATAAGGGGTTTTTTTCGGGGAGCAAGGGAACGGGCTGCCGCCGGGATCCTTGGGGGTGCCGGGACAAGGGCCTCGCCTGCCGAGGAGGGGGGGGAAGGACCGCCACCCACCGGCCCCGGTGCCGGGGTGACCAGGGTGACCAGGGTCGGCGGTCTGCCGACAGCGCCATCGACCCGGGGAGCTTCGCCCCCGAACCAGAGCAAACCGCCATGAAGGAGAGCGGAGACAAGGAGAAAGGGGTACAATCTCCCACGCCCCATCCCCTTTTTCCCCGTTGCTATGGAATTGGCACCTGTTTTCTCCATCAACTTCCCTTGCCCGTTAGCTTAAAAACTCCTTGCCAACCGGTGACCCTCTTTACCGCCTGCGGGTTTCCAAACTAATAATCATTCAAGGCCGAACGCGGTATGGTATGCCAGCGCGCCTCCCGGGGGTCTGCCGAAGGAATCAGGAGCAAAACCGCTTTGCCGTCCCTAAGGACCATTTTAATCTTTTCTCCTATCCGCACCAAATCCCCTTTTTGAACCGGTTCTCCCGTCAGGGCGCGAACCTCCTCGACCTCGGGATGAGAAAAAAGCAGTTCGGCCGAAACCACGGCACCGGGAGCGGCGATTTCCAGACGTCCCTTGATCCGGCCGTCGTTGCCGCCCAATCGCAGGCCGACGCCGGCCAGGGCCCCGACCACCCCTTGGCCGCTGCCGCCATGTTCCGACAGGTGCACGCCCAGTTCCCGGGCCAGGGCGAAGGCCGCTTCTTTATCGAGGACGCGCCGCTTGGCGGCTTGGCCGAAAGCAAGAAGATCCTGCGGCTTGGCCAGCTTTTCGGCAACGGCGAGGCACAGGCCGGGATCGGAGCCGGGGGCCGACTCCCTTTCCAGAAAAGAGGCGGCGAAGCCCACAACCTCGTCCACAACGCCCTCTTTCAGCTCGGCGGTGAAACACATGGCGCTGTTGTGAGAGGTATAAGGGATAGCGGGGTGGACCAAGAGCTGGTGGCGGGATATAAAACTGCACTTTCCCCACCCCCTGTCTTCCATCTGAGCGGCGAGCTGCGCCGCCAATTTGCCGGTGCCGGCGCTTTTCAGGTTATCGGTGTCATCCAGACAGATAAAGACGTTCATCCTTCATTCTCCTGAAGGGTTAAAAAGGCCGTAAGCCCGCAGCCTTTTGACCACGGGAGGCAGGCACAGGGCGCCAAGGCAGCCGAAAGCCATGGCGGCTCCGGCCTCGATGAAGGCGCGCTGCCACAAGACGGTACGGTCCATTCCGATCAGCAAGCCGATGGCCGCGGCACTGAAAAATTTACTCGCCCCGGCGAAAGCGCCGACGAGGGCACAGAGCGGATAGCTGCCCAGCAGAGGCGGGAAAAGGAATGCCCCCAGATCGATCGCCAGGGCGGGAAAGAGAAAGTTGAGCAGGGTCAATGGGCCACCCTTGCCCATGCCGAGGGCGATGGCCGCGGTGCCGGCGAAAAATCCCGTCAGGGTAGCCGTCAAACGGTGGGAGACGCAACTGCGGGAGAGGAGCAGGAAGAATACGGTAAAGAACATGGCATGGCCGCTGATGCCGAGGCGCCAGCGAAAAGCGGCCCGGACGGCGATGAGCAGCACGGCACAAAAACAGATGAAGAGCAGATCCTTGAGGGAAAGCTTGGACATTATGGCACCTTTACCTTTATCCCGGCCAGATGGTGCGTCGCGGATAACGGCCGAATTCCCGGCTGCGCGCCGCCTGGGCAATGTTTTCGGCCAACAGCATCGCCTGGACGACGGAGGGCGCGATCAGGCAGTGAAAGAAATCGGACCAGTTGCGCCAGCGCCACAGGTCGCGGGGCAGGATACGGGCGCCACGCAGTACCTGGGCCTCGTAAACGGCACGGATTTCCCGGGTCAGAAGAGGAAGGAACTTGATCGACATGCTCAAGGCAAAGGCCATCCGCTGAGGCAGAATACGCGCCATGGCCTTTTCGATCCCGTTCTGGGGAATCCCCTGGGCCAGGGCCAATCCCGGCGTAAAGGCCAACACCAGTTTCCAGGAGATAAGCAGGCCGGGTCCCAGTCCTGCGGCCACTCCGAAACGGAGCAGATAGAGGCCGGTGACCAGGGTGCTCTGCCATAAAAAGATTTTTCCGGCCCGCCACAGACTGTGCCGGTTGATGCGGCAAAGATACAGAAAAACACCGTCGGCCAGGCTCAGAAAGAGCAGAACGGAAGCGCTGTGGGCGATAACCGCCGCCAGCGACAGGACAAAACACAGGGTCAGGGCCGTCCCCGGGGACAGCAGGGGAGAGGCGGCCTTGCCGTCGGCTGAAGAGCTGGGGAGCTTAGCAAAAACTGGAAACAAGGCTCCTCCCCTCGATGGTCATCCGGCGATGGACCCAGGATGGGAAACTCCCCCGGTCGTGGGTCGTCCACAGCAGGGTGGTTCCCTTCTCCTCGTTCAGGTTGACCAAGAGCTGGCTCACCCTGGACAGATATCGGCCATCCAGGCCGGCGAACGGATCATCCAGCAGGAGCAACCGGGGTTCGGCGACAAGGACCGCCGCCAGAGCCACCAGATGTTTCTGCCCGTAGCTGAGCTGATGGGGAGAGGATCGCGCCAGATGGGCGATATCGCAGAGCTGCAGAATCCTTTCAACCCTGGCGGACAGGGTGGCGTTAGCTGCGCCGGTGCGCCGCAAAACGAAAGAAACCTCGTCAAAAACGGTGGTCTCAAACAGCTGGCGAAGAGGATTCTGGACCAGGAAGCCGAGTTTACCCCGCAGTTTCTCCGGTTTGGGGCTGTCCCCGAATATCTTCACCGAGCCCCGGCGGGGGGCGATAAAACCTGCCAGACAGCGCAGCAGGGTAGTTTTCCCCGCGCCGTTGTCGGCGCACAGCACCGCCCTTTCACCTTCCTGGAGCGTAAAAGAGATACCCGCCCAGGCCGGCGCCCCGTCATCGGCATCGACCTCCAGATTGGTCACCTCCACCAAAGATTTTCGCGAAAGCGGAAGGGGTGGGAGGGCCCCTGGCAAAGGGGGAGCGGGCTCAAGCGGCATCGCCCCGGCGGCGAGCCCCCCGGCTTCCGTCAGTTGCCAGAAACGATCGATCACCCCCGCCAGTTCCTGAGAGCGGTGATCACAAAGTAGAACGGCAAGCCCTTTTTCTTTGAGCTCGGCGATAAGGGCTGATAGGCAGCGCAGCCCCGGTGAATCGAGCTGTCCCCCCGGTTCGTCGAAGATAAGCAGTGCCGGCCCGAGAACCAGATGGGCGGCGATCAGCAGCCGGTACTTCTGTCCCATGGACAGCCGTGAGGTGGGGTGATCCAGCGGCAGATTCAGCCCGGCTGTCGCCAGGGCCTGCGTCACCCTTTGCGTCATCTCTTGCGGCGGCCGGCAAAGGTTTTCCAGTCCGAAGGCCACTTCGGCGCCGACGGTTTCCGCCAGCAGTTGCGTCTCGGGGTTCTGCATGACCAACCCCACGGCGACGGAATCCTCTCCCCCGGCCCTGTTCAGGAGGAGATTTCCCCCTTGCCTTCCCGCAGGAAGCAAGCCTTTTACGGCCAGAGCCAGGGTACTCTTGCCCGACCCGGTGCCGCCCATCAGGCAGTGGCATTCCCCTGGATTCACCTCCAGATCGACCTCCCGAAGGGTCCACGAGGGGGCACCGGGCCAGGCGTAGGAGTAGCCCCGCAGACTGAGGATCGGCGTCATCCCCAAACCATCGGCTCAAAAACGGTATTCGGTCCCCGCATAGAAGGTGCGGCCGGGGCGGGGAAGACCGTAGCTTTCTTCATAGTCCTCGTCGAAAAGGTTGTTGACGCCGCCATAGATTTCCAGGCTGTTGTTGAGCAGGGACTGACCCAACCGGAAATTGACCACCGCGTAGTCGTCGAGACGCTTCTTTTCCAGGGGAGGCACGTTGTCGCGGTCATAAAGATACTGGTTGTTGACATAGAGAAGCGATCCCGACGCGGTCAGGCCGAAGGGGAAGAGGTAGCTGGCCTCGACGGTGAACTTATCCCGCGGCCGGTACTGGAGCTCGTCCTTGTCACTGTTGGAAGAGCGGTCTTCGCTGTCGAGATAGCTGTAGGCGGTTCTCAACAGCAGGCTCTTAACCGCCCGGTTTTCAAGCGCGATTTCAAAACCCTTGAAACGATATTTTTCGTAGTTTTCAAAGCGCGAAGAATTGTCGGGTTTCTCGATGAAATCCTCGGCGTCGATCAAAAATCCGGTCAGGGAGAGGAGGGTGGAGACGGGAAGCTGCTGATCGATCCCCACCTCATAGTGCAGGGAGCGTTCCGTTTTCAGATCCTCGTTGCCGCTGTCGACCTCATACAGTTGGCGGATGGAGGGGAAACGGATCTTGCGGGCATGGTTGGCCCGCAGGCGGGTGGTTTTGAAAAGGTCATAATGAGCGCCGATGACATAGGAAAAATCGTCGTCATTCGAATTGTCGTCTCTTTTCTGGAAATGATGACCGTAGCCAAGTACCAGACCCAATTTGTGAAAGAGGCTGATTTCATATTCCAGGGCGGCGGAATAATGCTGGAGGTCCCTCTGCAGATCGAAAGTATCTTTTTCCAGGGTTGCTTTGCCGCCACCACCGCCACCACCGCCACCACCGCCACCACCGCCACCACCGCCGACTTCAACGATATTGAAGCCGTCGGCTTCCCAGTTGTGGTTGTTGGCCATCAGGGCCAGGGTCGCCGAGCCGTACTTTTCCCCATCAACCTTGAACTGGAGGTTGATCCCGGCGATGTCGGTCGTGGAATCGGAACGATAGGCTCCCCTGGCGGCCTGGCTGGAATAGCTCTTATCATCGTAGCGGTTTTCCAGCATGTCGAGCTGGTTGAAAAAAAGCCACCCGCGGGTGCTGAAAGGCCCCGGGAGTTTCTGGTCGAAAGCCAGTTGGATGGCATAACCTTCGATATCATCGACCCGGTCGTAGCGCGGTCTTTGCGCGAAGGGATCATTAGCGTCGTAGTTGGTCACCGGCGGAATGCCAAATTCTCCGTTATGGTAGTTGAAGGTCAGCCCAAGCTGGGTGTTGGAGGAAGGGGACCAGCCCAGATTGGCGAAGAGGTTCTGCCGTTCCCGGTCGCTGTTGGCCCGCTCGCCGCCGTTTTCATCTTTAGTCGCCGAAAAATGTTCGGATAGCCGGTAGCCATCCTGGTCAAAGACGCTGCCGCTGACGAAAACATCCACCTTTTCCGTGGCGCCGCCCAAACTGAAACGTCCGAGGTAGGCATCGCCCTCGGCCGCTTCGGCGCCCACGGAACCGTGGAACCCTTTCCTGCCCTTTTTGGTGATGATGTTGATGACGCCGCCGTTTCCGCCATCCCCGTAGAGGACGGAGGCAGCACCGGTCGTCACCTTGATTTCAGCGATATTTTCCACCCCGAAAATGCTCGGATCGAACTGGCCGTCAAATGTGGAGTTGACCGGGATGCCATCGAGGAGCAGCTGCACGTGACGGGTCCGGAAACCGCGAAGATCGACCCGCGGGGTGCCATCATTGGCCGTGCGGATGGACAGCCCGGGAACCAACGTCAGAGCCTCATCCAGGGAGCGCGCGCCCATCTGGCGGATCTCCTGGGCGGTAATGGTGTGAACCGTACCGACGGTTTCAACCTCCGGAGCGGAGGCCGAAACGATGATTTCGCCCAGGCGGTAAATTTCTTCGGGCGACCCATTCGCCGAAACGGACATGAAAGAAAGCATGACGAAAACTCCTGACAAGAAACCTATGGAAACCTTTCTGAGCATTTTCCCTCCCGATTAAAAAATAATAAGTCCATTTTTCAAGACAATCAGCCCCTGCGTGGGATCAGAAACCGCACCTGTGACTTCCCCTGAATGAAGGAAGACGCTTTATCCAAAAAAAAGACTTTAATTCCAAATTTTTCTTTTCCTTCAAAAAATACAGCGCTTTAAAAACTGAAAATAACCTAAAATAACTATAAATAACTTTATTTTTATCATTGCCAAAAAAGAATGGGCCTTGATTCGGGCCGGTCCGAGTTTTTGTTAAATATTCATTCTACTTAAAATAACCTTTTAAAACCAAAAATAACTTTTTGAATAGTATTTACTCCTCCCCACGGTCTTTTTTTAGAAGTGCAACACTGATTGTCGAAAGGATGGGGTATATACGAGAGGTCCTGCTGAATTTTCGGTGGAATCTAACCAAAATAAGCTATGATGGCAAGACAAAAGTTACCATAAATAATGATAATAAACAGAACAGACGATGGCCATGGAGTGATTTTTCAAACGCCTGACAATTTCTTTAAGGATAGTGACGGGTTTCATTTCGCCTAAATCCCGGAAAACAGCAGATGGGATATTTTTTACTTCGGATCATTCCCGCGGAATATTCAAAAAGGAAGTTTTGAGGTGGGCGTTTTCGTAAAGCAGATCTATAAATTGACGGTGTTCATCATTTCCCCCGGCTTTATGCCCTCTTGAGCTCGGGTTATTCACCGGGTTAGTCCCATCCAACCGCAATCCCTGAACCGTGACTGAGAGAGAACACGGAGCCCCCTATCCTATCCTTGCCTCTTTACCGGGATTGGGTTCTTTTCCGACGGTCCCATGAAAACCCGCTGCGGCGGTTGGAAGAATCCGTCAGGCTCATGGACAAGGCTGGTTATCCAGCGGGGAGCAGGATTGCTTTTCCTGGTCGAAAGGATCGAACGGGAGCAGCCCTGAGGGTGCCGCCGGCAAGGCCGGCGGGGAAAGGTCGAGGGGAAAGGGGGAAATAACCTGGGGTATGGCGGTGAATCCCCGGGCGGCCAGATGGATCTTGTTGCTCCACAACCGAAAACGGTCTTTATAAGAGAGCGTCGCCGCAGCGCCTCCCGGCGCCAGCGGCTCGAACAGATGCCGCAGCGCCGCGGCCTCTGTTCCCGGCTGCCTTAAGCGGGCAAGCGCCGCGGCAAGCCGCCGGTCATCTTCGGCCCCCTTGCTGACGGGAATGAAGGCCACCCGGTCCCTATGGGGATAGCGGTCGAGTATGGCGAGAACCGCCTCCCGGCAGCTGGCACAGGTCGGTGAAAAAAAGACCTGGACCGGCCCTGGCCCGCCAAAGGGAAGCCATGGCTGGGAAAGGGTTTCCTTGGCCACGGCGAAGGACACGAAAAGGGCAAAAACCAGCCACAGCCCGGCCATGCCATAAAGCCACCGGCGGCGCAAGGATGGAAAGGCCAGGAACGCCA
Source organism: Deltaproteobacteria bacterium (assembly GCA_012729375.1). GTDB lineage: Bacteria > Desulfobacterota > Desulfuromonadia > Desulfuromonadales > JAAYDE01 > JAAYDE01. Next base: position 5,872 of record JAAYDE010000118.1, on the reverse strand, counting down.
GCAGCACGACCAGGCCGAAAAGGAGCGCCGCGACCAGGCAACTGGAACAGACCCAGAACAGGTACTGGTAGGCCAGCAGGGCGGTTTCGATCAGTAGACCACCGACCACCACAAGCATCAGCAAAGCATCCACCTGCCGCCGCATGGAAAGGAGCAACAGAGCCGCCATGGCAACAAACCCCGCCGCGCCGACGGCGTAGAGATTGAGACCGAAGATGCGGTAGTCATGGTAGATGGCGCACCCATCCGTAGTGCAGAGCAGGTCGGCGCCGAACAGATTGGCCAGGCAAAAGGCGAGGCCAATCAGCGAGAGCAGAATGGCGGTAAGGACGGAAATACGGGCGGCCATAGTTGGTGAAGATAATTCCTTTCAGCAGTTGCGTCCTTGACCCATGGGCCGTGCCGAGGCGGCGCCGGTTACCGACCGGGTCGATACCGACTCCCCGCTCTTCTAAAAAAATCGCCTTCTGGTCAGAAAAGAAACCTCATCAGATGCCAGGTGTAGCCGATATAGCAGAGCAGGAGAACCGAACCCTCGACACGGTTGATGCGCCCCGGCCCCCGGAAACCGTATCCGAACAAAAACAGGGACAAGGTCAACACCCCCATGACCATCATGTCGCGATGGAAGACCTCCGGACCGGCCGCCAAGGGGCGAATGGCCCCGGCAATGCCGACCACGGCCAACGTGTTGAAGAGGTTGGAACCGAGAATATTGCCGAGGGCGATGTCGTGCTCCCCTTTGCGGGCAGCGACCAGCGACGAGGCCAGTTCCGGCAGCGAGGTGCCGACGGCGACAACCGTCAGGCCGATAACGAGATCACCGATACCCAGTCCGTGGGCGATTTCCACCGCCCCCCAGACGAGAAGACGGGAGCTGACGATGAGCAGCGCCAAACCGACGGCCAACCAGAAAATCGCCCGGCGCAGAGGAGGGACACCGGCCGCCAATTCCCTTTCCATCTCCCCACCCAAAGTATCGGCCTTTTTTTTCATGCCCTGCCAGAGTGTCCACACCATCAGCCCGACGAACACTCCCAGCAGCATCGAGGCATCGCCCCGGGAAATCGTCCCATCGCCGGTCTGCCAGGCGGCCAGAGCGGTCACGCCGATAAGGATCGGCAATTCCCGGCGCAACACCGCGGAGTGGACCACAATGGGCTTGATCAGCGCGGTCAGCCCCAGAATCAGGGCGATGTTGGTGATGTTTGATCCATAGGCGTTGCCCAAGGCGATGCCGGGATTGCCTTGCCAGGCAGCCAGGGCTGAAACCACCATTTCCGGCGCGGAGGTGCCGAACCCGACGATCACCATACCGATCAGCAAAGGGGGCATGCCGAGGTGCCGCGCCGTCGCCGCCGAGCCTTCCACAAAGCGGTCGGCGCTCCAGACCAAGAGCGCCAGTCCCGAAACCAAAGCCAATAAAGGAAGGGTCAAAGGTCAACCTCGATTCCGTTCACCTGACGGGAAAATTGAAATAGGTATCCGGATAGGGTTCGTCCTTCAGGGTGAAATGCCACCACTCCTTGTCGTAGTTGCGGAAGCCCTGCTCCTCCATGAGGTTTTTAAGCAGCAACCGGTTGCTCCTGACCTGAGGGGCGATGGTTTGATTGTCCGGATGGGAAAGTTCATGAAAGCAGTCGAAGCCGGTTCCCATATCGAGAGAGTTGTCCAGAAAACGGACACCCGCGGGATGGTAACATTCCCGCAAAGGCTGGCCGGATGCGTAGGAAGGCTGCGGAGGCGCAGGCAGGGGGACGATCGTCAGGTCGACGGTGCTCCCTCTGCTGTGGCTGGAGCGCTCGGCGATATAGCCGTCGCGGAACAGATTCCGTTTGTCGACCGTCGGATAGAACTCTTTTCTGGTTTTGGTGTCATCGACATCCTTGGCCCAGCGGACAAAATGATCGACGGCCCTCTGTGGCCGGTAGCAATCGTAAACCTTCAAAGTCAGCGAAAAGGGACGCAATTCGTCCTGGACTTTGGCCAGGGCCTCCGCCGCTTGCCGGGTCAGGAGGCATTTGGCGGCGGCATACCCGTCCACGCAAACCCCCAGAAAATTATGATCCCCGTGATAGCGGATATCCAGCAGAATATCGGGCACAACCTCGCGGATATCGACAAAGGTTTCCGGCATCTTTTCCTCTCCCCGCACGGGAAAGGAAATCATCATGCAAAGCAGGACCATCAGGGCACCCAAAAAAAACGAATCGTTTTTCTTCATTGCCTACCCCTTCCCGCGTCTCAAAACATAAACACTTCGATTGAAGTCGGCATTAAGCGCCTACTTGCCATCCCCTTCAGGGATCAACCTTCCCCGCACATCGCCCATCCCGAGAACATTTTCCACCGCCCCACGGAGGGGACGGTCGGCATCGTCGAGACAGACAAAAACATCGCCGCCGCCGGTGTCGAAAACCTCCGGATCGAGAACCACCTTGCTCAAGCGGGAGCAATTTTCAAAAAACCCCTTTTTTTCAACCTGCGCGGAAGATACCGCCTCAATTCGTATCGCCGAGGATCCCCCGCGGGCAAGGGTTGCCAGAACAATTGGTTGTCCCGGTTGCGGATAACCGTAGAAGCCCAGCCGGTAGTTGACAAAACCGGTCAGGAAATCGACTACCTGGGAATCCTTCCCGATGGAGATGAAAGCCGGGTTTCCTGCCTTGCCGTTTTTAATGCGCTGGTAGCGGACCCTTTTCCGGTCGTGGTCGAAGTCGTACCTTTTTACCCGAACCTTGACGCCCGCCCCTTCTTTTTTGCTCATCGTCTGTTCAAAACGCAAAGGCCGGAAGCGGCCTTCGGGACCGAATTCCATGAGGGTCTGATAGGTCTGGCGCCGATGACCCGATATTTTGGCAGCGATGCCCTCGGTCCAGGCGTTCAAAATAACCACGAAATGTCCTTGACCGTCCTTGTGCAGGCTGAATTCAGCCTTAGCAACCTTCTCAAACCCAAACACACTTATGTCATAAAACAATTTTTCAGAAAAAAGGGGGATTTCCCCTGCACCGATGGAAATTAAAGTCTTTTGCTGAGATGAGAATGCGCCGCCGCCGAAAAAGACGAAAAGAACCAGGACAAACGCCATCGAGAATTTTTTCAAGGAAAACCGATCCTCCGTGTCAGGTGTTTTTTAGGCCAAGGGACATCGGCCCAAGATAAGAAGGTTACCAAAACCGAAGGGGATCGATCAATGATGATTCGCTGGCTCAAGCTCCAAAGGGGCCGCACAAAGGATTATCCGGAGAGGTTTGCCGATCGACAGATAGAGGGCACCCATCGAAGGGCGCCGGAAAGGGGCGAAGAGTCACCGACAAGCTCGGCTGAAAGGTAAATGGAAATTATAAAGCCGGTTCCAGTCAACTTCATGATGGCAAATTCCCCGGAGAAGGGACTTGCCGGACCGGTTTCCGGAAGGGTTTTCGGATACCGGTCCGGCAAGGTCTGCATTGTTCAACCGTCGTCGGCAGGCCGATCAATCCATGTCTACTGAAACATACATGGGCATCCGCCACTCCCCGTAATACCCGTCCCCGATCCTCAGAGGATTACTCTGGTTGCCGATGCCGGCGAGATCTTCGTGCCAGTCGCGCCGGGCCAGAACCCGCCCCTTGGCGTTGCGAATGACGATTGATTCATGGGTCAAGGTCACTCCCTGGTCGGCAATGGGCATCACATCGCCCAGATCTTCCTTCTCGCAACACTGAGGTTCACCGGTGCCGTAATCAATGTAAAACTTCATCTTTTCCTCCTGAATTTGATTTGGAGCTTATCCGACAATGTGTGCAAGATTACCATAGCCGAGGGGCAAGGTGATAGGGGGAATGAAGTGAACCAGAAAATCTCTTTCCGCGGTTCTTTCCTTCAAAGATCCTTTCTTGGGCCGGTCGCGCCTAACCCGGATTGTAAACAGGCCCGGGCGATGAAAGAACCAGGAAAAAGAACAGCCCGTAAAACCGTCCGCCTTGTCCTCTAAGTCGTTGAAAGATAGTGATTTTCATCCGGGAACGGCTCTTTTCCGCAATTCCGGCGCCGATCCGCACGCCAGGCAGTCCTTCCTCTCCATAAAATTAGCGCCGGGGAATTTCCTTGACCCTGGAAGAACTTCCCGCTTCCGTTGGGAAAACATGCCCCGTTCCGTTCCGAGTTTTCGGATGGAAACAAGGTAGTATTTAACGAGAACCTTATTTCAGCCATCCATGGTAGGAGGCGGCGGCCATGAAAAGGGCGATATCAACGGGAATGATGACCCTCCTGGCGGTTTTCCTGACGGCGTTTGTGGTCGATTGCAGCGGTGGCGAAAAGGGTCCGACGGCATCCGCTGAGAAAATTCTGCCGGGGAACGAAATCAGATTGACCCATACCGTCCTCATGGCCGGCCTGCAGAATCCTTGGGATCTGGCATTCACCCCCGACGGCGCGATGCTGTTCACCGAAAAATGCCGGGGCCTTTCGGTACGCCTTGCCGACGGCACGGTGCGGCGTCTGTTCGGGACCCGGGGTTCGGCCGTCGTCGCCGACGATCTTTTCTGCCAGGGGCAGAGCGGCATGTGCGGGGTGGCCGTCGATCCGGACTTTGCCGACAATCGTTTCCTCTATGTCTACATGGCCTCCCGCCTCGACAAACCGTCGGCCAACCGGGTGGTGCGACTGGTTATCGACGAGGGCTACGCCACCGTCAGCGACCGCCGGGACATAGTCACCGGCATCTCCTTCAAGAACTCCGCCACTCTCTGGGGGCGGGCCGGAGCCCACAGCGGCGGCCGCCTCGAGTTCAGCCCCGCTGACGGTTTCCTCTATATCACCACCGGCGACAACCACGAGGGCCCGCTTCCCCAGGACCTTTCCCGTCTCGGGGGGAAGGTCCTGCGGGTCGACCGCCACGGCCAGGCCGCGTCGGGGAACAACACGCCCTCCGGCGGCGATCGGCGCATCTTCACCTACGGTCATCGCAACGTGCAAGGCATCGCCTTCCGCCCCGTCACGGGCCGGCCCTTTGCCTGCGAGCACGGCCCCGGGCACAGCGACGAGGTGACACCACTGACGGCGGGAGGCAACGGCGGATGGGATCCCCAACCTGCTTCCGGCGTGTCCTGCGCCGGCAATTATTGCGGTTACACCTCGAACAGACCCGACGGCGCGCCGACGGCGATGACCGATCTGGCCAGGTTTCCGGATGCCATGCGGCCATCTTGGAACAACCACGGGGAGTCGGCAGGAATGGGGGACTGCGTTTTCCTGAGCGGCGCCCACTGGCAGGCATGGGACGGCCGGTTGGCGGTCGCTTTCCTGCGCGGATCCCGCATCGAGCTTCTGCAGCTGGATCCCTCAGGCATGACCGTTGCGGCCGGCGCCGTAGCCGGTCTGCCGTCGCAACGCATGCGCAGCCTGGTTCAGGGCCGTGACGGAGCCCTCTATGTTGCCACCGACGGGGGCGAAGTCTGGCGGATCGCCGCCACCTCCAGATGATTCGAATCCCCTTCATCTCCCGCGGTCGGTGTCGCCGAACCCGGAAGACCATGAAGAAACCCCGAAAGCCCCTCAGTTATTATTGATCTCCAGTGCCGCCCACACGGGGCAATGATCGGAGGGTTTTTCCATGGCGCGGATTTCATAATCGATGCCGGCTGCCAGGCAATGCTCCAGCAAGCCGCCAGTCATCAGAATGTGATCGATGCGCAGTCCTCTTCTGGGATCCCTCTCAAAACCCCGGCTGCGGTAGTCGAACCAGCTGAAAAGGTCCCTTGTTTCCGGATTGAGCTCCCGAAAGCTGTCCCGCAGCCCCCACTGCCCGAGTTTGCCGAACCATTCCCGCTCTTCCGGAAGAAAACTGGTCTTGCCGGTTTTCAGCCAGCGCCGGGCATTGTCC
>JAAYDE010000117.1 GCA_012729375.1 Deltaproteobacteria bacterium | reverse complement strand
GCTGTTCAACCGGCCGCCGTCAGCTCCCGGTAGCGGTCGAAGAGGAAGGCCACGCGCTCGGCCTCGCCGGAAAATCCCCGGCGGCCGTAGGCGGCGTCCACCGCCTGGTCGAGCCGGCGGTGGGCGCGGGAAAGTTCCGGCGGCATGGCGAGCGGATCGTAGAGGTCGGCGAGGGAAGCGCCGGGGAAACCGCCGCGGGCGTCGAGCACCCCTTGCGCCGCCGCCTCGATGGCGGCCCGCTGCTTTTCAGAGGGATCCGGCGGCCAGGGAAAGTTGTTGTAGACGATGCCGACCGAATAGCGGTAGCGGCTCTCAAGCCGGCCGCAGACGGCGCGGGTCCAGGCGTTGTGCAGGGTGGAGGAGAGGATGCCGAAGTGATAGAGGGTGGCGTCGGGGAGGATGAGACAGAGGTTGCTGGCGATTACCTGGGGCGGCATTGGCGCAATGGGGATAAATAACCTTCGTTCTGAAGAGACGCTGGGGACGACAAGATAAGGCTTCTCATCATGGGAAACGAAAGCAAATTGTGACGGCGAATCACCCAGTTCGCGGGTGGCAGGCCGCTTACTGGCCAAGCGAAATTGTTTCACCGCTTCAATCCGCGCCATCACTTGAGGCAACTTCCGGTATTCAGCTGGATTGGCATCTTTTAGCCACAAACACCACCTTTCGCTGCCATTGATAACCTCTTCCGCCCCCAGAAAGGGGCGAAGCCATTTGGCAGCATCAGGTTCTTTCTGGAGAAAATTTTCTCTTTCCTCCCTGGAAAACAAAAAATGGCCCCCATCAATCGGTTGGTTGCCAAATTTCATAATCGGCACCGGGCAAATGGGCTGGTTTCTCTTGCTCAGCACCAGATCCGGGGCGTCGACCAGGTAGGGGTTGATGCGGGAGACGCGGTGGGCCAGCGGCTCGCCCCGAACCGATTGGTACTCGAAGAGCCACTTCCGCGGCTCCTCCTCCAGGGCGAAACCGATGATGACGCAATGCACCGCGGCCTTGCCGCGCGCCTCGGAAGACCACTGGAAGGTGCGGTGGGCGAAATGGATGCGGACCCCGGCCCGCAGCAGTTCCGGCCACAGCGCCCCGACCTGCTCCCCTTGCGTGATGGAATTGGTGGAGACCAGGGCTGCGCGGATGGCGGGGTTGGCGGCCATATACGAGGCCGCCTTGCGGTACCAGCAGGCGACGTAATCGAGCAGCCCGGCCCCCTTGATCCCGGCGAACAGGCCCGCGACCTCGGCCCGCTGCCGCTCGTCCAGGAACTTGGCGCCGACAAAGGGGGGATTGCCGACGATGTAGGCGAGGTCACGAGGGGCGACGATCTCCGTCCAGTCCAGGGCCAGGGCGTTGCCGTGGGCGATATGGGGGTGTTTGGAAAGGGGCAACCGGACGAAATACTGGCCGAACTCCTGGGAGACCCGCAGATTCATCTGGTGATCGGTGAGCCACAGCGCGACCTGGGCGATCTGGGCCGGGAACTCCTCGATCTCGATGCCGTAGAACTGATCGACATCGAGCAGCACGATCTCCTCCACGT
>JAAYDE010000116.1 GCA_012729375.1 Deltaproteobacteria bacterium | reverse complement strand
GTTTCCGGTGGCTATAGCGCAAGGGTCACACCTGTTCCCATCCCGAACACAGAAGTTAAGCCTTGCCGCGCTGATGATACTGCATGGGCAACTGTGTGGGAAAGTAGGTCGCCGCCGGAATTAAATAAAAAAAAGGAACTTTTTAAAAAGGTTCCTTTTTTTTGTTATTCTGACATCAAAACTCACCGGAATCTTTCCTGGACCAAGCGATTCGCCTTCCCCTTTCCAGCGATCAAGCCGCCCCTCCGTTCCCCAGGGGAAAAGTTCTCCGCCTTCGGCAGTCACTCTAATTTCCGCATATCGATATCATAAGCTTTTATTTTGCGGTGGAGATTCGACCTTTCCATGTCGATCGCTTCCGCGGTTTTGGAAATGTTCCAGTTAAATTGCTTCAGTTTGCGGATCAGAAATTCTTTTTCAAAATTTTCCCTGGCATCCTTATAGGTCCAGGATCCCTGCTGTTCTAAATAACCCCCTGTTTCCTGGGTATCCTCTCCTCTGAAAATGAATTCCTTTAAATGTTCCTCGGCAATGGTGTCTCCGGGGGTCATGATAACCAGTCGTTCAATGGTGTTTTTGAGTTCGCGGACATTTCCAGGCCAGGAATAGTTGGCCAGAATGGTCATGGCGCCGTCGGTGATCGATTTCAGTTTCTTTCCCTCTTTCAAGGAAAAGTGTCTCAGGAAGTGGTGGGCCAGGGAAAGAATGTCTTCCCGGCGTTCCCGCAAGGGGGGAACATGGAGGGGCAGGACGTTGAGGCGGAAGAAAAGGTCCTGGCGAAAATTGCCCTTGCTGATCTCTTCCCGGAGGTTTTTGTTGGTGGCGGCGACAACGCGGACATCCACGGTAATGGTTTTGTTTCCACCAACTCTTTCGAAGGTATGCTCTTCCAGGATACGCAGAACCTTGGCCTGGGTTTTGGGTGACATGTCGCCGATTTCATCGAGGAAAAGGGTCCCTTCGTGGGCCTGGTCGAATTTTCCCTTGTGGGAGGCGGTGGCTCCGGTGAAGGAACCCTTTTCGTGCCCGAAAAGGGTGGATTCGATCAATTCCTCGGGAATGGCCGCGCAATTGACCTCAACGAAGGGTTTGTCCCGACGCAGGGAATTGTTGTGGATGGCGCGGGCGACCAACTCCTTGCCGGTGCCGTTCTCTCCGGTGATCAGGACCCAACCGGAAGTCGGCGCCGCCAGTTCAATCAGTTTTTTCAGATCCCTGATGGGGCGGCTGTCACCGACGATCTGGTAGTCCTTTTCGATCTTTGCCTTAAGCTCTTTGTTTTCCTCTACCAGGCTGCCGACCTTCAGGGCGTTGTTGATGGACAGGAGAAGCTTTTCCATGGACAGAGGCTTCTCTATGAAATCGTAGGCCCCCAGTTTGGTCGATTGGACGGCTGAGGAGATGGTGGCATGTCCGCTCATCATGATGACCAACTGTTCCGAGTTGAGGGAGCGGATCTGTTTCAAGGTTTCGATGCCGTCAATGCCGGTCATCCAGATGTCCAGAAGGATCAGATCCGGTGTCTCTTCCTTGAGCATGGCCAGGCATTCCTCACCATTTTTGGCGGCAAGGGTGCGGAAATTTTCGTCCTCAAGGATTCCCGCCAAGGTCAGGCGGATGCTTTCTTCGTCGTCGACAATCAAGATGGTTTTCATGAAATCAGTCCTGGATTTCTGCCGCTTCCGGGAGAAAGGAGGAGGCGGTGGCGGCTTCCGGAGCCGGTCTTTTGTTGACCGGAAGCTCGATTATGAAACTGGTTCCCGTCGGTTTGTTGTCCTTTACCCGGATGTAGCCGTTATGGTCCGCAATGATGGTGGATACGATGACCAAACCCAGTCCGGTCCCCGATTTTTTGGTGGAAAAGTAAGGCTCGAAGAGCCTGTTTTTGTCTTCCGGGGGAATACCGCAGCCATTGTCGGAAATGGTGACCGCGGCAATCTGAAGGGATTTGGTGAAGCTGGTTTCAATGGTGATTTTACCCTCTTTGGTAGCGACGGCGTCAACAGCGTTTTCCAAAAGATTGATGAGGGCACGTTTGATCTGCTCCCGGTCGAGATCGAAAATCGGCAGGGCTTCATCGGCGTGAAAGTCAAAGCGGATATTGCGATGCCCTTCCTGATAGAGGACGATGGTTTCGGCGATGATCAGATTGAGGTTGTCGGGGGTCGGATGGCAGGAGGGGAGACGGGCGAAACTGGAAAACTCGTTGACCAGAACCTTCAATTCATCGACCTGTTTGATGATCATTTCGGTGCATTCGTCAAAGACCGTTTCCCCCTCCTGGAAACGGTCCAGGTAGCGGCGGCGCAGTCGTTGGGCGGAGAGTTTGATCGGAGTGAGCGGGTTTTTGATTTCATGGGCAATGCGGCGGGCCACCTCCCGCCAGGCGGCCATGCGCTGCGCCTTGATCAGTTGGGTCAGATCGTCGAAAACGATGACGGTGCCGATGGCGGTTCCGGAGTCATCCTTCAAAGTGGTGATATGGATGAGCAGGGTCAGGCTGTTTCCCCCGATAGGCACCAGAATCTGCTTGCGCAGGGAGTCCTTTCCGGAACCGGCCAGGTCGTTGAGAAATTCTCCGATGATGGCAAGGCTTTGCTCATCCATGACGGCGGTGTAGTGCTGGCCGATAACGGCGGATGCCTGCAGGTGAAGGAGTTTTTCCGCCGACTTGTTGATGGTCGTGAAACGCCCGTCCATATCCACTGAAACTACCCCGGCGGTGACGTTGCGAAGGACCACCTCCATGTAGCGGCGACGGCGTTCGATCTCGGTATTGATGTTTTGGAGATCCTGGTAAGCCTGGCCGATTTCTACCTGGCCGCGGCGCAGATCGGAGGTCATCTGGTTGAAGGCATCCACCAGTTTGCCGATTTCATCCTCGCTTGTCGACTCGATGGTCACATCCAGGTCTCCGGTGGCCACCTTGTCGGTGGCCGCGGCCAGAGCCTGAATGGGGCCGGTGATCTCCTTGGCCAGATGGAGGCCGAACCAGGTGGCGAGGAAGGTTATGACCAGGGTGATGAGGAGCAGAATGATGATGTAGACCTGCTTGATTTTTCCCTTGAGCAATTTGGTTTCCTTGTATTGCTCGAAGGAAGTGGAGATCTCCTTCATCTTGTTGACCAGGGAATAGGGGACGTAGTAGTTGACAACGATGACCCCCACCACATCTTTGGGGTTCCAGTTGGAGTAGACGGGGACGATGCCGCGGATCAGATCGGCCCGTCCGATGGGGGTGATGCGGGTGAAACGGTTTCCCCGCAAACCTTCCTTGATGCTGTTGGCGTCGGTTTCGGCGAAACTCGACATGGGCACATGAGGGTTGGCGGCGCGGACCAGTTCTTCATGGGTCGAGGAAAAAACCTCCACCACGCCGAGATTATATTCGGTCTGTTTTTTGGTGACGAGGGAATGCAGTTTGGGGAGATTTTCCTGGTTCAGAAGCTTCTGGTCTTTAACGGTGCGGGCGATCTGTTCCGCATAATAAAGCGCGTTGGCGGCGGAGTTTTTATAATAGGTCTGGGCGACTTCCAGTGATTCGTTAAGCGAGGTTTCAATCTGGGTGTTGAACCAGTTTTCAATGGAATTGGTAATGAACGCCACGGAGGCGAAAAAGAGCAGAAAAGTCGGTATCAGGGAAAGAGAAACGAAGGCCGCCACCAATTTGGTGCGCAGCAGAGCCCCCGGGGTTTTACGCCGTTTCTCGATAAACAACTTGAAAAGGTTGCGACAGACCAGAAACAGGAAAACGATGATGAGAAGGATATTGAGGTTGATGATGGCCAGAACGACAATGGTATTGGACAGGGGAAGATTGAGGGTGCTTTTGAACAGTTGCCCCTGAAAATGAAAAAAGAGGAGGATCAGCAGAACGATGAAAACGGAGATCAGGATTTCCCGGCGGCGTTTTTTCTGCTCGGGGCGATCCGGTTTTTTGGGCACGGCATATTCTGACATCGTCGTTCTCTGGAAGACGTTCCGGAGGTTGGCAGAACCTGCATCGCCTAAGGACCGGCAAAGTATTTTCCCGGTGCCGGCTGAAATCGGTTTGCCATGGCATGTTCTGTTGTCAATTGTCGCCAAAAGGCGCTGGAAAAAGCAAGATCAATGAAAAAAGCCCGCAAAAAGGCTCTTCTTAGAGCGCGTTTTGCGGGCTGAAAAGGATAAAAGAGAGGTTCTAGGCTTCCGACAGCACCGGCTCGACAAGGTAGGGGCTGGGCCTTGTCTCGAGGGCGGCATTGAGATCTTTCTGGGAAAATTCCGCCAGTTTCCAGTTCTGCGGGGACGTCAGAATTTGCGTTACCATTTCATGGTTGGCCTGGTGTCCGGATTTGTAAGCCTTCACATGACCCAGAATGGGATAGCCGAGGAGGCTCAAATCGCCAATGATATCGAGAATCTTGTGGCGGACGAACTCGTCATGGAAACGGAGTCCCTCCGGATTGAGGATACTTTTTTCCCCGACCACGACGGTATTTTCCAGGGAGGCCCCCTTCGCCAGGTCGCGGGCCTTGAGGTATTCGTATTCGTGCAGAAAACCGAAAGTTCTGGCCGGCGCCACATCCTGAATAAATGATTCGGGTGTCACTTTGAGAAAATGGTTCTGCAGCGCGATGCTGGGATGGTCGAAGGCGATATCGAAGGTGATCCGGAAAAACCGCGAAGGGATGACGGTGATCCGTTTCTCACCGGAAACCAGATTGATCGGTTTGCGGATGGTCAGATATTTGCGGGTTGCCCGCAGCCTTTTGATGCCGACGCCGCGGATCTGCTCGGCAAAGAAGAGGGCGCTGCCGTCCATGATGGGGACTTCCGGACCGTCGATGTCGATATGCAGGTTGTCGATTCCCAGGGCATAGAGGGTTGCCAGCAGATGCTCGACGGTGGAGACGGTGGCGCCGTCGCGGCCGAGAACCGTGGCCATGCGGGTATCGACGACGTTTTCCGCACAAGCCTTGATGGCAACGGTCCGGTCTTCCAGGCGCCGATGAAAAACGATGCCGGTCCCGCTTTCCGCGGGGCGCAGGGCGACATGGATCCGGTTGCCGGAATGGACGCCGATTCCGGAGAAGAAGACGGGAGCGGCCAAGGTGGACTGATTGATCATTACATTTCCTCCGCAGGGGTGCTTGACTTTGCGGATAAATTCGAATGCAATTTCAGTGCCATAAAAATAAATTTATAACCTGTTGGAATTATTGAAGAGAAAATGGATTGTTAGATAAATGTGTGGATGATCGTTCGGTGGACTGTGGTAATTCATGCACACTCCAGGATTGTCGAAGGGAAAATTCCGATAATGACGACGCCACCACCGATAAGATCCGTTTTCCCGCAGGCGTCAAAGACGTCCCGAGCGCAGAATGGCTAACGCCAACCATAAGCCAAGCAGGGCGGCGATGGAGTAGCCGATCAGACCGAGAATCGGAAAACCGAAAAGCAAGGGGCCTTTATCGGTCTGCATGATCAGGGAGGAACCGACCACCAGGGCAGCGGTCAGCAGGCTGAAGGAGATGCGATTGCTGGCCTTGTCGAGATCCACGATCAGTCTCTCGAAGCCCTGATGGCGAAGGTCGATGCGGAATTTGTCCTGGTTGAGGCGATTGATCAGTTCTTTGATGTCCCAGGGCAGCCGCTTGATCATGCCGCCGTAGGATTGGGCCAGCCCGGCGATCTCCTTGGAAAGGCTGGCCGCCGACATCCTGTCGCGGATAAGTTGGGTGATCAGGGGGGACAGCATGCCCACCATGTTGAAATCCGGATCCAGCTGCCGGCCGATTCCCTCCACGGTGACCAGGGCCTTGGCCAGCAACATCAGGTCGCTGGGGAAATTGATGCGGTACCGGTTGAGTATGGCGGCAAAGTCGTAAAGCAGCTTCCCCGTGTTGAGTTCCTTCAGCGGCAGGCCGTAATAGTCGTCGACAAATTCCCGCAGATCCTTGTGCAGTTCGCGGAGATTGGTCTCGTCCTGAAGCTCTCCCGAATCGCGCAGCACGGCGACCAGGCGCTCCACATCCCTTTTCACCACGGCGTTGAGCAGATCGGCCAGGTGCTGTTTGAGGTTTTCGTCCAGGCGGCCGACCATGCCGTAGTCGAGGAGACAGACGGTGTTGCCTTCAAGGACGAAGACATTTCCGGGGTGGGGGTCGCCATGGAAGAAGCCATGGAGCAGAACCTGCTTGAGAATGGCGTTGGCGCCGTTACGGGCGATCGCCTTCAGGTCATAACCTTTGGCCCTGAGCTCCGTCAGCAAGGAGACTTTGATGCCATGGATAAATTCCATGGTGAGCACCGTTTCGCCGGTATGCTCCCAGAAAACCTTGGGAACGTAAACGGTTTCGTCCTCGGCGAAGTTGGCGGCGAAACGGTCTATGGTAAAAGCCTCTTTGGTGAAGTCCATCTCGCGGCGGATGGTGCGGCGGAAGTTTTTGACGATGCCGATGGGGTCGTAGATTTCCCAGTCGGGAAAATGATGGCGGATCAACTGGGCGATGCCGAGGAGGATTTCCAGATCGGTTTCCACCGTTTGCAGAATGTTGGGGCGGCGCACCTTTACTGCCACCTCTTCGCCGCTTTTCAAGCGCCCCCGATGGACCTGGGCGATGGAGGCGGCGGCAATGGGGTTCTCGTCGAATTCTTTAAAGGCCGCGGAAATCCTTGCGCCGATCTCGTCTTCCAGTTGTGCCCTGATTTTGGCGAAGGGAACCGCCGGAACATGATCCTGAAGTTTGCGGAACTCATCGGCAAAGGGTTGGGGAATCAGGTCGGGCCGGGTGGAGAGAAGCTGCCCCAATTTGATGAAGGTGGTGCCCAACTCCTCCATGGCCAGGCGAAGACGTTCCGGAGGGGTCAAAGAGGTGATCTCCCGGCGCGGGGCGCCTCGGGAGAAGAGTTTTCTGCCCAACTCCAGGTAGCCGGTGAGGTTGAGTTGATCGACGATATGCCCGAAGCCGTATTTGATGAGAACGGTCAGGATATTCCGATAGCGCTTGAGAAAGCGGATATTCCGGTGGAGCCGGAAAACGGTCAGCATGGCCGAAAAGGTTATCCTTCCAAAGCCTTGAGACGTTTTTCCAGATCGGCCAGTTTCTTTTCAACCTTTTTCAGGTCTTCACGGCTTACCACGCCGATCCGCTCGCAGGATTTGTGGACCTCTTCCATGGCCAACTTTTCCAGTTTTTTTTGCTGTTCCTCGGCGCTTTTCTGAATGCGCGCGACAAGCTTTTTGCCTTCTTCCTCGCTGAGATTGAGGCGCTCCCGCACCTCCTTGACCATCTCTTCCAGCTTCTGCTGACTGAGGGTCAGGGCGCCCATTCCGGTAAGCACCAGTTTTTCGGCAAATTCCAACATGATTCACCTCCTGAGATTTTTTAACCTGTGTTTGGTTTCAGACAATTGTAGCACAACCGCATTCCGCTGGCGGCTTCAGCGGCGGAGCAGCCACAGGGTCAGCGACAACAGCAGGGAAACCAGAATGCAGGTGCCGAAAGGGAAGAAAAAGGTAAAATTTTCCCTTTCGATGCGGATATCTCCAGGAATTTTCCCCAAAAAATAGAGCTTGTCGCCGAAGGTAATGAACAGACCGGCGACGATCAGCACCAGTCCGAAAAAGATCAGCAGTTTTCCTGTAGGCATGTTCTTGCTCCCGGGCCGGCAGTGATGACGACCGGCGCAAATTTTTTTTTGAGGAAACTCCTTGCCCCCTGGGCTGAAACATGGCCAATTTCACTGCCCGGCGCGACGATCGATGAGAAAGTTGCTTCCCGGCAAATCCTTAAGATGTTTTTTGAGCTCGGCGCAGGCGCGGCTTATAGCCTGGGAAGAAGGATGCCTTAAATTACCGGAAAGAATGCAGGCGATGGAGATGGTCATGATTGAAAAAGCCCTTTTCGTTCCGAAGCGGTCGCGGGCGGCAAAGGAACCGGCCTGTCGATCCTTGTCGGAATAGAAATCGGCAATGGTTCCGTCGAATTCGGCGATGATGCGGCGGGCGATGGCCTCGGCGCGATCGGGTGTGGTGAGAATCACGTAGTCGTCGCCGCCGATATGGCCGACCAGGTCGTCCCTGTTGCCCAGGTCGCTCACCGCTTTCTGGATGATTTGACCGGTGTGGTAAAGGACCTTGCTGCCGGCATGAAAGCCGTAACGGTCATTGTAAGCCTTGAAGTCATCCAGGTCGATATAGATGTTGGCGAAGGTAAGGCCCTGATCGAGTCGTCTTTGCACCTCCTTTTCAATACTGCGGTTGCCGGGAAGGTAGGTCAGGGGGCTGGTATCCAGGTGGAGCTGCTCCAGCTCTTTGAGCTTTTGCGCCATGATGGAAAATTCCCGTGCCAGTCGGCCGAATTCGTCCCTGTTATGAATGGGCGCGATGACATCATAATTCCCCTTGGACAATTGGCGGGTGGCCTCCGTCAGCAGACGCAGGGACTGGTTGAATTTGTAAAGCAGCCTTCCAGCCACCACGCAGGCCAGCAGCAAACCCAGGAAGAGGATGATCAAGGTCGTCCGATAGGCGTGAAGGCTTTTCTGCGGCAGAGCGTTCAGGGACTCGTCGAGATTCCCCTGTAACTGTTGCTGCAGATTTTTGATTACCCGCAGATGGCGGCTGCGCAGGGGGAAGAGTTCCTTTTCGGAAAACAGGGCCGCTTCCGGCCAGTGCTGGTGGACCAACAGGTCCGCCATATGCAGGCTCATTTCCTGGAATTGAGCGGCGGCAAGGATTTGCGGTCTGTTTTCCAAGGGAATCTGCATCAACGTGGCTTGCAGTTGGTCATAATCTGCCAGGCGGTTTTTGTAAAGTTCCACCAGTGATATGTCCTTGAGTACCAGTGCCTGCCTTTCCAGTCGTTCCTGGGTCAGCAGATTCCGGACCATCTCCTGGGCCACGGTCAGAGCCTGAAAATCGATCCGGACCAAACGTCGGGAGAAATCCGTCTGCTCCTTGAGGGCATTGAGGGAATAAACGACCGCCGCCAGGGAAAACAGGCAGACCAGGAGATAACCCCAGGTGATTTTCTGGGATACGGAGGAAAAGGGAAAGGGGAACTTTTCGGGGAAGGGCATTTCTTCCTTTTCGCAGGATGGGAACTACTCTCCGCCAAACAGGGACCCGCTGGAGGAAACTTCCGGCGGGGTTTTCTGGAAATGGCGGTAGGCCGCAGGGGTGGCGATGCGCCCTCGCGGGGTGCGCTGGAGGAAACCCTGCTGCAAAAGATATGGCTCGATGACATCCTCGACGGCGTCTTTTTCCTCCCCCACCGCTGCCGACAAGGTATCCAGTCCTACCGGCCCGCCGTTGAATTTTTCAATGATGGTGAGCAGGATCTGACGGTCCATGTGGTCGAAGCCGCTGGCATCCACCTCCAGTTTTTTGAGCGCCATGCGGGCGATTTCCAAAGAGATTCCACCGTCTCCATCGACCTCGGCGAAATCCCGCACCCGGCGCAGCAAACGGTTGGCGATACGCGGCGTGCCGCGGCTGCGCCGAGCGATCTCTTCGGCGCCTTGGGGATCCGCTGCGATCCGCAGGATGCCGGCGCTGCGTTTGACGATCTGCAGCAACTCCTCGGGTTGGTAGAATTCCAGCCGCGAGAGGATACCGAAACGATCCCGGAAAGGGGGGGAGAGGCGACCCAGGCGGGTGGTGGCGCCGACCAGAGTGAAGGGCGGGATGTCCAGTTTCAGGGTGCGGGCGGCGGGACCTTGGCCGATGACGATATCGATCTGGAAGTCCTCCATGGCCGGATAGAGGATCTCCTCCACCACCATGGGCAGGCGGTGGATTTCATCAATGAAGAGAACATCCCCGGCTTCAAGATTGGTCAGAATGGCCGCCAGGTCTCCGGCCTTTTCTATGACCGGTCCCGAGGTGGTTTTGATTTTCCCCCCCATCTCATTGGCGATGATGTGGGCCAAGGTGGTTTTTCCCAGGCCCGGTGGGCCGTAAAGGAGCACGTGATCGAGGGGTTCCCCCCGTTTTTGGGCCGCCTGGATGAATACCTCGAGGTTCTCCCTGATTTTGGCCTGACCGATATATTCCCTGAGACGCTGGGGTCGGAGACGGTTTTCCGCCGGATCCTCATGAGTCATGAATTCCGCTGAGACGATTCGTTCATCCATGGCAACCTTTGAAATGTTTCCGTACCGGGTGCGCCGCGACCCGTGGAGATAGGGCTGTTTTCACCGGGGCCAGATGTCCCCCAGGCTGACCATCCTTTGCCGTTTCCCCTTTTTTGGGGTCAGGGCGAGAGGAGCTTAAGGGCTCCCTTGATCAGCATCTCCACCGAAGCGTTTTCGTCTGTTTCCAATGATTCCAAAGCCTTTTGAGCCTTGTTCGCTTTGTAGCCGAGGCTGATCAGGGCCGCCAGGGCATCCTCTACAATGCCGGCAGGGGCGCCCCCGGAGGCCGTGACAGGGGAAGATGAAGGGGGCAGTTTGAGGCGCCTGATCTTCTCTTTGAGTTCGAGGATCAAGCGCTCCGCCGTCTTTTTGCCGATGCCGGGAATGGTGGAGAGACGCTTCAGGTCTTCCCGGTCGATGCCGTGACAGAACTCCCGGGCGGGAATGTTGGACAGGATGGAGACCGCCAGCCGCGGTCCGACCCCGGCAACGGAGATCAGCAGGACGAAGAGCTCCTTCTCGAAAGGATCGAGAAAACCGTAGAGGTGAATGGCATCCTCGCGGACGTGGGTATGGATGAAAAGGGTAACCGGCCCGCTGTCAGAAAGAGGGTAAAAAGTGGAGAGGGGGATGAGAACGCGGTAACCGATCCCGCCCACATCCACAATCAGATGGTCCGGAGATTTGCTGACGAGCTGTCCGCTGAGACGGGCGATCATGGCGGCAGAAGGCCTTTGGATGAGGCGGCCGCCAAGCGGCCGAGTTTATCCTCCAGGGCGTGGCTGTGAACGTGGCAGATGGCCACCGCCAGGGCATCCGCGGCATCCGCAGGCGCCGTGGCGGGGAGCTTGAGGATCATTCGGGTCATCTGCTGGACCTGGTTTTTGGAGGCCTTGCCATAGCCGACGACGGCGCTTTTTACCTGGAGGGCGCTGTATTCGTAGACAGGAATCCGGTGCTGCGCCCCGGCCAACAGGGCGATGCCCCGGGCATGGCAGAGTTTCATCGCGGAAACGACGTTGGCCGCCACGAACACCTTTTCCACGGCCAGGGCATCGGGAGGAAATTCCCGCACCACCCGGCACAGTTCTTCGTATATGGCGGCGAGACGTTCCGCCAGGCAGGTCCGGGAGGAGGTGCGGACCGTGCCGTGGCCGAGGTGGATGAGGCGCGATCCCTGCGCTTCGATGAGCCCGAAGCCGGTCACCAGGGTCCCCGGGTCAACCCCTAAAATGCGCATTGCGGAAACGCCTTCCCGGGTTCGGGACAGAGGCCTCGTCCACTTAACCCATCATTTGCTCGAGGTCTTCTTCGGCGATGTCGAAGTTGGCATAAACATTCTGGACGTCGTCGTAGTCCTCGAGTTTGTCCATCAGTTTCAGCATCTGTTCGGCCTGTTTGCCTTCCAGTTTGACCATGGTTTGGGGAAGCATGGTCACTTCCGCCGTCTCCCAGGTCAAGCCCTTGCCGGCCAGCGTTTCGCGGACCTCGATGAAGTCATCCGGGGCGGTGATCACCTCGACGGCATCCTCATCGTTGCGCACATCCTCGGCGCCGGCCTCCAGGGCGGCTTCGAAGATGGCATCGTAATCCTGGTCGCCGGGGAAGGAGATCACCCCTTTGCGGTCAAAGAGGAAGGAAACCGAACCGGTCACCCCCAGGTTGCCGTTGTGTTTGGAGAAGATGTGGCGGATGTCGGCTACCGTGCGGGTGCGGTTGTCGGTCATGAACTCGACGAGTATCGCCACCCCTCCCGGTCCGTATCCTTCGAAGGTTCCTTCCTCGTAGGCTTCTCCTTCCAGCTCCCCAGCCCCCTTCTTGATGGCCCGTTCGATGGTGTCTTTGGGGACGTTTTCGCTTTTGGCCTTGTCGATGGCTATGCGGAGCCGGAAGTTGGAGGAAGGATCGCTGCCGCTGCGGGCGGCGATGGTGACCTCTTTGAGAAGCTTGGTGAATGTTTTGCCGCGTTTGGCGTCCTGCGCCCCTTTGCGGTGCTTAATGTTAGACCATTTGCTATGGCCGGACATCGAAGTCGGTTCTCCTTTCGCGAGGACATGCATTAGCCTTTTCACAATCGCGCTGCCGGTCCGCAGACAAGAGCGGTCGGCGTCTGCCTGACAAACGGATTGCCATGGTGGTCGAAGGAGCGGCCTGCGTCGGCCGCCAATCAGCCCTTAAAAGAAAATGAAGGTCATCCTAGCATGAACCCGGCTTGGCCGACAAGGTCATTTTGGTCCGGGATTGATCCAAAAGTGAAGCATAATCAAATAGATGAAGGATCAGAGCCCTTCCTCTCGAAGTTTTTCGAGGAGTTCCCGCTGCTTTGCCGTCAGTCCGGGGGGAACCGCCACCTCGATGACGGCGTAGAGATCGCCGGTTCCCTTCCCGCCGGGGGCAGGGACTCCGAAACCCTTGAGGCGGATTCGTCCCCCCGAAGAGATGCCCGCGGGAATTTTGACCGTTTTGCTTTGCTCCAGTGTGGGAACCTCGGCCTTGCCGCCCAGACAGGCCGTCGAATAGGGGATGGTGACGTCAACGAGAAGGTCTTTTCCCTCCCGGCGGAAACGGGCGTCCCCTTCCACCCGCACCTCCAGGAGAAGATCGCCGGCGGGGCCGCCGCCCGGCGAAGGGCCTCCCTTGCCGCCGACGCGCAGTTTCTGGCCTGATTCCACCCCTGCAGGGATCCGCACCTGAAGCTGTTCGACCTGGCCGTCGCGGCGGAAGTCGACGCGCTGCACCCCTCCCCGCACGGCGGTTTGGAAGGGTACGGTGATTTGAAGAAGATAATCCTGGCCGCGCACGGCACGGAAACCGCCCTGACCGCCGAAAGGACTTTGGGCGCGGAAACCGCCGCCGCCGAAAAGGCGGCTGAAGATGTCGTCGGTGCCGAAGCCGAATTCCCGGAAGATGTCCCCCACGTCGAAATTGCGGTAGATGTCTTCCTGGGTGAAGCGCTGTTCGAAGCCGGCGGCACCGAACTGGTCGTACTGTTTTCTTTTTTCCGCATCGGAAAGGACCGCGTAGGCCTCGGTAATCTCCTTGAATCTGGCCTCGGCCTTGGTGTCGCCGGGATTCCGATCGGGATGGTATTTGAGGGCCAGTTTCCGGTAGGCTTTCTTGATTTCGTCGCTGCCGGCGTTTTTTTCCACGCCGAGTACGCTGTAATAATCCTTTGCCATGAAAGCTCCTAAATTTTTTGAACTATTTGGCATCCAATATAATGAGGAGAGAACTCCTCGTCAAGGCCGGGGAGGGTAATTAAGCCTGCCAGCAATCAGGGTTTGCTATATAATGAATCGATTTGTGGCCATGGATGCATCCACGGAAAATGGATTGAAAGAGAGGCCTAATGTACCGGGTGGCGATAATCGGCGGAGGGATCTCCGGGCTGGCCGTCGCCGCGGCCATCGAGCGCCGTGGGGCGGCGGACGGAATCGATCTGCGTACGCTGGTGATCGAAAAGGATCAGCGGCTGGGGGGCAAACTGCGCAGTATCACCGAGGATGGATATCTTTGTGAATGGGGACCCAACGGTTTTCTCGACAGCAAACCGGGGACTCTCGACCTTTGCCGTCAGGTGGGTGTCGCCGACCGGTTGTTGCGCTCCAACGACCATGCCCGCCGCCGTTTCATCTATGCCGCCGGGGAACTCCACCAGCTGCCGGAAGGGGCGCTCTCCTTTTTCGCCTCGCCGCTTATCTCCTGGCCGGGGAAACTTCGTCTGGCCGTGGAGTTGCTCATCCCGGCCCGTTGCGACGGCGCGGATGAAACCCTGGCCGACTTCGCCCGCCGCCGCCTCGGCGCCGAGGCCTTGGAGAAACTGATCGGCCCCATGGTATCCGGAGTGTTTGCCGGTGATCCGGAGACGATGAGCCTGCAGAGCGCGTTCCCGCGTATTCACCAGCTGGAGCAGGAACACGGCGGCCTGATCCGGGCGCTTTTTCTGCTGCACAAAAAACGCCGCGCCGAGCGCCAAGCCGGCCGGGCCGTCTCCGGCCCCTCGGGACCCGGCGGCAAGCTGACCTCCTTTGCCCATGGCGTGGAAGAAATGATCCCCGCGGTGGCCTCCTGTCTGCAAGGAGAAATTCGGTGCGGGGCCGGCGCCATAGCCGTGAAAAAACAAGGGGAGGGTTTTAGCGTTGAACTGGAAGACGGCGCCGTTATCGAGACCGAGGCCGTGGTCTCCGCCTGTCCCGCCTATGCCGCCGGGGCGCTGACGGCGGCGTTGGACAAGGAGATGTCCCTTCTTCTGGGGGGAATTTCCTACTCCCCCCTGTGGGTGGTCTGCTTCGGCTACCAGCGGGGAAAAGTGCCCCACGATCTTAACGGCTTCGGTTTTCTGGCCGCCAAAGGGGCCAGGCTTTCCCTCCTCGGCACCCTGTGGGACAGCAGCATCTTTCCCCATCGCGCTCCGGAAGGGCATATTCTGCTGCGGTCCATGGTGGGAGGAGCGACCTGGCCGGAGGTCACATCCCTTGCCGCGGAAGAGGTCGAACAGAAGGTGAAAATGGATCTCAAAGCGGTGATGGGTATCAGCGAAGAGCCTGACTTTGTCCGCAGCTATCCCCATCCCCGGGCCATCCCCCAGTACCTCACCGGTCACGCCCGCCGGCTTGCGGCGCTGGCCGAGCGGGCCGCCCTCCATCCGGGTTTTTTCTTCACCGGGAACGCCTTTTCCGGAGTCGGCATCAACGACTGCGTGGGAGCGGCTAATGCCACGGCGGCACGGGTGGTCGATTTCCTGTCCCGCAGGGAAGCGAGCCAGCCTGCCTGATTCCCCGTGGGTCTGCCGCTAGGGCAGCGAGGCCCTGACGATGGTCAATGCGATCCAGGGTATGACGTTGAAAACGAAGGTGAGAATCTTGTAGCCGCCGATAAAGGAATAAAAAATTGCATTGAAGGTTTCCCGGGGCATGGGAAACCACCTGCTGTGCAAGCGATAGACGAAATCGCCGGCGCCGGCCGCTATCAGGAACGACAGGGACACCATGGACAGATTGAGGATTGCGCACCACAGGAAAAACCGGCTCAGAATTTCCATATCCATAAAGCTCCTCCTTGCTTCCTTTGGCCTTCAAGCGGCGTTGTTTGATGCTCACATAGAGCGGTGTAAAAGCCCCCGTTTTTCAAAACCCCCGCGTCTTGCCTAAAAAAACCGAATTCTTGTTTTTCAGCAGTTGGCGAAAGGCCGTCCGGTCAAACCTGCGCTTCCTCCGGGGTGGCGCTTGGCAGGTTCTGCAGTCGGGTCACCCGTTCCACCAGGGGCGGATGGGTGTAATAAAACCAGGCATAGAGAGGATGGGGGTAGAGGTTGGCGAGGTTTTCCCTGGCCAGCTTGATGAGGGCCGATGCCAAGGCCCGGGGCTGGTTGGTCAGGCGGATCGCAAAATCGTCCGCTTCCCTTTCGTGGTGACGGGACCAGGCGGCGCTCAGGGGTGTGGCAAAAAAGCCGGCGATACGCGCTGCCGCAGACAAGACCAGCAGTTGGGCCGCCAGGGAGAGCTCGCCGGCGCCCACCCAGGCGGGAATATCGCCAAAGGAAACAAGACCGTAAGCCACGTAAAAGCCGGCCGCTGACACCGCCGCCGAAAAAAGCAGGCGTTGGCGGACATGCCGCGACCGCCAATGGCCGATCTCGTGGGCGAGCACGGCGACGACCTCTTGGCGATTCATCTGCTCTAACAGAGTGTCGAAGAGCACGATGCGCTTCTCCTTGCCGATCCCCGTAAAGTAGGCGTTGGAGTGACTGCTGCGGCGCGAGGCGTCGACCTGCAGAACCTTGCCGGCCCGGAGCCCGGCTTCCTTCATCAGGTGGTTTACGCTCTGCGCCAGTTCCCCGTCAGGCAGCGGCTGGAATTTGAAAAACAGCGGCTCGATCACGTAAGGGGAGATCACCATCAAAAAAAGGCTGACGGCCATCCATAACCCCCACACCCACAGCCACCAGCGGTTTGTTGCCGTCACCAGCCACAGGCTGCCCGCCGCCAGGGGCACGATCAACACCATCGTCAGGGCCATGGACTTGACCTGGTCGGAGATCCATAGCCCGGGGCTGGCGCGGTTGAAGCCGAAACGGTCTTCGAGGCGGAAGGTGCGATACCAGGAAAAAGGGGCGTCGAAAAGCCGGGCCAGAAGGAATAGGCCGAGGAAAAAGAGGACGCCTCCACAAATGGGGGAACCGCTAAGGGGGGCGGCCCAACGGTCGTAGCCGGGGAGCAGCGGCGTGAACAGAAACAGAAGAAACAATGTTTCTCCCGTGACGCTTTCTATCAGTGTCACATTTTTCCTGGCCCGGGCGTAGTCACCGGCCTGTTCTACCGTCGCGGCGCTGACCGCCGTCTCGAACCCCGGCGGCACCCGTCCCCGGTGACGGTGCTGATGGCGCCCGTCGAGGAAGCGCAGAAACGTCTCTGCGGCCAGTATCAGCAGGCAGCTGCCGAGAAAAGCCCCTTTCATTCTTCCCATTGTAGCGGAATCAGGGAACGCCGTCGATGGACAAAGGACGGGCGGAAAAACGGCTTCTTTTCCCTTCTTTCAGTGGCGGCTCAACCTTTGAAGATCTTACGGGAGATCAGCCAGTAAGTGATGCCCAACGCCAAAAGCAGCGCCGCCGTCGCCCAGACATAACAGGGGTCGAGGGTGTTGTAGTCGAAGACGATGACCTTGCGGGCGATGGCCATCAGGGCGGTGGCGATGACCACCGCCAGAAAGGCGCCGAAGGTGGCCAACAGATCATCGATCTTCAGCAGCAGGAAGGGGGGAGCGTTCAGGCGCTGATAGAGAACCAAAAATATATCGCCGATTCCCCACAGGATCACGAATACCATCAGAATGGCCAGGAGGCGCACGACTTGGCGGATGATCCTGTGGAGGAAGCGGATCAGCGGATCCTTCTGCTCGGTGGCGAAGGAACCGTGCTCGTCCAGGGACGGTCCGCCGTATTCGTATTCTTCCATAGGCGATGGCCCGCGTTGAAGGCTGGAGGACTGACTGCCGGAAACATCTGGTGGGAATACTGTAAATCTACCATAGCTCAGGGATTATGCCGGAAAAGCCGAAGCCCGGGGCGGGAAACAAAAAAACCATCGGCCGGCCGATGGTTTTTTTGTCGATGAATCAGAGGATCTGCTCCAGAAATTTGCGCAGCCGGGGGTGCTCCGGGTTCTGGAAAAAGTGTTCCGGCGAACCGGTTTCGATGATCTTCCCTTCGTCCATGAACACCACCCGGTCGCCGACCTCCCTGGCAAAACCCATCTCGTGGGTGACCACCACCATGGTCATCCCTTCCTTGGCCAGGTTGACCATGACGTCGAGTACCTCGCCGATCATCTCCGGGTCGAGGGCCGAGGTCGGTTCGTCGAAGAGCATGATCTTGGGGTTCATGGCCAGGGCGCGGGCGATGGCCACGCGCTGCTGCTGGCCGCCGGAAAGCTGCGCCGGGTAACAGTTTCTTTTTTCGGCGATACCGACCTTCTCGAGCAGGCGGATAGCGATTTTTTCTGCATCTTCCTTGGCGATTTTTTTGAGCTTGATAGGAGCCAGAGTCAGATTGTGGAGCACGGTCTTGTGATGAAAAAGGTTAAAACTCTGAAAGACCATGCCCAGTTCCATGCGGATCTTGTTGATGTCGGCCGCTTGGTCGGTCAGGTCCTGGCCATCGACGGCAATGCTTCCGGCATCGATGGTTTCCAACTGGTTGATGGTGCGCAGCAGGGTGCTTTTTCCGGAACCGCTGGGGCCGATGATGACCACTTTTTCCCCGGAAAGGATATCCAGGGAGACGTTGTCCAGCGCCCTGAGCTGGCCGAAGAACTTGGAAACATTGCGGATGCGGATGATCGGGTCAGCGCCGGCCATGGTTGCCCATCCTTTCTTCCATGATCCCGACCAGTTT
Source organism: Deltaproteobacteria bacterium (assembly GCA_012729375.1). Taxonomy (GTDB): domain Bacteria; phylum Desulfobacterota; class Desulfuromonadia; order Desulfuromonadales; family JAAYDE01; genus JAAYDE01. The sequence goes on along the minus strand of JAAYDE010000116.1, from coordinate 1,992 downwards.
GGAGAGGATCAAAGTAATGATCAGGTAGATGATCGCCACCATGGTGTAGGTCTCGAAATAGAGGAAACTCTCCGATGCGAATTCCCTTCCCCGGCGCAGCAGATCGGAGACCGCAAGGATCGACACCAGGGAAGTATCCTTGAGCAGGGCGATGAATTCGTTGCCCACCGGCGGCAGGATGGTGCGCAGCGCCTGGGGCAGGATCACGTAAAACATGGTCTGGGCGCGGTTGAAGCCAAGGGAGAAGGAAGCCTCCCTCTGGCCGCGGTCGATGGACTCGATGCCGGCCCGGAAAACCTCTCCCATGTAGGCTCCGTAGCAGAAGCTCATGGCGATGACCGCCGCCAGCATGTCGGGGACACGGACGAATTGGCCGAGGGCGTAGTAGATGTAGAAGAGCTGAACGAGCAGCGGAATCCCCCGCACGACCTCCACATAGGTCGAAGCGATCAGGTTGATGATGGGGTTGTGGGAGATGCGGCCGAGGCCGGTGAACAATCCCACCACCAAGGCCAGGGCGATGGCGGAAATGGTCACCTGGAAGGTGATGAGGATGCCGTCGGGAAGAAATTTGATCAGACGGAGATAGGGATCCGGATGGAACAGGATAAGGTAGAGCAGGGAGCCGACAGCGCCGAAAAATGCCAGCCGCCAGGCAGAGAGAAGGCCACGGTCTTTTTTGGTCGGTATGGCCGCGCCGTCGCCGATGTCAATGGTCACTTTATTTTCAGACATGGTTCAGTCAATGGAAAGAACAGTAAAAAACAGTAAAAAACAAGAAAAAGGGCTCGCTTTTACAGCGAGCCCCGAGAAAAACGGCGATTACTGGCCGATCCATTTCTTCTGGAGCGCCTTGTCGATTCCTTTGGCTTGAACGGCCTTGATGCCCTTGTTGATCAGGGCAAGGGTCTCTTTATTGCCTTTTTTGGCGGCGATGCCGTAGTACTCGATCTCGGCCGATTCTATCACCTGAGCGATTTTCAGGGATTTGGCGTATTTTTCGTTCTGCAGTGCGTAGTTGGCAGCGACGGGGTCGTCACAGACGACGGCTTCGATGCGCCCGTTGTGGAGGTCTTCGATGGCCAGGCCGACTTCATCATAGGTTTTGGAGATGATGCCTTTCACGGCCTTGACGGCAAAGGTGCCAGTGGTGCTGATCTGGGAGCCAACCTGTTTGCCGACCAGTTCCTTGAGATTCTTGACTTTGGAATCCTTCCTGACGATCACGGCCTGGCGGACACGGAAGTAGGGCTCGCTGAAATCCATGACTTTTTTCCGCTCGTCGGTAATGGAAACCGAGGAAGCGATGGCATCGTATTTGCCCACATCGAGACCGGCGAAAATACCGTCCCAGGCGACCGCCATGAATTTCGGCGTGAAACCCGCTTCTTTGCCGGCGGCCTTCATGTAGTCGATCGCGTAACCGGTTATCTGCTTGTTGGCGTCGACAAATTCCATGGGAGGCCAGGTAGCGTCGGTGGCAAAGGTGATGACCTTCTCCCCGGCCACCGCGGTATTGGCGGCGAGGAAAACACCCAGGAGCAACAGCATGCTTTTTTTCAACATATTACCTCCTCAGATCATTGTGAAAGTTGTCCGTTGGGGATTTAAACAGAGGGACTTTAGCATCCCTTTGGCGGAATTGGCAATGTGCAATCCGGGCCTGACGTAAAAATTTTCCGTATTCTTTTCATTCCAACCAATTTAGAAAAGCCGTTTACAATGTGCCCCGCCGCCAGAACTGGGCGATGAGCATGCCGATCAGGATCAGCGCGGCGCCGACGATCCCCTGGCCGGTCATGATCTCACCGAGGAGCAGCCATCCGGCAAGGGCGGCGAAAACCGTTTCCATCTGCATGATCAGGGCGGCATGGGCCGGCGGTGAATCCTTCTGGGCGATGACCTGCAGGGTGAAAGCGATGCCGGTGGTGACGATGCCGCTGAACAACAGGGGCGCGGCGGCGGCCATAACCCCCGCCGGTTCCATTTTTT
>JAAYDE010000115.1 GCA_012729375.1 Deltaproteobacteria bacterium | reverse complement strand
CTGCTGCCTCGACAAAACACCTCTTAGATGCGGTTGAGCTCGGTCAGATAGGGCCAGTAGCGAATCGGCATAAAACGCCGCTGCAAAACGGGATTGAGGCGATCCTTTACAACGATGGCGCGGTGATAGTTGCGCCAGCATTCCTGGAAAAAATTTTCCTTATCGGAGACCTCGAGGTTTTCCATGTCTGTCTCCAGAATCGCCGGGACGAATTCCCGGCCATCCCAGAAAATCCCCAGGCCCCGGCGGCGGTCGTGGATCAGCCAGCGTTCCCTGCCCAGGCGGCGGGCGAAGTGGGGCGCCAGGGCGGCGGCGATGTTGTGGTCCGGCGCGAAGGGCGCGTAGTAGCTGCCGTCGGCCAGGTGGCGGAAACGGAGCAGACCGCTGAAACGGTGCACTTCGTGGGCGACGCGGCGCCCCATCCGGGCGGCTTCCGCAACCAGGGGATGGGTCAACCAGCCGCCCACATCCTGGCCCTGATCCAGGGTGAGGCGGATATACTCGCCGATCAGCCTTTCCCGCGGCGCTGAATCAGCCAGAAAGATCAGCAACAGAAGGCGCAGACCCCTTTTTCCCGCCAAGGCATGAAAATCGGTCAGCAGGCGGCGCGCCTCCTGTTCATCCGCGGCCACCGGAGTGCCCCCGAAGAGCAGGCCGTCGCCGCCCCCTTCAGAAAGGATGTCGGCGACCTCCGCCCCCTTGGCAAGAGCCACCTTGACCGCAGTCAGCAGCCCTTCGAAACTGCCGTCGTAAAAAAAGGCGCTCATCCAAAAAGACTCAATTGCCGGCTGTCAGCGGCGCGCCGGGAACCGGCCAGCAGCTGCCGCCGCAGCACCTCGGGGGCTTGGCCGAATTCCGCCTCGGCGGCGTATCTGCCGGCGCAGGTGATGAAAAAACGCGCCCGTTTGAGCACCACGCCGATGCGCCGCAGGTCCTCCAGGGACAGGCGGGCATGGCGGCGCGCCGCGATGATCCGTTGCGCCGAGGTCAACCCGATTCCCGGCACCCGCAACAGGGTTTCATGTTCGGCGGTTTGGATCTCCACCGGGAAAAAAGCCGGGTTGCGCAGCGCCCAGGCGGTCTTGGGGTCGAAGTGCTGGTCCAGATCGGGCTGGGCCGGGGTCACGATCTCCCCGGAGCGGAAGCCATAGTAGCGCATCAGCCAATCGGCCTGATAGAGGCGGTGTTCGCGAAGGGCAGGCGGCTGGCCCAAGGCCGGCAGACGGCGATCCTCGTTGACCGGGACATAGGCCGAATAGTAGATGCGCTTGAGCCCGAAGCGATGATACAGGGACTCACTCAGGTGAAGAATCTGCAGATCGCTTTCCGGCGTGGCCCCGATCACCAACTGGCTGCTTTGCCCGGCGGGAGCGAAAAAAGGCGCCTTGCGGGATTTTTTTCGTTCCGCCCGGTTTTCCACGATCCCGTCGCCGATCTGGCGCATGGGGTTGAAAATAGCCTGACGGCTTTTGTCGGGAGCCAGAAGCCGCAGGGATTTTTCGCTGGGCAGTTCGATATTGACGCTCAGCCGGTCCGCCACCAGACCGGCGCGGCGGATCAGTTTCGCGTCGGCGCCGGGAATCGCCTTGAGATGGATGTAACCGTTGAAACGATGGCGGTAACGCAAGGTTTCAGCCACCCGGGTCAGGCATTCCATGGTGTCGTCAGGGCTGCGCCAGACACCGGAACTCAAAAAAAGCCCCTCGACATAGTTCCTTTTATAAAATTCGAGCGTCAGTTCGGCCACTTCATCCACGGTAAAGGTCGCCCTCGGGATGTCGTTGCTGCGCCGGTTGACGCAGAAGGCGCAGTCGTAAATGCAGACGTTGGAAAAGAGAATTTTCAGCAAGGAGACGCAGCGGCCATCCTCCGACCAGCTGTGACAGCACCCGGCCACGGCACTGGAACCGATTCCCGAAGGAGAACCGCGGCGGCGGCTGCCGCTGGAGGCGCAGGAGACATCGTATTTGGCCGAAGCGGCCAGTATAGTGAGCTTTTGGGTTGTATCCATGGTTATAAATAAAATGACGTTTTAAAAATGCAAGACACCTATTCCATTATCATTTTAACAACTTTTTGACAAGATGAAAAAATGCCGCCCATGGTTCTCCGGAAAACCGCGGCCAGATTCCGGCAATTTTGCGAGGCCCGTTAAAAGTCACTTTTTTTAACGCCAACTTCTGCTAAAATCTCGGCAATTTCACCCGTAGAGGCCATGCCATGAGAAACTTGACTCTCAATCCCGACCCCTCCTATGTTTCGCCGGAAAAAGAAATCGGCATTTTGGCCCGCCTGCTTCCTTCCCTGGTCTTTCACATCAAACAGGTCCATGTCGTGTGGGCCGCGGGAAGGCTGGCGAAAGCGGGAAAGTACGGCGAACTGGATTGGGCCGAAAGCAGCGACCGGATCTTCACCGCCCTGGAATCGGTCGGCGCCCGCCTCGACATAAAAGGCCTGGAAAAGGTCCGCCGGGTCGCGGGCCCCTGCGTCATCATCGGCAACCACATGAGCACCCTGGAAACCTTTGTCCTGCCTTCCCTCCTCATTCCGGCCAAGTCACACACCTTCGTCGTCAAAGAGGCGCTGCTCACCTATCCGATTTTCAAGTATGTCATGAGAAGCCGCAATCCCATTGCCGTAAACCGCAGCAACCCCCGGGAGGATTTCAAAACCGTCATGGAAGAAGGAAAAAAAAGGCTGGAAAACGGGATCTCCGTCGTCGTTTTTCCGCAGACTACCCGCACTGCCGATTTCGATCCGTCCCAGTTCAACAGCATCGGCGTCAAGCTGGCCAAAAAGGCCGGGGTCCCCGTGATACCCCTTGCCCTCAAGACCGACGCCTGGGGGAACGGACCGGGCTTCTTCAAGGATTTCGGGAAAATCGACCCGTCAAAAAGGATATACATTGAATTCGGCGAGGCGCTGAGGATTGAAGGCAATGGTCAGGAGGAAAATGACCGGATCATATCCTTCATTCAGGAACAGCTGCAGAAATGGCAGGATGAAACCAAAGGGCCTGACCGCCGAACCGCAGACCCTGAAAAAAAAGGCCGGAGTATTTCTCTCCAGCCTTGACAACCGTTTGCCAACATTTGTTAGTGGATTTCCAGCAATGTCACTTCAAAAATAAGTTTTTTCCCGGCCAGTGGGTGGTTGGTGTCCACCTTGACTTTGTCGTCGGTCACCTGCAGAATCTTGACCGCTCCGATCTGGCCGTCGGGCTGCATCCACTCGATGAAACGGTCCTCCTCCAATTCCATTCCCTCCGGCAGAAAGCGGCGTTCGATTTCGACGACCAGTTCCTGTCGATAAGGCCCATAGCCTTCCCCCGGCAGAACCTCGAACTTTTTGGTTTGGTTCAATTCCATCCCCAGAACAGCTTTTTCAAAAGCGGGAATCACCTTCCTCTGGCCCAGGACGAACTCCAACGGCTGGCCCTGTTCATCAGAACTGTCGAAAACGGAACCGTCCTCATGGCGGCCGATATATTTCACCTTCACTCTATCCCCATTTTTTGCTTGCGCCATCCACCAATCTCCTTCTGATTTAAATCGCCCCCGGATATTTCAAGCAACGTCGTGCAAGAGCCAGAGGCGCCATTCGGCAGCCTGTCAACCGAAGAACTTTTATACTACAGCGACCCCGCCTTTGCAAAACAATATCCCATTTCCCGTCTGGCGGCGGCGCCAGGTTTGTGCTATCAAAATAGGCCATTACAAAACGGACAGCCAAGCGAGGGTTAAACATGCCCAACATCGAAGATATCAAGGAATTTCTTGCCGCCCGCGCTATCGAGGTGTGGGAGTTTGCCGAGCCGACCCCGACCTCCATCGATGCGGCGCGCGCGGTGGGGTGCAGCGTGGCCGAAATCGCCAAGACCATTTTCCTGATCGTCGGTGGGAACCCGCTGGCGGTGGTGACCTGCGGCGACATGAAGGTCAACACCTCACGGCTCAAAAAAGAAACCGGGCTGACCGGGAAGGCCCGTCTCCCCGGCGGGGAGGAGGTGGCGCGCTTCACCGGCTACCGTCCCGGCGGGGTTTGTCCCTTTCTGCTGCCGCCGGAGATTCCCGTTATCCTCGACAGCTCCCTGCGGCGCTTTCCCAGAGTCTATGCCGCCGCCGGCAACGACAACTCGGCGGTGCCGATCACCTTCGCCGAGCTTGTCGAGGTGACCGGCGGGCAGGAAGCGGAGGTTTGCAGCCACCTGGGCGCCGGCTGACCTTTGGTCAGGTTGAAAAATCATCGGCAAAGGGGGATGCGGCGCCTCACTCCGCCAATTTCAGTCCGAGATTTTCCTCTCCCCAGGCAGCCAGGTCGGGATAGATGGCGGCAACCCCTCGCCGGTCACCGAATTCCCCGGCGACCTCGTTGATGCCGACAAAACCGACCCCGGACAGGCGGGCCGCCTCCAGATCCCCACGCCCATCGGCAAGAAAGAGACATTCCCCGGCCTGAAAACCCTGATCATCCAAAAGGCGGGCCAACGACGCCGATTTGGGCCAATCGCCGCCGCCGCGAACCAGTTCGAAATAGCGGTTCAAGCCGCGTTGTTCAAGGACATCCTTAAGTTGTGCCGGCGGCGTGTTGGAGAGCGCCACGCGCACCTTCTCCAGCTTGCCGAGGCAGGTCAGGACCTCCCGGCAACCCCGCCCCAGGGGCGCGCTCATCATGCTGCGGCTGGAAAACTCGCGAAACCGCTCCCAGCGCCGTTCAAACTCCCCTTCCCGGAAAGGCCGGCCGATGATTTTCTCCTGCACCATGCGGATCTTGCTGCCGCGGTCGATGCCACCCATCTGCCAGTATAGGGCGACGATCCGTTCCCGCTGCGGCGGGTCGTCGGTGAAGGCCGCCGCCATCCCCCAGGCGTTGCCCAGGTTGGAGAGCACCAGCACTCCGTTGACATCGAAGATAAAGACTCTTTTCGCGGAAATATCCACCATGCACCTCTTTTCAACGGACTGACGATTTTTTACCGACCGGCGTCATCTGCGGTTGGCGCGATATTCGCCATGGAACAGGACACAGCGCCGGTTGCTGACATCGCAGGCTGACACCTCGGCAAAGACCGCCACCCGCCCCTCCCCCCGTTCCAGCGGCGGCTTGCGGAAACGCGCCACCGCCCGGCAATCGCCGGTGACAGGGCGCAGGAAGGAGACCCGGGAATCCTTGATCACCGCTTCCCAGCGCCCTTCCCGGCCGCTGCAGAGCTTCATGGTCAGGCACCACCCCGCGAGCACCATGGCCGCATAGAGGGAGCCGGCGAAAAAGGTCCCTTTGTCGTTACGGTTTCCCGCCAGGGGAATGGAAACCACCGCCTCCTCCCCGGTCAGCGACACCAGGGAAATTCCCAGCGCCGAAACCGCCTCGATCCTCTTCAGAACCTCGATCATCCGCCCAACCTCCCCCTTTACATGTCAAGGTCAAGTCCTTCATGTGCAGCAACCGACATCTTGTTATAATGCTCTGAAACGCCCGGAAAGGAAACCCCATGAGTTACTCCGATATCCCCAGGGAACGCATCCATGCCCTCAGTCAAAAACCCGCTCGGGACGGCCGATGGATCCTCTACTGGATGCAGCAAAGCCAGCGCGCCGAAGACAACCATGCCCTGGAGTACGCCGTCCGCCAGGCCAATGACCGAAAACTGCCGGTTCTGGCCGTTTTCGCTCTGTGGGCCTCGTACCCGGAAGCCAACGCCCGGCATTTCACCTTCCTTCTCGAAGGGTTGCAGGAAACCCGGGAGGCGCTCAGGAAAAAGGGCATCCCGCTGCTGGTCATGGGGGGAGCTCCGGTTGAGGTTGTCCTCCGTTACTCCCGTTCCGCGGCACTGGTGGTCACCGACCGGGGCTACCTGCGCCACCAGCGCCAGTGGCGGCGGATGGTGGCGGAAAAAGCACCCTGCCTGGTCGTCGAGGTGGAAAGCGACGCCATCGTTCCCGTGGCAACCGCCGCGGAGAAAGCCGAGTACGGCGCCTACACCATCCGCCGCAAGCTGTGGAAGCAAGCCGGGCGCTTTCTGCTCCCCCTCCAGTCCACGCCCCTGCACAACCCCATGAATCCCTGCCCCGATGAGGGTCTTGACCTCAACGACCCCGCCGCCCTGTGCCGAAGTCTGGGCATACCCGGCGAGGAAACGCCACCGGTCAGCCGCTTTCTCCGCGGCGGCGCCCGGCAGGCGAGGGAGCGCTTCCGCCGTTTTCTCACGGAAGGCCTCCCCAACTACAGGGCCCACCACAACCAGCCGCAGACGGAGGACGTCTCCACAATGAGCCCCTACCTCCATTTCGGCCAGGTCTCCCCCCTGCGCCTGGCCCTGGAACTCGCCGGCGTCCCGCCTTCCGAAAACACCGAGGCCTTCGAAGAGCAGCTTCTGGTGAGAAGGGAGCTGGCCATCAACCACATCTGGTTCCAGGCCGATTATGATTCCTTCGCGGGCTTGCCTTCCTGGGCGGTGCAAACCTTGCGGGAGCACGCCGGCGACGCCAAAGAGCACCGCTATTCGGGCTGCCGCCTGGAAACGGCGGAAACCCACGACCCCTACTGGAACGCCGCCATGAAGGAGATGCGTCACACCGGCTTCATGCACAACTATCTGCGCATGTACTGGGGGAAAAAAATCCTCGAATGGAGCCCTGCCCCCGAAGAGGCTTTTGAAACAGCCCTTTTCCTCAACAACAAATACTTTGTCGACGGCCGGGACGCCAACTCCTTCACGGGTATCGGCTGGCTCTTCGGCCTCCACGACCGCCCCTGGCCGGCGCGACCGGTTTTTGGCAAGGTCCGTTCCATGACGGCGACCGGCCTGGAGCGCAAATGTGACATGAAGGCCTATCTGCAGCGTGTCGAGAAAAAGCTGAGTGAATAAATT
>JAAYDE010000114.1 GCA_012729375.1 Deltaproteobacteria bacterium | reverse complement strand
TGGTTCTTCAGCAGAATCTGTGGGTGCTATCCGGTTCCGGCAGGCACCCAAGTGTATGATATAAAGCAACTTTTAGAACTTCGAGGTTGCGAAAACCGTAAGCTTTTCTGCAGGTCACTTTGGCTTTGTTGTTGAGGCCCTCAACAGCACCCAGGGCAGCCTGTTTTCTGGCTCGAAACCAATTGAGGAGCAATTCCCGGTGAGACCGCAACATTTTTGCCACTTGTTTCATCGGTTGGATCCGGGAGCGCATCGCTCGGGAGCACCAGAGGTCGAGAAACTTTCCGGCCCAGGCCGCGCGCTGGTACTGCCAGAATTGCTGAAAATCCTCCTTGAGCAGATAGGCCCGGATCGTTTTGAGGTTGCAGGCCAGGAGTTCCTTGAGTTTGACGCCCTGTTTTTCGGTGAGGTTCTCTGGCCGTTTGAGAATGCACCAGCGGCTTCGGGTTAAAACCGGCTCTTCTCCTTTGGTTTTCAGATCCCGGGTCTCTTGGGCGCGAACCTTGTCGAGAGCCTTGTTCATCTGGCTCATGATGTGGAACCGGTCCAGAATGTGGAGCGCCTCTCCGGCCATTTCAGCCACCACCTGCAGGTACGGTTTCCACATGTCGCTGCAGATGAATTTGAGCCGGGCGATGCGTTCTTTCCCAAACTCTTTGAAAAACTGCCGTAAGGTTCTCTGGGTCCGTTCCTTCCCGATCCACAGCAGTCGCCGGCAGCCGGCGTCGATCTGGTAGACCAGGGTTAGGTAGCCTTTGTGCCCCTTCTTCCAGGCGATTTCGTCGATGCCGATGGCTGTGACACTGCCCAGATTCCGATGGGCCAAGCCCCAGGCAACAGCCATCTGGACCGATCGGAAGACCGTGTCCCAAGAGGTTTGGAAGATCTCGCTGACCTCTTTCCAGGACAGGCGCCGTGCCCACCGGGCCAGAAACCAGGCATAGGTGGTGGTCAGATGGTTTTTGCCTTCGGCCCAGGGAACCTTCTCCACCCGAACCCCGCAGCGCGGGCAATCCACCCGGCGCATGGAGTACAGAAAGAAAACCGGCAGACCCCACAGGGGGACAAACTCGAACCGCCGTTGCAACTGGACATCATAGCCCGGCCCTGGCTGACCGCAGCGCGAACAGAGAGGCTTGCTGCCCTGTCGAGCCTGGATCTCGATGTCAAGGAACGCGCGGTCCTTCTTTTCACACCACCGGACCGCCCTATAGACAAAACCATGATGCCTTTGAACCCGATTCAGGATAGACTTGACCAGCATCCCGCTTCCTCCCCTCACTATGGGTTAGTCTTGGTCGACGTCCATAGTGCCAGAGATGGAATCGGGATGCTCTTTTTTTTTGGCTGGGAATCAGCTCTTCAGCCCAGCCCAGGGTCTCCATTTGACCCACAGATTCTGCTGAAGAACCAAAAAATTTAAAATAATTAAATTAGGGTGGCCCAAAAATATCAAGAACGTCGTTTTACCAGCTTCTGAAGAATCAATTTTAACAGGACAACGGAAAATTTCTTACTAAAGAAAACGACTGTCTGTTGTAAAAAAGGTGACTGAAAAAAATGAAGGTAAATGACAAATGGATGGGAAGATGTCTGTTGACGCCATCCAATCGGAAAGCTGTTTTACCGGGGCGAGAATGAAAAAAGGCAAAAAAACCGGGGAAGCAGCAGGCGCGAACAACTCGCGAAGCACCACTCATCAGTATTCGTTAAGCGGGCGACAAAAAGCCAACGGCGCCATTTTTCAGCCAAATACTAAAGCGGTTCCGGTTTGGCGTCGGTATTCCTGTCCAGTGCGCCGATGCGAACGGCGCTATCGGCTTCAAGACGGGGATTGCAGGATTTCACCAGAGCCTGGAATTCCGCGAAGCGCTTTGATGAAACCGGTGCGGAGGCTATGGCTCTGATGGTGAGCGGATTGATGGGGGTACCGTTTTTATACAAACGGAAATCGAGATGAGGCCCGGTAGCCAAACCGGTGGCCCCGACATGGCCGATGGTTTGCCCCTGCGACACCCGGCTCCCGACCCGCAGGCCCGAAGCGAAACGGCTCATATGGTTGTAGAGGGTTTCGAAGGAATTGTTGTGGCGAAGCCGGACATAGTTGCCGTTGTATTTATTGAAAGCCTTCTGAATGACAACACCGTCGGCCACGGTGTGAATCGGCGTTCCGGTTGGTGCGGCGTAATCGATGGCGGGATGGGGCCGGTAGGTTTTCAGCACCGGATGGAAGCGGCGTTGAGTAAAACCGGATGATATCCGCGAAAACGCCAAAGGCGCCTTGAGAAAGGCCTTGCGGAGGCTTTTCCCTTCTTCATTGTAGTAGGCTGGGGACCCCTTTTCATCGGTAAACAGATAGGCCCGGTAGGTTTCCCCCTGGTTGCGGAATTCGGCGGCCAGTATTCTGCCATAGGTGGCGAATTTGCCGTCTCGGAGCCGTTTTTCAACCAATACCGAAAAAGAATCTCCCTCGCGGATGTCGCGGATGAAGTCGACATCCCAGGCAAAGATACCGGCCAAGGCGACCGCCAAATCGGCGGCCTCTCCAGCTTCGGCCACGGCGCCGAAAAGACTCGACCTGATGACGGCGCGAACCACTTCCTCTTCGGTAGCGTAGGCAATGGGAATCTTTTTCACCTCAAAACCAGCGTCTCCGCGGGTGATCTCCAGCTGATCCTGGGCATCGATTTCATAAACAAATTTTTCGAAGGCGCCGTCGGTCAGATGGATCCGGCAGGGCTGCCCGGCACGCAACCGGGTCAAGGGGAAAACCTTTCGACACGCATCATCAAGGGCATAAATCTCCGGGACGAGCAGGCAGGATGAAAAAAGATGACTGGCCGTCTCCCCCGGTTCGATCATTTTTTCGACGATCTCTTTTTTGGGATCGGCGGCAGAAGAAACTGTCGAAACAATGGCGGGTTTCGGCTCTATCGTACGAGCAGAGGCATCGACAGCCAAAGATGGGGGGTGAGCAGGAGGGTTAAAAACAAAAAAGCAGCCGAGCAAGAGCAAAAACAGGCCGCCACCCATAGCACTCAACATCCATCCGCAGCGATAAAGGCCAGGTTTTTTTTCCTTGTTCCGCTGCGGTTTAAAATCGATCATCATCCGGGTCCAGTCCTTTTCACTCTGCCTGGACAAGGCACAAGGCTCCTCCTTCGAAGACATCGGGGAGAAGATCAAGTCACTTCGTAAATGGCCAACCTTTCGTCCCCCAGTTGCTCGTTGGCCCTCATCAGCTTGTCTTTCCCGGAAAGCACCCCGACGGCACTCTTTTGCCACTGATTTAACAGGTTTTTTTCCGCCAACTCAATCAGTTTTTGACGATTGACGGCAAAAATCCCGGTCCGCAAACTTTGCCGCATTTCCGGGGTAATCCCCTTGAGAAATTGCAGAGTTTCATAACCTCCCCGGCTGCTGGGAGTGAGAGGCCGATCGATATCACTGAAAACACTGAGGATCGATTCTTTGATGTCCCCATCACTGAAACTTCCGGAAACCGCCCAATCGACCGCCTGCCGAAAAACACCCAAGGTTCTGATCAGGTGGGGGTCCCGGTAAGAAATCATGGAGAACAGACCGGTATCGGCATCAAAGGAGGCAAAGCCGCCGTAGGCTCCTCCCTTCTCGCGGATTTCCCGATGGAGAAAACGGCTGCGCAGCAATTTGGCCAGAACCAGCAGACCGGCACAATCCTGATCGCAGAAAGGAACGGCAGGCCACACCCGCGCCACATAAGAAACGGGCAGGGATGCCGCCCAGCCCTCGGCCCCGGGAATCGGAGCAAACCCCGCGGCCGGCACAAAAAGGCTGTCACTGCGGCCCGGCCAGTTATCGGTCAGGACTGCCATCCCTGCAGCCATGTCCTCAAGTTCTTCTTTCCGTGCCACCAGGGAATGGTGGCAGCTGCCCTGCTCCGCAATAAAAACGGACATTTCCTTCATCCGTCCGGCGAAGGCGGCCAATTGGCCGTCATCCTGCCCGGCCAAGGACTGGGCGCGCCGTACGAAATCGAGCCCTCCCCATTCCTCGCGCTGGCGTCCTGCCGCCGTAAGCCTGGCGGCGGCGATATGCGCCGCGTAATGATGACCCGAGCCGGGGATGGAATTGAGAAGCGATATCTTGAGTTGGTCGAGCAACGTTGCCAGGCGCCGAAGATCACTGAAATCAGGAGCCGTCAGGATGTCCTTGATGATGGCGAACATCTTCTCCTGGTTGCGGATGAGGGCCTTCCCCCGGACTTCCAAAATATTTTTATGGGGATCGAGCCGGCAGGGGTCATTGAGAACCAGCGTTCCGGCCCGTATCCCGCCGGTATAGGCGGCGATGCGCTCCGCCATGGCCAGATAGTCGTTGCCGCCGGCGCCGATGCGGGTCAGCAGGTAGGAAAAAACGGGAACCAGCCCCCGCAATTCCTCGGGAATTTCCCGCAAATCGAGATAGGTGTTGAAATAACCGATGCCATTGGTGGCCTGGGAAAAGGAAAAGAGCCGTGTTCCCCTTAGGGTTTCACCTCGATAGGGGGTGATCTCCTCCTCCTTGGGGATATCGCAAAGCTCCAGGGTCGGCAGGCAGGAGATATCGTCCGCCCCTTCCTGAGCCTGCTTCAACGCTTCAGCCCCGGCAATGATCTCTTGTCGCTCCAGGGAAGAGAGCTTTTGGCTGCGCTCCCGGAGAAATCGTTCCGTTGCCTCCTGTTCCCGCATTTCCTCTGCTTCATCGGGCTTGAGAAGCAGGCTGACGCGATGGGGATTGTCGAGGAGAAAACGTCGGATGAGGTCTTCAAAAAAGGGGCCGCTTTTTACCTGACGGCGGATTTCCCGAATATCTTCTTCAAAATGCAGGGGAGTCAGGGGATCATCGCCATGCAGCCACGAGCCGAGGAGGCGCATCAGCAACTGCAACCCGTAGGGATAGGAATCCCCCGTCACTTCACGGTGGGCCAGCTCCAGTTGGTGAATGGCCGACTCGATTCGGGACGGAGTGAAACCCTGAACGGCGCTTCGCTCCAACGAGTCGAGAATGATCTTCTCCACCGCATCCCAGTGTGCCGGATCGGTGCCCTGGATTCCGGCCGCGAAATAGGTTTCCCGGTTTTCATCCTGGAAGCCTGAGCCAGGGCAGATTCCCTCACCCAGGTGGGAATCGATCAGCGCCTTGTGCAGGGGGGCGGCGGCATCGCCGAGGAGCAGAACCGAAAGCAGGGTCAACCCCAGGCGGTGACGGCTCTCCTCGATGGGACAGGTCAGCCAGCCCATCTGAATCAGCGAACGGTTTGCGGGGGACTGGCCAGAGGCGAGGGGATAACTCCGCACGATCCGCTGCGGTTTCTCATATCGACGCTCCAGCGGTACGGCACTGGCTACCTGCCGCGCCTCAAAGTGCCTCAAAACCTGCTCCTCCACCTTGGCGAGGGTCTCCTCAAGGGGGAAATTGCCGTAGGAAAAGAACCAGGCGTTGCTCGGATGGTAGTATTCAGCGTGAAAATCCCGCAGATCCCCCCAGGTCAGCTTGAGAATTTCCTGCGGTTCGCCGCCGGAGTTCTTCCCGTAGGTCGTCGTCGGATAGAGCGCTTCACAGAGGCGATAATGAATCAACGACGCCGGATTGGCCAAAGCGCCTTTCATCTCGTTGTAGACCACTCCCTTCGGCGCCAGGGGAGAGTCGGGCTGGTGGGGATCGGAAAACTCAAAGCGGATCCCTTCCTGATGGAAATCATGGGGGCGGAGCAGAGGGAAAAAAGCCGAATCGAGATAGACCTCCATAAGGTTATGGAAATCCTTGCGGTTCTTGGTGGCAAAGGGATAAAAGGTCCAGTCACTGCTGGTCAGGGCGTTCATGAAAGTGTTGAGACTGCGGTTCAGCATGGAAAAGAAGATGTCCCGAACCGGGAATCGTCTGGACCCACAAAGCACCGTATGTTCCAGAATGTGGGCCACGCCGGTGGAATTTTTGGGGGTAGTGCGAAAGCCGACCGCGAAAAGATTTTCCCTGTCGTCGGCGGCGAGATGGACGAAGCGGGCTCCGGTACGTTGATGGCGCAATTGATGGAGGGTAAGGTTGACCTCCTTGAGCTCCTCCACCTTTTCCGTCACAAAACCGTGAGCGATGCTTTTTTTTGCGGCCATAGTCAACATGTCTTTCCAGTCAAAGTTGATAGATCGTGGAATTTTCCATTGGCCAATTGTACACGGAAATGCCGCGGTTGCTAGAACCTTTCCCAAAATATCCGGAATTCTTGTATTAATCCGGTAAAGTTGACAGTTCTTTCAAGATGATTTAACGTTGATGAACTTGGGAAGGTTCACTGCCGGTTTGCGGTTCAAACCTCTACCGCCATCCGGTTTTCTTTTTCTTCCCCGCCACTTTTTCAGAAGGATTACCCGCCATGGACAAATGCCCGGTTTGCGGTGAGCTCAAAAAAGGGAAATACTGGTGCAACGGTTGTAAAACGGTTTTTACCTGCCCACTGCCCAACTGCGGTGCTGAGGTTAAAAAGCGGGGCAGCGAGGAATGCCTCCAATGCGGCCTTTTTTTCCCGGAATACATCCTCAATCGGAAAATGTACCGGCGTTGCCCGAAATGCAAGAAAAAGCAGGGACTTTCGGAAATTCAATGCAAATTTTGCCGTTACTGGTTCAACTGTCCCACCTGCGGTCACCGGGTCCAGTCCACCAGCATGCTGACCTGCCCCCGCTGTGGAACCAGTCTCAGATCCTAGCCCCTTGGCAACATCTTCTTTGCCAGGTTGTGGCCAAACAAGATGGTTATTGGACAGGGCTTTATCGGCCATCGGCAAAAGAAAAATTCATTGACCCCTTTTTCCGTTACTGCTAGATTGATCATTACAATTGAATAGACGCCTTGGGGAGTTTTTTACTGAGAGTCCCGTTTGGGATAACCCATTGAACCTGATCCGGGTAATGCCGGCGTAGGGAAGTGGCGGAAAAGATGGTTGCATGGTGTCACGTGCAGAGATATTTTTCCAGAGGAGGCCGCTTTCAGCGGCCTTTTTCGTTTTATGGACCTTTTTGTCAACGAAAAACCGATATCCACCGAAGAGGGCCTGAGCCTTTTTGACCTTCGGGCATGGCTCAAGAAGGATGCGGATATTGTCATCCTCAACGGTTTTCCCTGCCGGGAAGACCACCCTCTCCGCAACGGAGACCGGATCATCCTGATCAGGCGAGGCGAGGTTCCCCCTTTTGATGAGTTGGAAGCTCTGATGGCCGCCCGCCACACCCCCGGTGTCCACCAAAGGGTGAAGAAAGCCCGGGTCGGCATCGCCGGCGCCGGCGGGCTGGGCTCCTCCGTCGCCGTGGCCCTGGCTCGAATCGGGGTTGGAAAACTGGTGATAGCCGATTTCGATCTGGTCGAGCCCTCCAATCTGAACCGACAGCAGTATTTTACCGATCAGATCGGTCTTGCCAAGGTCGTGGCGCTGCGCGACAACCTGGAACGGATCAATCCTTATACCGAAGTCGTGATTCACGACCTGCGCCTGGCTCAGGACAATATCCCCATCGTCTTCGGCGAAATTGACGTACTGGTCGAGGCTTTCGACGACGCCGACGCCAAGGCCATGCTGATCGAGACTTTCCTGCGCTGTTTCCCCGAAATCCCGGTGGTGGCCGCCTCGGGAGTGGCCGGTTACGACCCTGCCAACAGCATCGTCACCCGGCGGGTTCTGCGCAATCTCTACCTGGTCGGCGATGGCCAGGCCGAGGCAAAGCCAGGACAAGGGTTGATGGCACCCCGCGTCGGCATTGCCGCCCATCATCAAGCCAATGCGGTATTACGCTTAATTCTTGGAGAAAGAGCGGAATAACGGCACAAAGGAGAGGTTTTCATGCAGATTCGTGTCAACGGAAAAGCGAGGCAAATTACACCTTCCACCACCATCAGCTCCTTGCTTCAGGAACTCAGGCTCAGCAATGCGGCGGTAGCCGTGGAGCTCAATGGAGAGATCCTTCCCAAGGAGAAATTCGCTCAGACTCTGCTCAGCGACCTGGACAGGATCGAAGTGGTCCAATTCGTCGGCGGCGGCTGACACCGCCTTCGCCGGGCGTTTTTCCGTCCCGGAACAGGGTCGATCAATATTTTCAACGCAACATCAGGAGGTAAAAATGGATGATCTTATCATTGCCGGCCGTCATTTCAAATCGAGACTGCTGGTCGGAACCGGAAAGTTTTCCTCCAACCAGGCGATGCTGGAAGCCATGGAAGCCTCCGGAAGTGAAATCGTGACCGTCGCCCTGCGCCGCGTCGATATCGACAACCCCGAAGACTATATGCTTAAGCACATTGACCGGCAGAAATACCTGCTGCTGCCCAACACCAGCGGCGCCCGCGACTGCGAAGAAGCGGTGCGGCTGGCGCGCCTGTCCCGCGCCGCGGGCTGCGAGCCATGGATCAAGCTGGAGGTCACTCCCGATCCCTACTATCTGCTGCCCGACCCCATCGAAACCTACAGGGCAGCCCAGATTTTGATCAAGGACGGCTTCACCGTACTTCCCTACATCAACGCCGACCCGATCCTGGCCAAGCACCTCCAGGAGATCGGCTGCGCCACGGTCATGCCCCTCGGTGCCCCTATCGGCACCAACAAGGGGGTGAAAACCCGCGACAACATCGCCATCATCATCGAACAGGCCCACGTGCCGGTGGTCGTCGACGCCGGCCTCGGCGCCCCTTCCCACGCCGCCGAAGCGATGGAGATGGGAGCCGACGCAGTGTTGGTCAACACTGCTCTGGCCGTCTCCCCCGACCCCGGGATGATGGCCGGGGCTTTCAAAAAAGGGGTCGAAGCCGGCCGCGAGGCCTTCCTGGCCGGCCTTGGCAAACAGCGCAAATTCGCTGAAGCCTCCAGCCCACTCACCGGATTTTTGAGGGACGAAAAATGAGCTTCTTCAACGAAATCAAAAAATACGATCAGCAGGGACTTCTGGAGCGGATTCTGAACAAGAAACCGGCCGACGTCGAGAATGCCCTCCACGCCGAGCGCCTGAGCCTTGACGATTTCCAGGCGCTGATCTCGCCGGCGGCGGAAAAATACCTGGAGCCGATGGCCGCCCGCGCCCATGAGATCACCCTGCGGCGTTTCGGCAACAACATCCAGATGTACGTGCCCATCTACATATCCAACGAATGCACCAACGGCTGCGTCTATTGCGGCTTCAACTGCAGCAACGACAATGTCCACCGCAAGACCCTTTCCCTGGAGGAAATCGAGGAAGAGGCGTTGGCCCTTCACAAAAACGAATTCCGTCATATCCTGGTGCTGACCGGGGAAGATGCCGACGCCATCGGCAACGACGGCTTGGTGGCCGCCATCCGCCAAATCCGGCCGCTGTTCAGCTCCATCAGCCTCGAGGTCTATCCGATGGATGTCGAAGGCTACCGGCAGATGGTGGAAGCGGGGGTGGACGGGCTGACCATCTACCAGGAAACCTACGATCCGGTACTCTACGAGAAACTGCACCCTTACGGCCGCAAAAGGGATTACAAGTGGCGACTCGAAACCCCGGAAAGGGGCGGGGAGGCCGGCTTGCGGCGCATCGGCGTCGGCGCCCTTCTCGGCCTGGGCAATTTCTACACGGAGACCTTCTTCACCGGGCTCCACGCCCTTTTCCTGGCGCACCGCTTCTGGCGCACCCAGGTCTCCGTCTCCTTTCCCCGCATCCGTCCCGCCGAAGGCGGCTTCAAACCCCTCTTTACCGTGACCGACCAGCAGATGGTACAGGGTATTTGCGCCATGCGTCTGCTGTTGCCCGACGCCGGCCTGACCCTGTCGACGCGGGAGAGCGCCCGCTTCCGCGATAACCTCATCCCCTTGGGAATCACCCAGATGAGCGCCGGATCCTGCACCGCCCCCGGCGGCTACTCCCACCAGGACGAGGGAACCGGCCAGTTCAACATCGATGACGACCGCTCCCCCGAGGAGATCAGCCGTCTCATCCGCGCCAAGGGCTACGAGGCGGTCTGGAAAGACTGGGATGCCGCTTTCCTGGAAAAGAAAGCTTCCTGAGGAACGGCATGGCTCAAAAAGTCGACTTCTCTCTCTACCTGATCACCGACCGCTCCGTCATTCCCCCCGGAAGCTCCCTGCCCGACGCCGTCGGAGAAGCTCTGCAGGGGGGAGTGAAATGTGTCCAGTTGCGGGAGAAGGATCTGTCGCCGGTGTCGCTTTTCAGCCTCGCCCTGGAACTGCGGGAACTGACCCGCCGCTACGGGGCCAAGCTGCTGATCAATGACCGTGCCGACATCGCCCTGGCCTGCGCCGCCGACGGCGTCCACCTGACCTCCACCTCCCTGCCGGTTGGGGAAATCCGTAAAATCATTGGCCCAGACCTCCTGATCGGGGTTTCCACCCACCGCCTCGATGAAATCTTGACGGCGCAGCAAGACGGCGCCGACTTCGTCACTTTCGGTCCGGTTTATTTCACCCCCTCCAAGGCGGCCTTCGGCCCCCCTGTCGGCCTTGAAAAACTGCAGGAGGTCTGTCGCCTTTCCGCCCTTCCCGTCTTCGCCCTTGGCGGAGTAAAGTTGGAACGCCTGGATGAAATCATGGCCTCCGGCACCGCCGGAGTCGCCCTGATTTCCGCCGTTCTCGGCTTTCCCGACGCCGGCAGCAGAGCGAAACGCTTCATTCGCCTCCTGGGCGAAAGAAAGGAACGACAAGGATTGAGCAGCGCCTGAAACTTGCGGTCCTTGTATGTTGCCATTCTCCTCCTTCATCCCCCCGGCCAGAAAACCGGGGGGATTCTTTTTCCCCCATAACCAGGTGAACCGCCCTTTGCCCCGACAACTTATCGAAATAATCCTTCCACCGGATCCTGGAGAATCTGTTATCAAAAACTTTAATTCAAATACAACTTTTTGTTCCTTTTCATCTTATCTCCAGAAGTTATAATTGTTATCTGACCTCGATTACATTTCGATGCCTTTTTTCCATGCCCGCATATATCTGACCTGCTTTTTTTGGGCCAGCGCAACCTGCTTAGCCCATCAACCCCCACAACTGGATACTAGAGCGATCCATAAATGGGCACATTCAATGGGGACGACAAAAACGCGAATCCTGTCAGTCCATTGCTGGATGGCCTTGGCAACTCCCTTTTTGATGCCCTTTCCCCCCATATAGCCATCCTGGACGAACAGGGCAAGGTTCTCGCGGTCAACAAATCCTGGCGTTCCTTCAGCAAACTGCACCCGCCGCCACCCCATTCCCTGGACGTCGGGGACAACTACCTGGAAACCTGCCGCAAGATCGTGCCGGAATACCGGAATGAAGGCGAAGCCTTCCAGAAGGGGTTTTTTGCCGTCGAAAAGGGGCTTCTTCTGGAGTTTTCCTATGAATTTTCCGCCGATCTCGCCGGCGGATGCCGTTGGTTCCAATGCAAAATGACCCCCCTGGAACTGGCCGGGAGCCGGAATATTCTACTCTCCCACGAAGACATCACTGAACTGAAACAGGCCCAGAATCAAATCCGCCAGTTGGCTTATTTTGACAACCTGACCGGCCTGCCTAATCGGATTCTTTTTTGCGACCGCCTAAATCAAGCATTGTCGAAGGCGGAACGAAACCGGAAGATGGTCGCGGTCCTGTTTCTCGACCTGGACCGTTTCAAGGTGATCAACGATACCCTGGGGCACGCGGCAGGAGACCAACTGCTGCAAATCATTGCACAACGGATCAAAAATTCCCTTAGGGCCATGGACACCGTCGCCCGCTTTGCCGGCGATGAGTTCGTCATTATCCTTCCCGACCTGGAGAATCCGGACGACGCTTCCCTGATCGCCAAAAAACTGCTTAAATTGCTCCCGGTCAAAGTCCGCGTCGGCGATCATGACATCTTCCCCTCCTGCAGCATCGGTATCGCCCTCTACCCTGATGATGCCCAAAACTCCGAAACCCTTATCGGCTATGCCGATTTGGCCATGTATCACGCCAAGGAAAGCGGCCGGCATAATTTCCAGTTTTTTTCCCAAGAGCTGAACATGCGGGTCAAGGCAAGAATGCGCCTAGAGACCGATCTGCGCCGGGCCCTCCAACAGCAGGAATTCAACCTCTTTTACCAACCGGTTTTCAACCTCCTCAATGGCCGCTGGGTGGCGGTGAAAACCCTGTTGCGCTGGAACCATCCCCAAAGGGGCCTGCTCTCCGCGCAGAATTTTATCGCTCTTTGTGAAGAAACCGGCTTGATTCTCTCTTTGGGGGAATGGGCCTTGCGCAAGGGATGCCGGCAGGTCAAGGAATGGCAGGAGGCGGGGTTCCCCGACTTGCAATTGTCGGTCAACCTCTCCCCGCGCCAGATACAGGCTCCCGGCACAATAGAAAAGGTGTCCAGGGTGTTGCAGGAAACCGGCCTTGATCCGGCGCAGCTGGTACTGGAAATCGACGAAACGGTTTTTCTAAAAAGCCTGGAGGAAAATATTCCGATCCTTATGGCATTCAGAAACCTCGGGATTCAGATCGCTGTCAATGACTTCGGCTATTCTTTCTCATCCCTGCGCTACATCAAGCGCCTCGGCATCAACCGCCTTCAGATCGATCGCTCTTTTATCAAAAACACGCCGGGAAATCCGGAGGACGAGGCGATCACGGAAGCGATCATCAAGATGGGAAAATCCTTGCAGGTCAAGGTCCTCGGCAAGGGGGTGGAAAAATCAGAGCAGATGAAGTTCCTCCTGCAGCACCAATGCGACGAGATAGTGGGCTTTTATTTCGATGCTCCGGCTGCCCCGGAAGATCTTTTGGCGCGGGTGCGCTCCCGCGCAACGACCGGGAGCATGCTCCCCTCCTCAGAGGACGGGCTCTCCTGAACCGTCTTCATGATCGCTGAAAAACTAGAAACTGGTTTTTCTATCGGGAAAAGGACGGGTCTTTCAAAAGCACAATCCTTGGCGGAATCCGCCG
This sequence comes from Deltaproteobacteria bacterium, assembly GCA_012729375.1. Taxonomy (GTDB): domain Bacteria; phylum Desulfobacterota; class Desulfuromonadia; order Desulfuromonadales; family JAAYDE01; genus JAAYDE01. The sequence continues at coordinate 111,521 of JAAYDE010000114.1, read as the reverse complement.
ATCAAATCCCGGTTTTCGCGGCCGCTGGTTCAAAACCGCCGTTTCCCCGGCCTGCCGGGGAAAACCGATGCTCACGGCCGCGGTCGTCGCCACTTCAACGCCAGGGCCAGGGCGAGTCCCCCCAGAAATCCACCGATATGGGCACCGTAGGCGACACCTGATCCGTCCCCAGGGACAAGCAGAAAGGGAATAAGGTTGTCGACGAGCAGGTAAAAACCGAGAACGATCCTGGCGGGAATCTGCACCGTGCGCACCAGAATGGGGAACAGGAAGACGAACACGTTGATTCTGTTTTCCGGAAACCAGATGAAATAACAGCCCAGAATGGCCGATATGGCCCCCGAGGCACCGACCATGGGGATCGGTGATGCGGGGACGAACAGCCAAAAAAAGCAGGTGGCGGCAATTCCTCCCCCAAGGTAGAGAAGAACGAAACCGACAGCACCCAGACGGCCTTCCACGTTGTCCCCGAAAATCCACAAAAAAAGCATGTTTCCGGCCAGATGAGCACCGCCCCCGTGCAGAAAAAGGCTGGTCACCAGGGTCAGGGGTGAGGGCGCGGCGGGCCGGAAACCGTATTGGAAAATGAACAGATCATAGGCGGACAGGTGCGCCACCAGATCGCCGACGGATGCCCGGCCGCTCATGGCCCGTAAATATTCAAACAGCAGAGGGTCGTTCAAATCCGGGCGCTGTTGCATCAGCGGAACGGTAAAGAGCACAAAAACGGCCACATTGATCCCGATAAAGATCAGGGTGACGTAAGGCCGTTTGTGAAAATTGGGGCTATCCCCTATCGGAATGAACATTCTTTGTCATCTCCCGGCCGCCCGGATCGGCGCGAACCACCTGGGTTCCGGCCAACCGGTCGTTCCAGCCCCGGCCTCGGGGATCGAAGAAGATACGCCAATATCCGGCGCCCAACATCAGCAGAGAAAACAACCCCGCCGCACTGCGCAGAAAGGACTGCGCCAAATCGAGAGAGCCGCCGCTTTCATTGACCACACGCAAACCACACAACATCTTTCCCGGCGTCTGCCCGGAAAAAAAATGAAACAAAGTGAAGTAAACGAAACAGAGGAAAAAGGAGAGGATAAAATAAGGAATCATCAAATCGTTCAACCGGGCGGCCTGAACCAAAAGGAACCTCCCTTCCGAAGTGTCCCCGACCGCCGTTTCCGTCACCAGGAAAAAACCGAGAAAGATAAGCGAAAGAAAGGCTCCATCGGCGAAACAGGCGCTCACCCGGCCGAAAATCAATTGTCTGTCCGCCCTCCCGTCCCGGTTACCACCCCCCCCTTCCTTACCTTCCCGCGGTTGACTGCTGTCCATATGTTTCTCCAATCACCGGCTGATAACGGAATCGACAACCCGCACCCCGCCGGCCCGAAAAGTCAAAGGTGAAAAAAGGTTGCCACTTATCCGCCCGTTCCCCTTCGGCATAGGTCCGGGAATCTGCAGTGGCTCGCTATTCTCAATACCAGGCGGGTACGGATTGAAACCCCAAAAGAGTCCGTTGCTGCCGTTGTCCTCCGCGCCAGGTGTCAAACCCCCGGCTAGCCCATATCCCCGTATAAAAACTGGAGCCAAGCGGCGATCACGATCCCCGCAGTTTCCGTGCGCAGAATGCGCGGCCCCAATCGGACCGGAGCATAGCCCGCCTCCAGCGCCAAGGCAACTTCCGGTGCGGTGAATCCTCCCTCGGGGCCGATCAACACCGTCACCCTGGCAGGGCGCGAACCGGGAAGAACCTCGCCCAACAGCCGGCTCCCCTCTTCCCAGCAAAGCAACCGCAAACCGCCGGCGCCATCCTCAAGGGCAGAGGCCAGATCGACAAGAGGCTGGATTTCAGGAACCCGGGGGCGCCGACACTGACGAGCCGCCTCGTCGACAATCCGCCGCCAGCGGGCAAAACGCTGCTGGCCGTTCTCTCCCTTTAAAAGCGGCACGCTTCTTTCCATGATGACGGGAGCGAAAACGCTCACCCCAACCTCGGTCCCTTTTTGAAGAATAAAGTCAAATTTATCTCCCTTGGGAAGTCCCTGGATCAGGCGAATGGGAATAACCTTCTCCTCCTCGGTCCATCGTTCCACAACCGTCAGCGCGGCTCGCCGGCTTTCCACCCTGCCGATGCGGCATCGGCAACAGCCGCCTTGTCCGTCCAGAAGCAAGACCTCATCACCACTTTTCATCCGTAACACGCGGAAAAGGTGATGAAACGGATCCCCGGTCAGAACGACCTCGTTGCCGGCAAGGATTTCAGCGGAAACCACAATGCGCCGCATTCAGTTTCTCCGGTAGACCAGGCAGCACCACTCCTCGCGTTGCCGGTTGGCGATTTCCACCAGGGGGGCGGCCAAAAAACAACTTTCGACCGCGCCGGCCTTTTCCTTAAGGACGCCGCTGAGGATAAGGGTTCCATCCGCCGCGAGAAGGCGCAAAAAATGAGGAGCAAGCCGCATCAGTTCCTCGGCAAAGATATTGGCCAGGATCATATCGAAAGATCCCTCGATTTTTTCCAGGATGTCGCAGCGGACCTCGATAAGACAGGAAAGACGGTTCGCCTTGATGTTGTCGCGGGCTATTTGGGCGGCGTCCGGATCGATATCCGTTGCCAGCACAGAGTTGGCGCCAAGTGCCGCCGCGGCCATGGCCAGAATCCCCGACCCGGTGCCGACATCGAGGACATTTTTGGGGGGCGAAGCCGAATCGAAAAACTCCACCAGGCTCTCCAGACAAAGCCGTGTGGTCGGATGTCCTCCGGTACCAAAAGCCATGCCGGGGTCGAGGCGAATAATAAAATCTTCAGCTTGAGGCGCAATCTTCTCCCACGAGGGGCTCACCACGAGCCGTCTGCCGACGCGAAAAGCCTGAAAATGCTGCTTCCACTTTTCGCCCCAATTCTCGTCTTTTACCAGAACCGGCTCAACCGGCCCAGGTATCCATTGCGGCGTAAACCTGCTAAGTTCTTTCAGTTTTTCAGCAATCTCCGCCTTCAGAGAGGACAATTCATGGGTATTAGGGAAATAAGCACGTATGGAACAAACAGGCAGGTATGGTTCGGCCGGATCGGGCGGTTCGAAGGTATCCAGTTCTCTTTCCTCCACGAACACCCCGGTGGAACCAATCTCCTGGAAAAGACTGCAAACCAGGTCGATCCATTGGCCCGGAACCTGGAGGTCGATTTCAATCCAAGTTTTTTCCATTAAAAATCCCCTCGTTATTTTATTGTGAAAGGATGGATTTTCCCGCCCCGCAAAGTAAACTATTCCCATGGGAAGAATTTTATGATAGCCTGCCGGGATTTAAAGTTTAAATCTATTTATATTATCGAACTTTTCTTTACTTTTAAGCTGGCCATATCTCATTTGTTAATTTTATGAAACTTTACCCATTTGCCTATCTTTTTTCCGACGCCACGGGAGCAACGGTAGAAAAAATGGTCGACGCGGCTCTCACCCAGTTTGAGGTGGCCAATGTTCAGGTGAAAAGGATAGGCAACCTTCGTTCCCGAGAGAGCATCCTTTCCGCCCTGGATGAAGCCGAGCGTCACCAGGGAATGATCGTTTATACGGTGGTCAACCAGGAATTTGTCACCCTGATCCAGGAGGAATGCCAAACTAGAAATCTTCTCAGTATAGATCTTTTTACCCCGTTATTGATGAAATTGTCCACTTACCTGGAAGCGACCCCAAAAAAAATGCCGGGTCTCTTCCACGGGGTTAACGATAAATATTACAAGCGAATCGAAGCGGTAGAATTTTCCGTAAAACATGACGACGGCCAAGAACCGCAGACGCTGCACCTGGCCGACATCATTCTGGTGGGGGTTTCCAGAACCAGTAAAACCCCTCTTTCCATGTACCTTGCTCACGGAGGATGGAAGGTGGCGAACATACCCATCATTCCCGGCATAAAACCGCCCTCCGAACTGTTCGGGGTGAATCCCCGCCGGGTGGTCGGTCTCCTGATTGATCCCAAGCGTCTGGTTGAGCTTCGGATCGCCCGCTTAAAAAACCTCAAACAGGATATTTTTACCGCCTATGCCGACTTTGATAAAATAGTTGAGGAAATCAATGAGGTCAAAAAACTCTATCGCCAGCATTCTTGGGCTGTTGTCAATGTTTCCGGTAAAGCCGTCGAGGAAACGGCCAACGAAGTCCTGGTCAAAATAAACCTCAAGTAACTTAATCGTTGATTTTTACCAAGGACCAAAAAGTTCCCATTTGTTCTCATTTGTTTAGGGATACACAAACCTGACAACAGGATTTACAAAAACATCGGAGGATTTTTTATATGAAAGTTTTACTTTTTGACAAAAACAGCGTCGAAGCCTCAAAAATCATCAAAAACCTTGAAGACCTTAATATTAATGCAGACCTCGTCTCCGATAGGGACGATGTCTCGCAAATTGCCAAAAAAACGGCTTACGATTTAATCGTCCTGGGTATTTTTCTTCCAGGAATCGAGGAAACGGAAATTATTGCCGATTTAATGGCCCAGGAAATCACTACTCCGGTTATTTGCTTCCCGCAAATCCCCGCCCCCCATGATTTCCCTAATAGCCATAGCCCCAGCGAGGCCTTGATTCCGCTCCTTACCAAGCTTCAGCTGATCCTCTCCGCGACCGAAGGTTCACGGGGAGCAAGAATCACTTTCGGCCCTTTGATTTTGGATCCGATCTCCCACAAGGTTTGGCGCAACAACAAGGAAATCAGCCTGACGCCCAAGGAGTATACTCTCCTTGAGTTTTTTATTCGTCACCCCAACCAAATCCTCACCCGGACAATGATTGCCAATCATGTGTGGAACCAGAATTTCGATTTTTTTACCAACGTGATCGATGTATATATCAATTACCTGCGCAAAAAAATTGATTTCGGTTATGAAAAGAAGCTTATCCACACGGTCCGTGGCAAGGGTTATATTCTTAAGGATGAATAGCCTCCGCTGGTTTTTTCAAAAAAGCTTTGTTTCGCGTTTTCGTTCAGGATAGAGGCAAATCCATGGCCAAAAAAATCATGATCATTTCAGGAAGCCCCCGGGACAACGGCAATACGCTTACCGTTGCCGACTGGGTGTCCACCGGGGCCACCGACGCTGGGGCGACGGTCGAAATTGTCCGCGCCGACCGGATCCCTTCAAAGGAAAGAGGCTGTACCGCCTGTATGGGTTGTCAAAACTCGGAAAAGTTCGGCTGTGTCATCAAGGACGATATTTCTACGATCATCGCCAAAATCCCGGAGCAAAACGTTCTTGTCCTGGCCAGCCCGGTCTATTTCATGGGGTTTTCGGCCCAGATCAAATGCATCATTGACCGTATGTACTCTCTTTTTAAAATCACCAGGGATGGCAAAGGAATCACCCACCCCTTACAATATACCCGGTTTGCTCTTATCGCTACTGCAGCCGGCAGTTACGATCACGGACTCAATCTTCTTGAAGACAACATGAAGGCTATTTCTTCCTTCTTTGGCAAGGAATACTCGTCCCTCCTGGTTCCCCATGCGCCCGTCAAGGTCGGTTCAATCATCACCGATACCGAACTGTTGGAAAATTCTCTGGCATTCGGGAGAGAACTTGCTTCCTGATGAACATCCATAAGGGTCAATAAGAAAAGCCACCATTTGCATGGTGGCTTTTCTTATTCTGGTTTTAAAAATCCAAGGCTATTTTTCAGCGGAAACCTGGTTCATTCCTGCCAAAAGGAAGGCAATGGCCAAAAAAGCCCCTGGGGGTAGAATCATCAGCAGCATCGGAACAAATCCGCTTCCCAAGATGTTAATCCCGAAAAACGACCCATTTCCCAAAATCTCCCTGACACTGGCAATAGCTACCAGAGCGACCGTAAATCCGATCCCCATTACAATCCCGTCAACGGCAGAGCTTAAAACCGCATTTTTGGATGCGTAGGCTTCCGCCCGACCGAGAATGATGCAGTTAACAACAATCAAGGGGATGAAAATACCAAGCGCCTTATGAAGATCGGGAAGAAACCCAGCCATTACCAAATCAACAACGGTCACAAATGAAGCGATAATAACAATAAAAGCTGGGATTCGCACTTTGGAGGGAATTATCTTCCTCATGGCGGATATAACCACGTTGGAACAAATCAAAACAAACGTGGCCGCTACGCCCATGCCGATACCGTTTTCCACACTGGATGAGGTCGCCAGCGCCGGACAGAGTCCCAAGCCAAGCTTGAGAACGGCATTCTCAGTCCAGATACCTCTTTTAAGTTCACTGACCGGATTCATCTCTTCCCCCTTCACCCACCAATAATTTGGTCTTTATTCGCTTTATAAAATTCGAGGCCCTTACGAATTGCCCCGACCACCGCCCGAGGAGAAATAGTGGCAGCAGTTATCTGATCAAAATGCCCGCCGTCTTTCTTCACCCGCCAATCGGCATTATCCAGACTTTTCCCCTTAAACTGATTTTTCCAAGATTCTCCTTCGATCAAGGCTCCTAAGCCTGGCGTCTCTGCATGCTGGAGGATAGCGACCCCGGAAACCTGTCCGTTAGGCTCGATGCCAACCATTACGGCAATGCTTCCACTGTAGCCATCGGGGGCGACAACGCGGAAAGCAACCCCGGAAACTGCACCATCTTTTCGACCACGGTAAAAGGTGGTCTGCTCATCATTGCCTTTACTGTCCTTTCCAGTTACCAAAGAAACGGTATCCTGGTCCGGTGAGTTGTTGGCGGGGGGGAGCACCGCTTTAAGGGCACCCAGAGTGACCAATCGCCGCTGTTGGGCAATAGGTTCCCTGGTTACCTTCTCCACCATAGCCAGCAACAAGGCTGAACCGGCGGTAATCAAAGTCAGAACTAGGGCAAGGCGGCTGATATCTTTCATTTGGATTCTCCTAACCCTTTTGAGTCACAAGCCCGAACTTCTTGGGCATGGTAAGACGATCGATGATGGGGGTCGCCGAGTTCATCAACAGAATGGAGAAGGCAACCCCTTCCGGATAGCCACCAAACAGACGAATGAGTATCGTAAGTATCCCGCACCCGGCGCCGAAGATAAGCATCCCTTTGGGGGTAATCGGCGTCGTTACCCAGTCCGTGGCCATGAAAAAGGCCCCCAGCATAAGACCACCGGTGAAAAGATGGAATACGGGACTGGGATATTTGCTGGAATTGACCGCCCAGAAAATAGCGGAGAGCACAAAAGCGGACCCGATAAAGCTGACCGGAATGTGCCAGGTAATGACCTTCCGGTAAATGAGGTAACACCCTCCGGCAATAAGGGCGAATCCGGAAACCACGCCCAACTGTCCGCCGAAGCCGCCGAAAAGAACGCTGCCCAATTGAGCCTTGATCTCGTCGGGGATGTTCCCGGTAAGGCCGACAGCGATTTTAACATCGGAAAGGGGGGTCGCGGAGGTGATTTCATGGGTGCGCGGCATCATCCAGGTGGTCATCTGCACCGGGAAGGAGATCAACAGCACGGTACGGCCGATGAGCGCCGGGTTGAAGGGGTTGTAGCCAAGCCCGCCAAAAACCTGCTTGCCGATTACGATGGCTGCCACACCGCCAAGCAGGGCCATCCACCAGGGCGAGTTGGGAGGCATGTTCAGCGCCAGCAGAATTCCGGTCATCGCCGCGCTGCCATCGCCGATGGTGATCGGCAAGCCACGAACCTTCTCCCAGGCCGCTTCCGATGCCATGCAGCCGATGATGCAAAGTGCCATGACGACAGAGGGTTTAATGATTCCAAAGGAGTAGATCCACAAGGCCACACAGGGCAGCAACGCATAGATGACATCCCGCATCGCTTTGGCCGTCGTTCCCCCCTCGTGCACATGGGGTGATGAAGAGATGTATAATGTCTTATCCACGTTAAACCTTCCTTCTCTTCGCGATAATTGCGCCTTTAGCCTGCCGCAGGTACTGAATCAGGGGAATTCTGGCAGGACAGATGTAGGTACAGCTCCCACACTCGATGCAATCCATGGCGTTCAGCTTTTCTGCCTCGTCGATCATTCCCTTTTTGGTTTTAAAGGCAATTTCAGTAGGCAAAATAAAGGCCGGGCAAGCGCGGACGCAATTCCCGCAGCGCACGCAGGGCCCTTCAGGCTCCTTGAGAACCTGGCCTTCACTGAAAAGGAGAACCCCGGAAGTACCGCGGGTGGCAGGAACATCGAGAGATACGGCAGCCATCCCCATCATCGGTCCGCCCTGAATGATCTTGCCGAGTTCCCCTTTCGCGCCGCCGCAAAATTCCACCAGCTTGCCAAGAGGCTGACCGATCTTGATGCGCAGATTCTTGGGTTCGTTAACCGCCGAGCCGCTGACCGTGGCAATCCTCTCAATGAGAGGAATGCCGCGGCGAACGGCATCGTTGACAGCCGCGGCGGTACCGACATTCTGGACCACGCAGCCGCAGTCCATCGGCAAACCACCAGAGGGGACCTCACGGCCGGTCAGGGCATAAATCAATTGCTTCTCGGCCCCTTGCGGGTACTGGACCTTCAGCGCCCCGACCTCGATTCCGCGGCCGGCGCAGGCTTTGGTCATCAACTCGATGGCGTCCGGTTTGTTGGCCTCAATACCGATGATGGCCTTTTCCACACCGAGAACCTTCTTGAGGATCAGGATTCCACCGATGATGTTGTCGGGGTCCTCGAGCATGAGCCGGTGATCGGCGGTGAGGTACGGTTCGCACTCAACGCCGTTCAGGATCAGGTGGTCGATCTTTTTGTCCTCGGGAGGGCTCAACTTGACATGGGTCGGGAAGGTGGCCCCCCCCATGCCGACAATACCGGCATCCCGGATGCGGTCTTTGATCTCCTGCGCCGTCAGAGTGTCGGGATCGGCGCCGCTCAGGTTTTCATCCCAGGTATCCTGCCCGTCGGCCTTGATGACAACCGCCGGTACTTTGGTGCCGGCCGTGCCGAGACGCGGTTCAACCGAAATGACCTCGCCGGAGGTGGAGGCATGGATCGGCACCGACACAAAACCCTTGGGAGTAGCGATGACTTGCCCTTTTTTGACGAAATCCCCCTTCTTCACACAGGCTTCGGCGGGAGCACCGATATGCTGGGAAAGGAGAATTACCAACTCATCCCCTTCCGCCAAGGGACAGACCTCGATCGCCTTTTTCTCGGACCACGCTTTGTTGTCTGGAGGGTGAAGCCCCCCTTTGAAAGTTTTCAACTCCATGTTGATTTCCTTATGTTGACAAGAAGGTTTTCAGACATCTCCTTCAGCTTTGACCTCAAAAACGGCAGACAAACCAAATCAGGGTTTGAAGGTGCTTCCTTCCGGGTAACCGTCGGCAAAATCGCGGATGCACTTAGTCGGACATTTTTCCATCCCCGCCCGGGCCTTCTCGGCATCGTAGGTGTCGTACTTAACGGCGGCCAGGAAATTCTCCACCGCGTAAACCTCCTCCGCCGCACGCTTGCAAAGCTGACAGCCGATACATCCGATCTGGCAGTAGCCCTTCACTTGAGGACCCTTGTCGTGGCTGTTGCAAAGAACATGGACGCTGGCGCTCTTGGGGGTCATTTTGATGACCTTGCGGGGGCAAGCGGAAACACACTTCTTGCAGCCCGTGCATTTTTCCCTGTCGATTACCGCCAGCCCCTGGGAAGTGATTTCTATGGCTCCGAAAGGACAGGCCACGACACAGGTACCCAGGCCGAGACAGCCGCCGGGACAGTCTTTGGGGCCGCCGGCCAGCATCTGCGCCGTCACGCAATCCTGGACGCCGATATATTTATATTTATCTTTTGCCTTCTGATTGTCCCCCTGGCAGCAGACAACAGCGACCATGGGTTCTGCGACAACGGCCTCAACACCCATGATCTCAGCAATCTTTTCGACCACGGCCTTGCCCCCCGGCGTACAGAGGCTGGGGTCCACCTGACCGGAAGCGACGGCTTTGGCATAACCGCTGCAACCGGGGTAACCGCAGGCGCCGCAGTTGGCGCCCGGAAGGGCGTTGAGAATCGCCTCCTCTTTGGGGTCCACCTCAACGGCAAACTTCTTCGCCGCAACACCAAGAATCACCGCTGCCAGAAATCCGATACCGCCAAGACTTAGAACCGCTCCAATCATTGTGGTAATTCCTTCTCCGTAAATAGCCTACTCTTAACCTTTCACCAGACCGGCAAACCCCATGAAAGCCAAGGACATCAAGCCTGCCGTCAGAAAGGCGATGGGCAACCCCTGGAAACACTTCGGAACGGGACCAAGATCGACCCGTTCGCGGATACCGGCCATCAGAACCATTGCCAGGGTAAAGCCAAGAGCGGCACCGATGGCAAAGATGACACTCTCCAGGAAAGAGTAACCGACCTGGATGTTGAGAACCGCCAGACCCAGAACCGCGCAGTTGGTGGTAATCAGGGGGAGGAAAATCCCCAGGGACTGGTAAAGCACGGGGCTGGATTTCTGAATCACCATCTCCACCAACTGCACCAGGGAGGCGATGACCAGGATGAAAGCAATGGTTTGCAGGTACTCGATGCCGAATTTCGACAGGATGAAATATTGGATAACCCAGGTCACCATGGCGGCGACCGCCATAACAAAGGTGACGGCGGCGCCCATGCCGATCGCCGTGTCGAGCTTCTTGGAAACCCCCATGAAGGGACAAAGCCCCAGAAACCGGGCCAGGACGAAGTTGTTAACCAAAATCGAACTAACTAGGATGATAAAGAAACCTGTCATGCCAGACTCCGTGTAAAAAAAATTTAGTTGATCCAAGCTGACCCTATTCCGGTGGTTGTTTATAGACAAGTTTTTTTTGATTGTCAAATTCTTTTAACCGACATTTATCCATTTTTCCTGAATTTTCGGCCTCTTTAACAATCTTCCTCAAATTATTCCGGACCGATAGATATCCTTCCTAAAAAACTTTTTCAGCGGATTTCAAGTCCCCGTGTTAATCTGGCCATCATCATACCTCGGCCAATGATATTTTAATTCACGTCATTATGGAGGCACCAATGGTGGCACATCCCTATTCTGAAATCCTTTTCAGGCGGGCCCGGCAACTCTTTCCCGGCGGCGTCAACAGCCCCGTGCGCGCCTTCAAGGCTGTAGGCGGAACGCCCCTGTTCCTGCGCCAGGGAAACGGTTCCCATGTTTTCGATGTTGACGGCAACGGATACATCGACTTTGTCGGTTCCTGGGGACCATTGATTCTCGGCCACTGCCATCCCCAGGTTACGGAAGCCATCGTCGCGGCCGTCCGCGAAGGAATCTCCTTCGGCGCCCCCACCCCAAGGGAATCGACATTGGCCGAACTCGCTCAGGAGGCCTTCCCCCACATCCAAAAGATTCGCTTTGTCTCTTCCGGCACCGAAGCGGTCATGAGCGCCATTCGTGTGGCCCGCGCTTTCACCGGCCGTGACCATATCATCAAGTTCAGCGGCTGTTATCATGGGCATGCCGACTCGCTGCTGGTCAAAGCCGGCAGCGGCCTGGCCACTTTCGGCACACCTTCCTCTCCCGGCGTCCCCCCGAGTTTGGCGGAAAAGACCCTCACCGCGCGCTACAACAACCTCGCCGATGTGGAATCCCTGGTTGCCGCCCATGCCGACAGCGTCGCCTGCCTGATCGTGGAACCGATCGCCGGCAACATGGGTTGCGTCCCCCCCCAACCGGGTTTTTTGGCCGGTCTCCGCGAAATATGCACCCGTCGGGGAATCGTCTTCATCATCGACGAAGTGATGACCGGTTTCCGGGTAGCCTTCGGCGGCGCCCAGGAATTGTATGAGGTGCGTGGAGATCTTGTCTGCCTGGGAAAAATCATCGGCGGCGGGATGCCGGTGGGCGCCTTCGGCGGGAAAGAGGAAATCATGAACCTGCTGGCGCCGGAGGGCGCCGTTTACCAGGCCGGCACGCTTTCGGGAAATCCCGTGGCCATGGCTGCCGGAATCGCCACCCTGAAAATTCTCAAAGAGCTCAAGCCCTATCGGCAGCTTGAACAAAAAGGGGCGTTCCTCACCGATGGGCTGCAAGCCCTCATCCACAGATACCCCTATCTCTGTATCCAGCGGGTCGGGTCCATGTTCTGCCTCTATTTCCGGCCGGCTCCGGTGCGCTCTTTCGAGGACGCGATCAGTTCCGATACCAAAACCTTTGCGCGCTTTTTCCACCTTATGCTCGATCAGGGGATATACCTGCCGCCGGCCCAGTTCGAAGCCTGTTTCATCAGCACCGCCCATGAGCAACAGGACCTCGAACATTTTCTGGACGCTGCCGAACGTTCTTTTAAAACGCTTTGGGAATGACACTGATTCTCTGTCGCCCTTTTGCAGGAGAAAGGTCAAAGGTAAGGACGAAAAACTTTCCTCCGGCCGCCGGCAAGGCATTGTTTCAGGCTCCTTTGACGGCTTGGAAAACGGGCAAAAACCGATTGACAGCCCTGGAACCCTATGATATTCAAACAACGCTTATTCCCTTAGGTACGCTGTGAGCCAACGGATGGGAGAAGAAAGACGTCAGCTTGTCCGTTCCCTGGGGATGATATCGAGTATCGGTGTCTGCATGGTTGTCTCGACGGTGATCGGGCTGGCCATGGGCTACTACCTTGATAAATGGCTTGGTACTTCCCCTTGGCTGACACTGATTTTCCTGGTGATCGGCATCATCTCCGGTTTCCGCAACATCTATATAATGGCCGAGAGGGAGTTGCGGCGGCAACGGGAGGTGAACAACCAAGGGAAGGGAAACGGCGACGATTCAAAAAGTGCAGATTGATATAGAGGAAAGACTGCCCCAGCAGATTGCCCGGCAGAACATTTTTATTGCCGGTGCCTATCTTTTGATCAGTCTGGGGTGGTCTTCGCTTTCGGTGACTCTGAGCGTGCTGGCCGGCTGCCTGATCGCCATATCCAGCTTTTCTTGGCTCTACGCCACGCTACAAGCGATTCTGCCACAGGGTAATGAGCGGTCCATCCGGAAGTTCAGGTGGCATTACGGAATCCGGATTATCGTTACAGGGCTGATTCTTTTTCTGTTGTTTTTTTACGTCAAGATCAACCCCATAGCCCTTTTTCTGGGGTTGTCGGTAGTGGTTCTAAGCATTTTGATTGGAATCATCAGATTTTCAATCCAAGCCGGGAGGTAAGCGGGCATGGTTCACCCTTTTCTGGTTCTTGAATGGTTAGCCGAACAGGTGAATCTTCACCTTGGTCCTCATGTACTATATGCGTGGCTGGTAATGGCTCTTCTGATCGTTGTTGCCTTCGTAGCCACCCGAAAGATCCGCGAAATCCCCTCCGGTATCCAGAACTTCATGGAAGCGGTGGTGGAAGTGCTGGAAAATTTCATCGAAGATAATATGGGACCAAAAGGAAAGAAGTACTTTCCTCTGATCGGCACCTTGGCACTTTTCATCCTCACCTGCAACCTGATCGCCCTGATGCCCAGCGCTTTTCCTCCAACGGCCAACCCCAACACCAATGCCGCCATGGCGCTGGCGGTTTTTGGCGCCACTCATTTTATCGGTTTCAGGGAACACGGGATCGGTTATCTGAAACACTTCACCGGCCCCATGCCGGCTCTGGCCCCCTTCCTCTTCGTCATTGAACTTGTCGGCCATGTGGCCCGCCCCGTCTCCCTGACCCTTCGTCTTTTCGGCAATATGTACGGTCATGAAATCGTGTTGATGATTTTCCTGGCGTTGGTTCCTCTCTTGGGGCCGCTGCCGATGATGTTCATGGGCATTCTGGTGGCCTTCATCCAGACCTTTGTCTTCACGCTCCTGACCACGATTTACATTGCAGGCGCCCTTGAAGAGGCCCACTGATCCCGGCTTTAAGTCCTAATTTTTAGGATCTAACACTTAACAGAACAGAAAAGGAGAAGAAGCATGGGTTATTTCACTTGGTGTATGATCGTAGCAGGTGTCGGCATGACGGTAGCGGCTGTCGGTTGCGGCATCAGCCAGAGTATGGGCATTGTGAGAGCCGTTGAAGGGATCGCCCGCAATCCCGGCGCCGGCGGAAAAATCATGACCACCATGTTGATCGGTCTGGCCATGATCGAATCCCTGGCGATCTATGTGTTCGTTGTCGCCATGATCATCCTCTTCGCCAACCCCTTCACCGAGCATGTCATCAAAATGGCCGCCGGCCAATAACGGCAGGAAATCCTGGTTAACGAAAAAGCTCCGGTCAGTGACCGGAGCTTTTTTCAGTTCGGGGTATTTTTTTTCCGCCCCTAAAGTGGTTCATCATCAAGCCTACTCTTCATAAACCTTCATATTCTTCTCTTCTTCCCCCTTTTTTTCATCGTTCCGATCCAACACGGGATATCCCCGGCGGAGCTTACCCATCAACTGCAGACCCGCTTTTTCATCCACCGAGCGCAGGTGGAGATCCCGCTGAGGGAAGGGAATTTCAATGCCCTCCTCCTGAAAACGCTGGGCAATGGTTTTCCCCAACTCGCTTTTAACTTGAAGGCGGTTATTGATGGAAGCTACCCAGACCCGCAGTTCAAAATCAAGGGAACTCTCACCGAAACCGATGAACAGGGCCGAGGGAGAAGGCTCGGTCAGCACCTCCGGGTGGCCCTTGCCCACCGCTTGCAGGATATGCAGGACTTGGCCGATATCGGTGCCGTAGGCGACCCCCACCGATATGATGCAGCGGGCGGTATAGCTGGAAAGGGTCCAGTTGATGACAGGCTCGGACACCAGCTGGGAATTGGGCACGATGATCTCCGAGCGGTCGAAGGTTTCGACGATGGTGGAACGCAGGCCGATCTGGCGGACCGTTCCCCATTCCCCCTGGAACACCACCACGTCGCCAACCGTAATCGGCCGCTCGAATAGGAGGATGAGACCGCTGACGAAATTATTGACGATATTCTGCAGGCCGAAACCGATGCCGATCCCGAAGGCGCCGGCCAGCACGGCGAAATTTTTCAGCTCGATGCCGAATGCCCCCATGGCCAAAAGAAAACCGAGGACCACCACCGAGTAATGAAACAGCTTCTTGATCAGTTCCCGCTGTCCCCGCTCCATTTTATGGGAAGGAAAGAACTCCCGATCCAGATACATCTGAATCAGCGACGAAATCATGATCGACAGATAAACAAAAAGCACCGCCAACAGGGCCATGCGCACCGAAATGTGGACAGCGCCAATGGACACCCGGAAATTCAAAATGGCATTCCAGATATCACCGACGTTATCGCTGACCCCCCAGATCCTCAACAGATAGAGCCCGCCAAAAACGATAAAAAAGAGCCGTGTCAGCCATTTGCAGCGCCAGTAGATTTCCTTTCGCAGATTTTCGAAAAAGGAAGTCTGGGGCAGGGGAAAATGGTCTGTAAAAAACGCCACGCCGCCTTCTGCCAAAAGAACGCTCACATAGGTTGAAATAAGGACAAACAGAGAGGTGACCGAGGAATAAAGCAGCCATGAGGAAAAGGCTTCGTAACCGCCGCATTGGGCGAGAAAGGATACCGCGGCGGTGGCTGTTCCCAGTCTGAGCAGCCACGAATACAGGTCCTGTCGATTTTCCAGCAGGACGGAACGCCGCAACAGAACCCACAAAAAGCCAAGCCCCGCCAGGACGGCAACAACCGCCAGATAGATGCGGAACAGGGGTTGGGGAAAGGAAATAAAACGCAACTTCATGGTCAGAATGGAAAAAACGGCGAGGAAAAAAACCAGCACCACCTTGCTGCGCTCTTTGTCGAACAGGGAGGAGGCCATAAACGATGCGGAAAAAGCCATCACTACCCAGATCGCCAAACGCCACAGCGGCGGAATCCCGTCATAGAGAAAACTTAACAAGGATACGGAGACAAAACAGCCCGTCGCCCAGGGATGCTGGCAGATGAACCGCCATTCCTCCGCCTTGGCCAGCCGGGACCGGTTGAGGAGGAGGAAAACGCCGATCAGAGGAGCCAGCAGAAGCTGCAACATCAGAATCCATCCCTGGCGGAAGAAAACTCCTTCATCCAGTTGCCAGAAACCCTCATAACCCTTGCGCACCTCCTCTCCCAGAGAGGCTTTCAAGCTCCCGTAGAATTCCCTGCTGAAAAAAGAAGGGGCATTTTTAACCAGCAGCTTTCCCCGCAATCCGGCGAGGCTTTTCTGTATCCCTTGCAGATATTGATTGTTGCCGGCAATCAAATCGGCCACTTCTTTCTGCAAGGAAGCGAGCGGTCCGATCACTTGACGGCTCTTTTTCAGCACCTCGCCGATTTTTTTGTCGATATCCTTAAAAGCGTCTCCAAAGGTACTCTTGGCCGGCCCTTCCAATTTATCTTTGAGTCTCACCCAAAATTCCCTGCTGGCGCTCCACTCCTTGTAAGCGGCATCCATAAGGGATATGTTTCCGGTTATTTCCTGCATCAGCTGATTCAGGTTTCTGTTCTGCCTTTCAACCGTCTGCCGGAACGTCAGCAGGTTGTCATAGTTCAAATTGTCCGCCCGTTGATTTTCAAGCTCCCCCTTGGTCACATCCTCCTGGGTATGTTTGAGCCGCTGGAGCCGGGCTTCGAAAATTGACATGTCGGCGAGGGCTGCAAGTTTGACCAGTTCGGCAGCGGCCGCCGCCTCAACCTCGGCCAAACGGGGCACGATCTCCGCCATATCGGGCAGGTCCGTTTCCACCGGGAGTGTTTCAACGTTCTGCTTCGGAACAGTCTCCTGAGCCGCGGAAAGGTGTGGTTGCCCCCCCCAAAATGCGCCCAGAAAGGCCGTTGTCAAGACCAGAAGACGCCAAAAACCTTTTGAGGAAAATCGTTCAGGAGGGAAAATCATCGTCTGACCTCGTCAAGAGTGATCCCTGTCGTAGAGGGATGAAAGTGAAGCCAAGACCTATTCTAGCCGTTGACCGCCAAGGACGGCAGCCATTTCTCTATTGTGGCCTGCGACTATAAAGGAGGCAAATATCAGAAAGGATACAGGCGCCGCAAAAAGGTTCTCTTTTGCGGCAGCAAGTCTTGCCGTGTTCTACTATCAGCGCATGATATTCGTTGAACAACGGCGCATCCGGGGGAAGGTGGCTGAGGAACAGGTGGCGGACCTCTTCGTACTTTTGCCGATCATCGACAATCCCGAGGCGGGAGAATATCCGCATGGTATAGGCATCGATGACAAAGGTGGGAAAATGGGCGGCATAGAGAAGAATGGAATCGGCGGTTTCCGGGCCGATGCCGTGCAAAGCGAGGAGCTCCCCGCGGACTTCTGTCAGGGACCCGGCAAAAAGACGTTCCAGAGAGCCGTCATGCCGTTCCAGCAGGTTGCGGGCAAAACTCTGCAGGCGCCGGGCCTTTTGACGGAAATAACCGGAAGGCTGAACCAGCCGTTCCAGCTCGGCGGCGGGAAGTCCAGCCAAAACCCTCGGAGACAGGGCCCCGACTGCTTGCAGATTGCCAATGGCCTTCTCTACATTGGTCCACGCCGTATTCTGGGTCAGGATCGCTCCGACGATCACCTCGAAGGGGCCTTGCGCCGGCCACCAGTGGCGTGGCCCGTAATTTCTCAAAAGTCGCTCGAATATTTCCAATAACTTTTGCCGCATCAAAAAACCCGCCTCCTCGAAAAAACAGCTGTAGACCTCTTTTGCCCCCTCCGTCAAAAGTGGCGGGCGGCGCGGGCCACGACCGCCACCTCCAAGGAGGATGCCCCGCCCCGCAGAAGCACCCGGCCGCATTCCCTCGCCGTGGCGCCGGTGGTCATCACATCATCGACCAAAAGCAGCCTCATGCCCTCAATCTTTTCCGTCACATCAAAAACCCCTTTAAGGTTGTCCAGTCTGTCCCGTTCGGTCAGGCCCTGTTGGGGCGCCGTGGGGCGAAAACGCCGCAACAAATTGGGCTTCACCGGCACGGCAAGATAGCGGCCGATCGCCTCCGCCAGGAGCAGGGCCTGGTTGTAGGTCCGCTCCTGGAGCCGCCGCCGGTGCAGGGGCACCGACACCACCAGATCGAAGGGCTGCCGGCAATGGCGTGAAGCCGTTTTTTCCGCCACCAGAAAACCAAGGGCGCGACCGAGCTGGAATTTCTCCCGGTACTTGAGATGGTGTACCGCCTCGCGAAGCCGGCCTTCATAGATTCCGCAGGCGGTCACCGCGCTAAAAGCCGGCGGTTCTTCCAAACATCTTCCGCAAAGATGATCGCTTCCCGGGGGACCGGAAAAAGGCAGGGAACAGAGCGGACAAAATGGAGAAACCAGGGGAGAGAATTTGGCCAGGCAGTCCCGACAGAAAAAAAGCCCGTTCTCTTCGGCCAATCTTTGTCCGCACAAAGAACAGAGAGGAGGAAAGAAAAAATCGACCAGGCCGAACAACTCTTCTTTGAGAAGCTTGACGCCCCCCGTCGCCACGGCGAATTTCAGGAAAGCAAAAGGCTGGTGCCGCTCATCTCGGCCGGTTTTGAAAGACCGAGAAGTTCCAGCATGGTGGGCGCGATATCGGCCAGGCGGCCGGCCCGCAGCCGGCCGTCGCGACGGGCGGGAGCGACCAGAATGAGGGGCACCGGATTGGCGGTGTGGGCGGTATGCGGTGCCCCGTGCTCATCGCGCATCCTCTCGCAGTTGCCGTGATCGGAGGTCACCAGAAGCCTGCCCCCCGCCGCCAAGACCGCCGCCACCACCTCGCCGACGCAGTGGTCCACCGTTTCAATCGCCGCCACGGCGGCGGGAAAGACCCCGGTGTGGCCGACCATGTCAGGATTGGCGAAATTGACGATGAGCACATCGCAAGTTCCGGAGGCAATCCGCCGCAGAACCTCTTCGGTCAGTTCCGGGGCGCTCATGGCCGGCTTGAGATCGTAAGTGCGCACCTCCTTGGGGGAAGGGACGAGAAGGCGCTCCTCTCCGGCAAAAGGCTGCTCGTTGCCGCCGTTGAAGAAAAAGGTGACATGGGCGTACTTCTCGGTTTCAGCGGCCCGCAGCTGGCTTAGGCCCGCGTTGGCGAGCACCTCGCCGAGAATATTAGTCAAGGATTGGGGAGGGAAGGCAATGGGCAAATCAAAGGTTTCGTCGTATTCGGTGAAACAGACATAACCTGTCAGTTGCGGGATTCGGCGGCGGGTAAAACCCTCGAAAGCGGTGTCGGTGAAGGCGCGGGTGATTTCCCGGGCGCGGTCGGCGCGGAAATTGAAGAACAGGATGCCGTCGCCATCCTGAATGCCGCTGCCCTCCTCCCCTGCCGTTACCACCAGGGGCTCGACAAACTCATCGGTCTGCCCTGAGGCGTATGCCTCCTTGATCCCTGCCAGGGCCGACGCCACACGGCGTCCTTCCCCTTCGGTCATGGCCCGATAGGCCTTTTCCACCCTTTCCCAGCGCTTGTCCCTATCCATGGCATAGAACCGGCCCATGACCGTGGCGACCCGGCCCCGCCCGAGGGTAGACAGAAAATCCTCCAAGGCCGAAAGATAGCCGATGCCGCTGCTTGGCGGCGTGTCACGGCCATCCATAAAGGCGTGGATACAAATCTTTTCTATCCCCGCTTCCTTGCCCAGGCGCAGGATGGCGAAAAGGTGATCGATGTGGGAATGGACGCCGCCATCGGACAGAAGCCCCAGCAGATGGAGCGTGCCGCCGCTTTTCCTGATGTCGGAAAAAAGCTTGACCAAGGCAGGGTTTTGGGCCAATTCGGCGTTGTGCATACTGAGATTGATCCGCGTCAGGTCCTGATAGACGATGCGTCCGGCACCGATATTGAGATGCCCGACTTCGGAATTACCCATCTGCCCCTCCGGCAGACCGACAGCGCTTCCGGAAGCCTCCAGCAAGGTGTGGGGATAGTCCCGGAAAAGGCCGTCGAGATGGGGGGTCGAAGCACTGGTGACGGCATTGTAAGGACCGGGGGCGTCAATTCCCCAACCATCCAGTATCAGCAGGACCAAAGGGCCCTTGCGGCCGTTTTTCATGCGGGCTGTTGCCCAAAATCGATCTTGGGCGCCTCCACGGCAGGAGTGACGTTCTGGAAAACCTTCTTGTTGGTCAGCGAATAACTGCTCCAGGAACCGCATTCGGGGCAGCGGCTTTTCCAGCTCCCAGAAAGGGCCCCACACCTGTTGCAAAGATAACCGAGGCCCACATCCTGATTGAGGCCGAGAGCTTTTTGGAATTCATTGTTGGATTCATCGATCCGCTCCCGGCGGCGGAAGGCTTCCGCCAGAAGGAGATGCAGCTGGGGGAGTTCAACGCCGGCATTTTCGACGATGGACAACTGTTCAACGGCTTCTTCCACCATCTCCAGCCGCAAACAGAGTTTGCCGTAAAAATAATGCAGCAACAGATCCTGGCTTTTGTTCGCCAAGGTGGAGCGGTAAAAAGCGAGCAGCGTCGATGGATCCTCTTTTTCCAGGTAGAGATCCTCGAGTCGGGTGAGAAAAACGCTTTGGCCGGTGGCCTTGTACCCCTCTTGCCAAACTTCGGCGGCCTCCTTGGTTTTCCCCTGGACCTTGTAAGCATCTCCCAGGGCGATGCGGGCCGGCGTGAAATCGGGAGCCTGCTTGATGATATCCATCAATTCCTTGCGTTCCGCCTTGCCGTTCTGGAAGCCGTTCTTCTCCAGATTCTGCCAGGCCAATTCATAGCGCAGCGCCAAATGTTTCCTGCGCTCATCCTCGTGCTGCGGCCCGGACACCACTTTAAGAAGATGCTTCTGTTGTTCCAGCGCCTTTTCCCACAGTCCCTGTTTGACGAAGAAATCGCGGAACCGCTCCAAGGCGGTGCGGTTACCGCTTTCCACGGTGAGAATCTCCCGGTAGATCTTTTCCGCATCTTCCGTTTCGTTCAGAGATTCGTGGGCCGCGGCCATTTTCAGCAGGACCTCCAGGCAACGGGGTTCACTGTCGCGGGCGACGGCGAGCACGTTGACCGCCTCCTGGAATCTGCCCTTGCGAAGGTGGACATCACTTAAGGCAAGACGGATATCGACCCGGGAGGTATCCCGCGCCAGGGCTTTTTCCAGGATCTTCTGCGCTTCCTCCGGTTCCCCGGAAAGGCATTTGTTGACCCCCTGGCGATAGAGCTTGTTGGTCTCCTGATCGCGCCGCTCCTTCTTCTTGCGGCGCAGTTGGGCCAAATGGTTACCGGTCGAGAAGACAAAATGGATCAGAAGACCGATGACCAAACCCAGAAGAATGCTCCCGACCAGCAACAGGGCGGGCGACAGGGTTATTGACTTTTCCCAGAAATAGAAGAGGGAGACGGTACCCGGATTGAGATGGGAAAAGAAAATATAGAGGGTCAGAAGACAGATGACAGCTAATAAAACGGCGATCAGCATAACGATTTCCTCCTGGGATAAGGCCCCGCAAAATCGGTCCGAATTAACAGGCTGCTGAAAAACTGCGCCTTTGGTTCTGTGCCTGAATACTTTATGTATTGTTGCAGAGACTTGCCCTTTTGAAACCTTTCAGCGTATTCAAAAAAGCAAATCATCGTTTTCCAGCAATCGGCGGAATCAAGAATCAACCTTCACCGACAAGTATCTTTCCGATCGGGCCAGGTAAACAGAGGCCGTAACCGTTTTTTTCAGCCGTTATGATAAGGCTCGTTTCTGATGATGGTTAAACCCCGATAAAGCTGTTCCAACAGCAAAAGACGGACCATCTGATGGGGGAGGGTCAGGGAGGAAAGAGACAGCTGCAGATCGCCACGCTCTTTAACCGCATCACTCAACCCGTAAGCGCCGCCGATGACGAAAGCAACTTCCGCTGCTCCGCTGACCATCTGTTTTGCCAGCAGTTCGGACAAACCCGCTGAGGTCAGCTTCCGCCCTCCTTCGTCGAGAACAACGGCAAAGGCTCGGGAGGGAACTTTCCCCAAAATGGCCTCTCCCTCCCGTTCCACGGCCTGCCGGGCGTCCCCTTTTCTGGTGATTCCCTCCTTCAGTTCGACAATCTCACAGCCCAGATAGCGCCTCACTCTGGACAGATATTCCGCCACCCCCTCCCTGAAAAAAGAAGCGGAAAGCTTGCCGACACAGACGATTTTCAGTTTCACTGCCGCCCGGCGGATTTTTCACCGCGGTTTTCACGGCGGTCGGATGAAGGAACCTCCGCGGCTTCGCTCCACATCCCTTCCAGATCGTAGAAATCACGGACCGGCTGCTGGAAGACATGAACCATGACATCACCGTAATCGATCAACACCCAGCGCCCTTCCCGCATCCCTTCGACGGCCAGGGGCGGGGTTCCCTCGTTGCGTTTCAAACCGAGACGAACCGCTTCGGCGATGGCCTGCACCTGGCGGTCGGAATTGCCGGAAACGAACACCAGAAAATCCGCCAGATCGGACAACCGGCCAATTTCCAGGATACGAATATTGTACCCTTTTTTCTCCATGGCGTAATGGGCGCAGCGCCTGGCCCGTTCTTTTGAATCCAAATTTTTATCCCTTTGTGATAATTCCTGAAGGAGAAGAATCAATGCCCTGACGGGTAAAGTCTGTGGTTGTGAATATAGGCCACCACCGGGTCAGGGACCAAATAACGGATGGAACGCTTCTGTGAAAGCAACTGCCGAATCTTTCTTGAAGCGATATCGAGCATGGTTTCCTCAAGAAAAATCAGCTTGTTACCTGATTTGTGGCGGAGCCTTCGAGGTGTTCCATCATAACAGAACTGAGGCCTTACCGCAATTGGCAGAAGTTCATGAAAAGAGGATTCGGAAGCATAGCCGGGACGGCCGGCAACGATAAAATGGGCCAGCTCAAAAAGTAGAGGATAATCCTTCCATGTGTGGAGTTCCAGGTAAGAGTCCATGCCAACGATGAAGAAATATTCCTTTTGCGGATCTGCGGCGCGGAGAAGGGCCAATGTATCGACGGAATAGCTGGCGCCGCTGCGTTGCCCTTCCAGATCGGTGACCGCGAATGCGGGGTTGCCGGCCACGGCAAGCCGGGTCATGGCGCACCGGTGGGCAAAAGACACATCGCCCCTCATGGCCTTATGGGGAGGCGCCGCGGCCGGGATGAAGAGAATCTGGTCGAGGAAACAGGATTCCCTCGCCTCTTCGGCGATGCGCAGATGGGCGATATGAATCGGGTTGAAAGTCCCACCAAGAAGGCCGATTTTCATCGGGAGCGGCTCCTCCAGGGTTGATCCACGGATATAACTTTATTCCTTGGGACGGCCCGGCCGGAAAAAACTATGAATTGCCCAAGGCTGAATGATCAAGGATGGCTAAAACCACGGCATGCCGTTTTCATCCTGTTTGAGAAATTGGCAAGAAGTCGTCCATAATCCGGCACAGCAAAAAGCCTTGTCCTGCAAGACAGGCGATTCTCGAGGAATGAGGCGTATTTAGCGGTACGCCCCAGTGACAAAAGATGAAGCGCCAGTCCGCCGCAAAAGCTATGGCAGCCGATAGGCCTTTCGTGACACCGACATGGTTGGTTCAACAGGGCAGTGATCAGCTGCGGATCTGCCCTTCTCCAAAAATGACAAACTTCCGGGTGGTCAGGTCTTCCAGGCCCATCGGCCCAAAGGAGTGCAGTTTCGTTGTCGAAATGCCGATTTCGGCTCCCAGCCCCATCTGGTTGCCGTCGGAAAAACGGGACGAGGCGTTGACCATGACGACGCTGGAATTGACCTCTTTCAGAAACCGCTGGGCATTGAAGTAATCCCTGGTGACAATGACCTCGGTATGATCGGAGCCGTAACGCTGGATATGGTCGATGGCCTGCTCGATGCCGTCCACCACCCGCACCGCCAGAATCAGGTCGAGATATTCGGCGGCCCAATCCTCCTCCGTTGCGGCCTTGATTCCGGGCAGAATCTCCCGGGTCAAGGGGCAGCCGCGCAATTCGACGCCCTGTTGGGCGAAGGTCGCGGCCATGCGGGGCAGGAAACCGGCAGCCCAGTCTTTATGAACCAACAGGGTCTCCATGGCGTTGCACACGCCCGGCCGCTGAACCTTGGCGTTGACGCAGATCCTCTCCGCCATGTCGAAATCGGCGGAAGCATCAATATAGGTATGGCAGACCCCTTTATAATGTTTGATCACCGGAATGGTGGAGTTTGCGGTGACGAAGCGAATCAGCCCCTCGCCGCCGCGGGGGATGATGAGATCAATGCAGTCCTCCAGCTTGAGCATCTCGTTGACCCAGGCCCGGTCAGTGCTCGGCACCACCTGCAGGGCGGCCGGGGGCAGCCCCATGCCGGCCAGCTCCCGTTTCAGCAGATTGCCGATAGCGGTGTTGGAATGGATGGTCTCGGAGCCGCCGCGCAGAATGACCGCGTTGCCGCTTTTCAGGCACAGCCCGGCGGCATCGGAGGTGACATTGGGGCGTGCCTCATAGATGATGCCGATGACCCCCAGAGGTATCCGCATCCGTGCCACCCGCAGTCCGTTGGGACGCAGCTTGAAATCGGCCATTGCGCCCACCGGATCGGCAAGATCAGCCACCTCGCGCAGACAATCGGCCATTTCCCGGACCCGCTTTTCATTGAGCTGCAGACGGTCGATCATGGCCGCGGCCAGCCCCTTTTCCCGAGCCGCCTGCAAATCCTTGCCGTTGGCGGGAAGCAGGTCCTGGCGATGGGCCTCCAGGGCGTCGGCCATCCTCCGCAAAAGGGTGTTCTTGACTTCCGAGGAGACGTTGGCCATCAGCCGGGCGGCGGCTTTGGCCTCAAGGGCGAGTTGACGCATTGCCGTCTGGTTCATTGCCGTAATCCTTCCTGGCCGGTGGCGACCCGACCACCATATTGTCGCGGTGCACCACATCCTCATGGTATTTGTAACCGAGGATATCCTTGATGTTGGAGCTCTTCTTCCCCATGATCCGCATCACCTCGCTCAAGTCGTAGTCGGTGACGCCGCGGGCGATCTCCCGGCCGCTCAGATCGCAGAGGCTGACCGCGTCGCCGCGGCCGAACTTCCCTTCGACGGAGCGGATTCCCGACGGCAAAAGACTCTTGCCGTGGTTGACGATGGCGGCAACCGCACCGTCATCGAGAAACAGCTTGCCGCGGGGCTTTTTGGTGAAGGCGATCCAATGCTTGCGGGCGCTCATCTTTTCCGCGGCGGGAAGGAACAGGGTGCCGACATCCTCCCCCTGCAGGACACGGTCGAGGATGTGCGGCGTGCGGCCGTTGACGATGACCGTGCCCACCCCATAGAGGGCCGCCCGCTTGGCCGCCCGCAATTTGGTGATCATGCCGCCGGTGCCCACCTGGGTGCCGCTGTCTCCGGCCATGGCCTCGATCTGGCTGCTGATCTTCTCCACCAGGGAAATGCGCCGGGCATCGGCATAATGGCGCGGATCACGGTCATAGAGCCCGTCCACATCCGAAAGGATGATCAACAACTGGGCTTCCACCAGAGCCGTGACCATGGAAGAGAGGTTATCGTTATCGCCGAAGCGGATCTCTTCCACGGCGACGGTGTCGTTTTCATTGATGATGGGCAGAATCCGGTACTCCAGCAGGGTCTTTACGGTGTTGCGGGCATTGAGGTAGCGCTTGCGGTCGGCGAGGTCCTCCTGGGTGAGCAGAATCTGCCCCACCTTGACCCCCTGCTCGCCGAAGGCTTTTTTGTAGTAGCGCATCAACCGGCTCTGGCCGATGGCGGCGGCCGCCTGTTTGAGGGGGATCGACTGGGGACGGCCGTGGATGTTGAGATCTCCCTTTCCCGCCGAAATGGCCCCGGAAGAAACCAGCGTAATCTCAAAACCGGCGCGCAGCAGGGCGCCGATATCCCCCGAAAGGGCATCGATCCGGTCACCGTCAAGACCAGTGTCGGTGGAAATGACGCCACTGCCGACTTTGATCACAATGGATTTTAGGGCTTTGAAAAATCTGTCGCGCATGGGGCCGTCCGGATGAGGAGCCAAGGGGCTCGGAGCAGGAAATGAGCGGTATCTTAACTTTCGCCTCGCGCCTTTGTCAAGAATCGACCATTTCGGTCGCGGCCCCGTCGAGCTTTTCCAACTCCCGGCCGATGCGCTGCACCAGCTGCCGCATACCCTCCCCGCTCACCGCGGACACGGAAAAGACCGGAAAACCACGCTCTCCGAAATAGGCAATCAGCAGCTCCGCCCGGGCTCTGGCTTGCGACAGGTCCATCTTGGTCAGGACCACGATCTGCGGCTTTTCCAGTAATAGGGGATTGTACAACCCCAGTTCCCGGTTGATGGTTTCAAAGTCGTCGATGGGGTCCTGGTTGTCGGGCACGGAAAGATCGAGGAGGTGGAGAATGAGCCGCGTTCTTTCGATCTGGCGCAGGAAGTAATGGCCCAGCCCGTGCCCCAGGCTGGCCCCGGCGATGAGACCGGGAATGTCGGCCAGCACGAAGCTTTTGAAATCCCCGTAGGAAACAACTCCCAATTGGGGGCTCAAGGTGGTGAAGGGGTAATCGGCGATCTTCGGCCGGGCATTGGAGACGGCGGATATGAAAGTCGACTTGCCGGCGTTGGGCAACCCCACCAGGCCGACATCGGCCAGCAGCTTCAGTTCGAGCAGCAGCCATCCCCCTTCGCCGGGTGCTCCCGGGTCGGCATGGTAGGCGATTCTTTTGCCGCTGGACAAGGAAGCGTTGCCGCGCCCGCCGCGGCCACCCTTGAAGAGGACAACCTTCTGTCCCGCCGCGGTGAGGTCCGCCAGAGGATTTTCTCCATCCTCCAGGTAGATGGTCGTCCCCGGCGGCACCTCGATGGTCAGGGAGGCGCCGTTGCGGCCGTGCTTTCGCGCTCCTCGCCCCGACGCCCCGTTTTCAGCCCGGTAATGGACCTTGTGCCGAAAAGAGGAAAGGGTGGACATGCCTTCTTTTACCAGAAAGACGATATCGCCGCCGTCGCCGCCGTCGCCGCCGTTCGGCCCCCCTCGGGGAACGAATTTTTCGCGGCGGAAAGAGACGCAGCCACGGCCGCCGTCGCCGGCCTGGACATGGATTTTTGCCCGGTCGATGAATTTCATGATTTTTGCCGTTGCCGGAAGGATGACGCCTGACAGGAAAAACCGCAATTGAAAAAAGCCCGAAGCTTGAAAAAAGGCTTCGGGCTTAGGAGAATATTTCTGGACTGCCGGGAAACGAAAGGAATCAATTGGCGTAGACGCTGACCTTGCGACGGGTCTTGTCCTTGCGCTCGAACTTTACCACCCCGTCCACCAAGGAAAAAAGGGTGTAGTCATTGCCGCAGCCGACGTTGCTGCCGGGGTGGATGCTGGTGCCCCGCTGGCGTACCAAAATAGAACCGGCGGTGACGAATTGACCGTCGAACCGCTTGACTCCCAACCGCTTGCCGCAGGTGTCGCGACCGTTACGTGAGCTGCCGCCCGCTTTCTTGTGTGCCATGGTACCTCTCCCTTATGCTTCTACGCTCAAGATTTTGAGATGGGTTTTGGGTTGACGGTGGCCGTAAGCCTTGCGGTGATTCTTGCGGCGCTTGTGGTGAAAAACGAGAACCTTGCGGTCCTTCTTCTGCTCCACAATACAGGCCGTGACCTTGGCGCCGGCAACCAGCGGGTCACCGACACGGGCGGAATCCCCGGCAACCATCAGAACCTCACTCAGTTCAACGGTATCACCGACATTTCCGGCCAATTTTTCAACCTTCAAAAAGTCCCCCTCAGAGACTTTGTATTGTTTTCCTCCGGTGCGGATGATGGCGTACATAGAAACTCACTCCAATGGGGTGGAAATTAGACTGTCGAAATGCGAAATATAAAGAAACAACCTTGAGCTGTCAAGGGCAATCTGCTCAAACACCCGTTTCAGGGGCTGAAAAGGACTTGCGGCGCGGAGGTCACTCCTCGATGATATCGTACTGCTCCAGATGATACCCCGGCCGCGCCTTGATGTTGATTTTCTTGCCGTGGCGGTTTTCCAGGCTTTCGATGCCGTCGTGCTCCTCGTCGAAAAGAAACGCGGCGATATCGGGATGAAGAATGATGCTTATCTCGGCGCTGGCGCAGTCCTGCATCTCCCTTTCCATTTCCCGCAGAATCTCGTAGGCGACGGTGGGCCGGCTTTTGACATACCCTTTGCCCTCACAGTAGGGGCAGGGTTCGCAAAGAGTGCGGCCGAGACTTTCGCGCACCCGCTTGCGGGTCATCTCCACCAGGCCGAGTTCCGAGATCTTGAGGATGTTGGTTTTGGCGCGGTCGTTATGCAGGGCTTCTTCCAGCGCCGCATGGACCTTTTCGCGGTGAATCTCCCGCTCCATGTCGATGAAATCGATGATGATCAGGCCGCCGATATTGCGCAAGCGGAGCTGAAAGGCAATCTCCCGTACCGCCTCCAGATTGGTCTTGAAGATGGTGTCTTCAAGATTGCGCTTGCCGACAAAACGGCCGGTATTGACATCGATGGCGGTGAGCGCCTCGGTCTGATCGATGGTAATGTAGCCGCCGCTCTTGAGCCAGACCTTGCGGCCCAGGGCGCGGGCGATCTCGATCTCAAGGCCGAAAGCATCGAAGATCGGATCCTCCCCCCCGTAAAGCTCCACGGATACCTGCAGCTTGGGCATGAAGGTCTGCAGAAAACGGTTGATCTTGCGGAATTCCTCCTCGGAATCGACGACCAGGCGTTCCACATCCTCGGTGAGAATGTCGCGCAGCACCCGGCTGGTGACATCGAGGTCGGAATGGATCAGGCAGGGGGGGGTTTTCTTGTCCTGGCGCTGCTGAATGTCCTCCCACAGCCCGGCCAGATAGGCGACATCGGATTCCAGATCCTCCAGCGTCTTGCCCTCGGCGGCAGTGCGCACGATGAAGCCGGTCCCCGGCTTACGCAGCTGGTCGATGATGGTGCGCAGACGTTCCCGCTCCTCCTCGTTTTCGATGCGGCGCGAAATGCCGATATGGTCCACCGTCGGCATGAAAACGAGGTGGCGTCCGGGGAGGGTGATGTAGGAGGTGATCCGCGCCCCTTTTGTGCCGATGGGCTCCTTAGCCACCTCAACCAGGATCTCCTGCCCCTCCTGCAGCAGTTCTTCGATAGGAGGCAGAGGAGTAAGGCCGTTCTCGTCCGTTCGTCCACCGCGGACATCGGCAAGGGAGTCGTCGAAGAGGCGCTCCAGATTTTCCATCTCCGTCCGCACGTCGGCGACATAGAGAAAAGCCGCCTTTTCTAGGCCGATATCGACAAAAGCGGCCTGCATGCCGGGCAGCACGCGGATCACCTTGCCCAGGTAGATATTTCCCACCAGGCCTTTTTCATGGCCTCGTTCGATATAGAGCTCCGCAATGTGGCCGTTTTCCATCAGGGCGACCCTGGTTTCATGGGATGTGGAATTGACCACAAGTTCTTTGCTCATGAAGACTCCTGTCCACCGTTTGTCCCGAAAAACGGGACAATTCATTGAATATAATCAATTTAACTGAAATTCTAGCTCAAGTCGATTTAAGTTTTATATCCGCCTTGACAATTTTTTGGCTGCGCAGCCATTCACCGGAACAGCCGAGAAGGTATTCGGCTGCCGGAAAAGGGCTGCCGCGGGAGATCGTCAGCGACAGCAGAGCCTCTTGCCGTTCCGCCGTCTCGACATTTTTGCGCAGATCCACCGTCTGCGGCTGTCCTTTGTGGATCCGCTCGCCGCAAACTTCGTCGCTGTTCAGAAACGCCTCGATACGCGCCTCCAGATCCTCGGGACAAGCCTCCGGCAGAGGGATCAGGTAGCGGCTCGAAGCCACGCTTTCGGCCGGTGAAAGGCTTCCAGGTGGGAGAAGATGAGGATTTTCCGTGCGGATGCCCTCCGGCAGCTCGCGATTGAGAAGGGCGGCCACCGTCTCGGGGGACAGCGCCTCGACCAGTTCAATATCGATGATTTCCGCCAGGCTCTCAATCCCGGTGGGGAGCGCGTCCCCGAAGGAAATCCGCGGCGCGGGATGAAATCCTTCCGAAAAGCGGACCGGAAGACGGGCGCGGCGCACCGCCCGGTGGATAACGGTCATGAATTCGAGATGGCCGAGGAAACGGGCCTTGCCGGTCTTGGCCAGAAGCAGGCGGACGGTCCGCCTCACTGGCGAGGACAAGGATTGCCCAGCCGCTGCCGTGGCCGGTTCCGTTTTGTCCATCGAGGAGGGTGCCAGGCGGTTGGTGACACGCGTGAAGTCGCAGACGCCGCATTGGCTGCATTCACCCTTGCGGCAGTCGGGAGTGGCCTCGCTCCTGGCGGCGCGGTCCCGCTCCCGGAGCAGAAAGTCCTTGTCGATGCCGGCGTCGATATGGTCCCAGGGGAGGATTTCCGTCGCCTTCCGCTCCCGCAGATACCACTCGGGACGGATACCGTGGGCGGCGAAGGCCTCCAGCCAGGCGTCGAAATCGAAATGTTCGCTCCAGGCATCGAACCGGCAGCCGCGAGCTACCGCCGTCGCCAGCACCGGCCCCAGGCGCCGGTCGCCACGGGCGAAAACCCCCTCCAGAAAGGAGAGCTGGGGGTCATGATGTTTGAAGCGGAGTTTTTTCCGGCGCAAGCCTTCACGTAGAAAGCGGTGGCGCTCACGGGTGGTTTCCATGGAGATCTGGGGTTCCCACTGGAAAGGGGTGTGGGGCTTGGGCACAAAGGTGGAAACGGAAACATTGACGTCCGCCCCTCCCGGCGTACCCCGGCCGCTGGCCTTGACCCGGCCGGAGAGATCGATGATTCCCGCCACATCGGCAAGCTCCTCGCTGGGCAGTCCAATCATGAAATAGAGCTTGACCAGCCGCCAGCCAAGTTCGAAGGCGCTGCGGCATTCGGCAAGGAGATCGGCCTCGCTGATCCCCTTGTTGATGACCCTTCTGAGCCTTTCGGTGCCCGCCTCGGGAGCCAGAGTCAGACCGGTTTTGCGGATCTTGCGGATTTCCGTCAGCATCTCGTCGCTGAGGGAGCCGATGCGCAGACTGGGAAGGGAAACGGCGATCCGCCGTGAGCCCAGCTCCCGGATCAGATGCTTGAGCAAAGGTTCGATCGGCCCATAGTCTCCCGCCGAAAGCGACAGCAGGGAAACCTCCTCGTAGCCGCTGCGCTCCAGCGCTTCCCGAATGATGGCGTTAATAGTTTCCGGACGCCGTTCGCGCACCGGCCGGTAAATGAACCCGGCCTGGCAGAAACGGCAGCCGCGGGTACAACCGCGACAGATCTCCACCGCCACCCGGTTGTGAATGGTCTGCATGAAAGGAATGATCGGGGAGGTCGGGTAGGGAGCATTGTCGAGATCGGCCAGAAAACGCCGCCGCACCCGGTCATAACCCGAAAGCAGGGAGGCTATGCCGCTGATCTCGCCGTCGCGTTCGTATGCCACGGTGAAAAAAGAGGGAACATAGACGCCGTCGATGGCGGCCAGTCGCTCCAAAACCGCAGCACGGGGCTCCCCCGCTGCTTTGGCTGAACGCAAGGCACGGCAAATCTCCACAACCGCCTCCTCGCCGTCGCCGATCAGGGCGGCGTCGATGAAATCGGCAAGCGGCTCGGGGTTGAAGGCACAGGGGCCACCGACCAGAACCAGCGGATCCCCGTCCCCGCGCTCGCATCGGGCGGGCGGAATCCCACCGAGGCGCAGCATGTTGAGAACATTGCTGTAGCTGAGTTCGTATTGGAGAGTGAAGCCGACAAGTTCGAAATCCCGCAAGGGGATTTCCGACTCGAGGGAGGTCAGGGCCAGATTGCCCTCCCGCAGCTGCTTCTCGAGATCGGGCCAGGGGGCGTAGACCCGCTCGGCGGCGATCCATTTCACGGCGTTGAGCAGGTGGTAGAGGATGGGCAGGCCGATATTGCTCATCCCCACCTCGTAGACATCGGGAAAAGCGAGGGCCACGCTCACCTCGACCCGGGAGCGGTCCTTGCGGATACTTCCCGGTTCTCCTCCCAGGTAACGGGAGGGACGGGCGATCAGTGGCAGGATTTCGGCTAGACTTTTGTTGGTCACGCAACTTCCTATTCAATTTTTTAAAGAATTCCCTTCAGAAAACACAGAGGTTCCGGCGGCTCAATAAAAGACTTCCATCAGGCATAACCCCTGGGGAGGGGCGGTGATCGGCGCCTGGGGTTTGCCCGTCGCCAGCATGCGGGCGACAAGACCGGGGTCTTCTTTCCCCCGACCTATCTCCGTCAGGGTGCCGACCATCATACGCACCATGTTTTTCAGAAAACCACTTCCCCGCACATCGATAAAGAGGAGTTCCCCTTCGCTTTGCAGCGAAAGGGAAAAAATCTCCCGGACAGAGGTTTTTGCCGCGCACCCCGAGGAACGGAACGGGGCAAAATCGTGGACCCCGACAAAAGCCGCCGCCGCCTCGCGCACCGCCTCCAGATCAAGGGGTTTGCGCAACCGCCAGCTGAAAGGCGCCCGCAGAGGAGTGGGCGCCGGGGACTGGATAATGGTGTAGCGATACCACTTCCCCCTGGCGTTGTACCGGGCGTGAAAACCGGGGCACGCCTCCTCCGCCCTTTTTACCGCGATATCCTCCGGCAGCAGACGATTGACCCCTTCCCGGAAGGCGCTCATGGGCAGGTTCCCGGCGGTGCGGAAATGGGCCGTCATGCCCAAGGCGTGAACCCCGGCATCGGTGCGCCCCGCGCCAATCACCCGCAGCGGGTGGCCGACGATCTCCGCCAGCGCTTTTTCAAGTTCTCCCTGCACCGACATCCCCTTGGCCTGGACCTGCCAGCCGACATAGCGGGCGCCGTTGTACTCAACGACCAGCTTGACCGTCTTCATGGAAATATAAAAACCACCACCAGGATAAAAAGGATGCCGACCGTTGCCGCGGCCAGATTGTTGTGGTTGGCCTTCAGCGGTGCCAAGGGTTCTTGCTCAAAACGGATTTCCCCCCCGGCATAGGCCCTGGCCATCCTGTCGGCCCGCGCCACCATGCGGTGCAGAAGCTGGGGCACAACCTCGCGCAGAATATCGATCCGCGCCCACAGCCGGGGCAAGCCCTCCTTGGCCGGATACCGGTAGCGGGAGACCAATTCCCGGGCCTCGTCGCGGAGAATCGGAATAAATTCCAGAACCAATCTGAACAGAAAGGAAATCCGCTGCGCTGGAACACCGATTTTGGCCAGGGGCGCCAACAGGTTGAAAAGGGCGGCGGCGACCTTCGACGGCGGGGTGGTCAGGGTCAGCAGGGAGGAAAAGGTTACCGCCAGACTCAATCGGCAGCAGGCCTGAACCCCCTGCACCAGCCCGTCCTGAGAGAGCCAGGCGACCCCGAAAAGAGTCCGTCCCGGCGTCAGAAAGAGGTGGAGAACCAGGGTGCAGAGGAAAAGCCAGCGGAACACCCAGATCCCCCGCATCCAGATTGTCGGCGCGATATTCCCCAGGAGCAGCAAGAGAAAGGCGGCGCCCGCCAGGACCACCAGGCGTAAAAAACCGCTGCCGGCGAAAGAAGCGATGACGAACAGGGGGAGGACTCCCAGCTTGACCCGCGGATCGAGACGGTGAAGAAAGGAATCCCGCGGCTGGAAGCGGCCGAGGGTGATGTCGTCGATAAAGGTCATCGTCAAATGTGACTAAAAAAGGGGCGGTAAAGCCCCTTTTTCCTGTGGCCTGAATGGTGCCCGTGACGGGTTCGGCATCTAAAGATATTTTTCCACCAGCACCTCGGCGATCTGTACGGCGTTGGTAGCCGCTCCCTTGCGCAGGTTGTCGGCTACCACCCAGAGGTTGAGACCGTTGGCGATCGACTCGTCCTCGCGGATACGCCCCACATAGGTCAAATCCTGGCCGGCGGCGTCGATGGGGAGGGGGTAAAGCCCTTTGGCGGGATCATCCACCACCAGCACGCCCGGTGCCGTGGAGAGAAGCTCGCGGGCCTGGTCGGCGGTGAGCTTTTTCTCCGTTTCGATGTTGACGGCTTCGCTGTGGCCGTAGAAT
This sequence comes from Deltaproteobacteria bacterium, assembly GCA_012729375.1. Taxonomy (GTDB): domain Bacteria; phylum Desulfobacterota; class Desulfuromonadia; order Desulfuromonadales; family JAAYDE01; genus JAAYDE01. The sequence continues at coordinate 77,772 of JAAYDE010000114.1, read as the reverse complement.
ACCGGCACCCGCACTGTCGTGGCGGTGACCCGGATACGGTCGTCCCCCAGGATCTTGCGGGTTTCGTTGACCATCTTCATCTCTTCCTTGGTGTAGCCGTTGGCAAGAAAGGAATCGATATGGGGAAGACAGTTGAAAGCGATCTGATGGGGATAGACCTTGGACGCAGCGGGCCGGCCGTTGAGCAGCTCGCCGACCTGGATACGCAGTTCGTCGATGGCCTTCTGTCCGGTACCGGAAACCGCCTGATAGGTGGAAACAACGATCCGGGTAATGTGGGCGGCGTCATGGAGCGGTTTGAGGGCCACCACCATCTGGATGGTCGAACAGTTGGGATTGGCGATGATGCCTTTCCTTTTGTAAAGGGCGATATCTTGGGGATTGACCTCGGGAACCACCAGGGGAACCTCGGGGTCCATGCGCCAGGCGCTGGAGTTGTCGACACAGACGGCGCCGGCGGCAGCGGCCGCCGGACAGAACTCCTTGCTGCGGTCGCCGCCGGCGCTGAACAGGGCAATATCGATACCGGAAAAGGAATCCTGGGTCAGTTTATGGACCTGGAACCCGTCATCCCCGAAATCCAGAAAGGTGCCTGCGGAGCGTTCGGAGGCCAGCAGCCGCAACTCCCCGATGGGGAATTTGCGTTCCGCAAGGACCTTGAGCATCTCGTTGCCGACGGCGCCGGTGGCGCCGACCACGGCTACATTAAATTTGCGCGACATGAACTTTCTCTCCTTGCCCGGTAACCGGAATGAGCCCGAGTGTCACTGACCCAGGCAGTTGATGATGGCGGTTCCCATTTCCGCCGTGGCAACCTTCTTCTCCCCCGGCCTGCCGAAAAAGATATCGCCGGTGCGATAGCCGGCATCCAGCGCCCTGGCCACCGCCGCGTCAATGGCGTCGGCGGCTTCGTTCATGGAAAAAGAGTAGCGCAGCATCAGCGATGCCGACAATATCTGGGCGATGGGGTTGGCAATCCCCTGACCGGCGATATCGGGGGCGGTGCCGCCGGCTGGCTCATAGACGCCGAAACTCCCTGCGGCCAGAGAGGCGGAGGGAACCATGCCCAGAGAGCCGGTAAGAGCCGAAGCCTCGTCGGAAAGGATGTCGCCGAACATGTTTTCGCAAAGGATGACATCGAACTGCCGCGGGTTGCGGATCAACTGCATGGAGGCGTTGTCGACATACATGTGGGAAAGGGCCACATCGGCATATTCCTCTTTGCCGAGGCGGCTGAGGATCTCCCGCCACAGCACCGAGGAGGCAAGGACGTTGGCCTTGTCCACCGAAACCAGATTCTTGCGGCGTTTGCGGGCCGCCTCGAAAGCGACCCGGGCGATCCGTTCTATCTCCATCTCGGAATAACGCAGCGTGTCAACGCCGACACGGTTGGGAGGGCTTCCCTCAATCCCCTTGGGCTGGGACATATACAGACCGCCGGTCAACTCCCGCACCACCAGTATGTCGAGCCCTGCTCCGAGAATTTCCTCCTTGAGGCTGGAAGCTCCGGTCAGGGAAGGGAAGACAATGGCCGGGCGCAGATTGGCGTAGAGGTTGAACAGCTTGCGCATCGGCAGAAGCCCGCCCCGCTCCGGCTGCTCCATGGGCGGCAGGTGTTCCCATTGCGGGCCGCCGACGCTGCCCAAAAGCACGGCGTCACTGGCCCGGCAGATGTCAATGGTGGTCTGGGGCAGAGCCTTCCCTTCCAGGTCGATGGCGATGCCCCCGATATGGGCGAAGGTGCGCTCGATGCGACAGTCATAACGCCTCTCGATGGCATCAAGCACCCGCAGGGCTTCCGCCATCACCTCGGGCCCGATGCCATCCCCCGGCAATACGGCGATTTTCAGTTGTCGGGTCATTTCCCTCAAGTCTCCTTGTCAGCGAAAAAACACAGAAGTTATAAACATTGAAGGTATGCCGGGGGAAGTTTTTTGTCAAATATTTTCCGGTTCCTTATCGTTTGTCAAGCCGCGAAATTCACCGCCAGTGCCGGCTAAAGAGAATTCAGGCCACCTCCATCAGCTTGTGGATGGCCGCCTCAATCCCAGCGGCGGCTTCACCGATACTTTTGGCGAGCATATAGGCCGGCGTGGTGATGAGCTTGTTGTGATGGTCGTACACGAAGCGGTTGACCAGGCACTCGTTATGGGTGGAACCCATGAGTGCCAGTGTCTGGGCTGTTTCCTTGTCGTTGCCGATGGTGATGGTGTGGCTGAAACCCTCTTCGCTCAGAACCTTGGCGATCAACACCGGGGCGATGCAGATGGCGGCCACCGGTTTTCCCTTGACGATCAGTCCCTTGATCAGGCGGCGCACTTCCCGGTGAACCTGGCAGTCCATGCCCGCTTCAGCGAAATCGGAAAGGTTCTTGGCCGCGCCGAAACCGCCGGGAAGGACCAGGCCGTCGATGTCCTCGATCCGAACATCCTTGATATCCTTTATTTTGCCGCGGGCGATACGGGCCGACTCGACCAGCACGTTGCGTTTTTCTCCCGTTGCCACCTCGCCGGTGAGATGATTGACGACATGCATCTGCTCCATGTTGGGGGCCATACAAACGATCTCGGCGCCGGCCCGGTCGAGAGCCAAAAGGGTCAGCACCGCTTCGTAGATCTCACTGCCGTCGTATACTCCACAACCCGAAAGCACAACACCAATCTTTTTCGCCATGAGTCCGCCTCCTTTGCTGACGGCTTGCCGACAAGCCGCCGGTTTTTCGCAACGAAAAAATCACCAGTTCCTGTTGTCAATCCGTTCTTTTTTTATAACTGATTACCCTGGCCATGAAAAGGGTGTTGACCCTAAAATCAAAAATACCCCCAGGCCTTTCGGCAAGTTCATGGGCCGGCATGCCATTTGACACCGTGCCGGCCATGAAATAGTATGTTGTCATCCGACCAGACAAAGGAAATTCCCATGGAAAAACGCCATTCAGCGCCGGGCGCCTGGGTCCTGGCCGCCGCCCTGACAGCGGTTGCCTGGGGCTGTTCCCCGGAGCCTCCGCCCGCACCGGCGGTGGAGAAACCCGCCGCAGTGCGGCCGATTACAGCGCCGCCGGAGCTTCTCGAAACCCAGGAAGCCTTTGTGGCGGTATCCCGGCAGGTGATACCGGCGGTAGTCAACATTCGCGCCGCCCGCAGAGGCAAAATCGATACCCTCATCCCACTCTTCGAGGATTTTTTCCACGACCTTTTCAAAAACCGTCCCCGCCCCAAGCGTGAAGAGAAAAATCTCGGCTCCGGTTTCATCATCAGCGCCGACGGCCACATCCTGACCAACGCCCATGTCGTCAAGGGCGCGGAGGAGATCAGGGTCAAGCTCGCCGACCAGAGGGTTTTTGCCGGGAAACTGGTCGGCCTCGACAGCCGCACCGATGTGGCCGTGCTGAAGATAGAAAACGCCGGAAAACTCCCCGGAGCGGTCACTCTCGGCGATTCGGACAAACTGCGGGTCGGTGAATGGGCGTTGGCCGTCGGCAACCCTTTCGGCCTGGAAGGGACCATGACGGTGGGGATCATCTCCGCCACCCGGCGGACCGACATGGGAATTGAGGAATACGAGGATTTCATTCAGACCGACGCCTCCATCAACCCCGGCAACTCGGGAGGACCGCTGGTGAACATCTTCGGTGAGGTCATCGGCGTCAACACCGCCATCGTCGCGGCCGGGCAGGGAATCGGTTTCGCCATCCCCATCAATCTCGCCCATTCCATCGCCGAACAGTTGATCGGCACCGGAGAGGTGACCCGTGGCTGGCTGGGGGTCATGATCCAGAACCTGACCCCTGAGCTGGCGATCTCTTTCGGCCTTCAGGAACCCCGCGGCGTCCTCGTCAACGGCGTCATTGCCGATTCTCCAGCGGAAAAGGGCGGCATCCAGCGCGGGGATGTGATCCTTGCGGTCAAGGGACGAAAGGTGGAAGGGGTAGGCGATTTCAAACTGCTGATCGCCCACATCCCACCGGGAGAAACCGCCGACCTGAAATTGTGGCGCAACGGCGCTTTCACCACGGTTACCCTTACCCTCGATTCATCCCCGCCTGTCAATGAGGTTCCAGAAAGGGCCGCGGGCAACCACAGCACCCGCATCGGCATCACCGTGGACCCCGCAGAAGCGGCCGAGGGCCTGAGCATTGTCAAGGTTGATCCACAGAGCCCCGCCGCCGCCCATGGGGTTCGCGTCGGCGACAGGCTCCTCTCGGTGAACCGGCGGGACACGAATAATCTGGAGGATTTCCAGGCCGCGGTGAAAGATGCTGAAAGCTCCGGACAGCTGCTACTGCTTCTGCGCCGCGGTGACAACACCCTTTATATGGCCTTTCCTTTGTCAAAAAAGTGATCCGTCGGTATATTATTTGAATAAAAAGGGCCTCCAAGATGAACAAAGTTCCGACTTGCCGACGGGAGGATTTATGGCCAAACTGGTGACAAACCCTGAACTTGCATTTCGCTTGGCGCGGGCCATCGTATCGGATATCGCCTTATACAATCAGAAAAAGGTCCGCGAGGGAATCGAAAAAGATTGTATTTTCGACCTGTTGAACGATGAACTGGAGGAGGGCCGGGAGCTTTTCTGCAGCCGTGTTTCTCCGGAAATCCCCGGCTGGCACCATCTCTACGACCGGGCCATTGTCGATGTCATGATCAAGCAGGCCGGCAGAATTGAAAGCAATATCTGGAAGTGAATGGCAAAACAGAGTCGTTTTTTTTTGAAAAGGGGCGGCCTTCCGAACGGTTGGACCGTTTTTTGGCGGAACTCTTGCCGGAAATGACCCGCTCCCAGCTCAAAAGGCTGATCGACGAAAACCATGTCCTGGTCGACGGCGTCTCAACCAAGGCCGGAGAAAAGCTGCGGGGGGGGGAAACCGTCATCGTTTCCTTTCCCGAGGCTGTTCCCAGCGGCCTTCATCCCGAAGCCATTCCTCTCTCCATCCTCTACGAAGACGCCGACCTGATTGTCATTGACAAACCCGCGGGAATGGTTGTACATCCAGCCCCCGGACACCAGGGAGGCACCCTCGTCAACGCCCTTCTGCACCACTGCGGCGACCTCTCCGGGATCGGCGGCGAACTGCGGCCCGGCATTGTCCACCGTCTCGACAAGGATACCTCCGGCGTGCTGGTGGCGACCAAGAACGAAGCGGCCCTCAACGGTCTCGCCCGCCAGTTCAAGGAGCACACCGTTCAGCGCCGCTACCTGGCCCTGATTCAGGGCCTGCCCGGCGACGATGAAGGCGTGATGGACAGAGCAATCGGCCGCCACCCTACAGAGCGCAAGAGGATGGCGCTGGTCACCAGAGCCGGGCGCCGCGCCGTCACCCGCTGGAAGGTTCTGCGCCGCTTTAGGGAAGACCGTCTCGCCCTGGTCGAGTTGCGCCTCGAAACAGGCCGTACCCACCAGATCCGGGTGCATCTGGCCGGGAATGGCTTTCCGGTGGCGGGGGATCCCGTCTACGGCCACAAGGGATGGCTGAAGCAAGTTGCCGATGGGCATCTGCGCCAGCTGCTGTTCGCCCTCCACCGGCAGGCCCTTCATGCCGAAAATCTTGGCTTCATTCATCCCGGCAACGGCCGCTACCTGGAATTTTCCAGCGCCCCTCCTGAGGACATGATGGCGGTCCTGCACTACCTGTGGGACAAATATCAGCTTGAGCCCTCTTGGCTCGCCCGGCTTTTTGGCCCAGTGCCAAATGGTAAAGGAACAATCGACACATGCAGTTGACGCGACAGGCAAAAATCAGTTATTTCAAACCGGCATGGGCCGATGAGTTTCCCCTCTGGGCGGGCTTCAGCACCCGCAACGGCGGGGTCAGCCGCCCCCCCTTCAACTCCCTCAATCTCGGCCTTCATACCGACGATGCCGCCTATAACGTGGAAGGCAACCGCTCCACCCTGTGCCGCGCCTTCGACATAGCTCCGCAAAATCTGCTCACCGTCCACCAGGTCCACGGCAGCGACATCCTGGTCATTGACGAACCGAACCGGGATCTCTCTCATTTTCTCACCCTGGACAGCGACGCCATCATCACCAATCAACCGCGAGCCATGCTCGGCATTCTGGTCGCCGACTGTTACCCCGTCCTCTTCTGGCATCCACATGCTGCGGTTATCGCCGCCGCCCATGTCGGCTGGCGGGGCGCCGCCGGGGGCATCATCGGCAAGACACTCCAAGCCTTGGCGGAGCTTTTCGGCGCAGCGGCCGAAAAACTTTATTGTGCAGTCGGACCCGGCATTTCCGCTGCACACTACGAAGTAGACCGGACGGTGAAGGATGCCTTCGCCCAAAGCGGCTGCCGCTGGGAGGAGATCGCCAGGGAAAAGACCTTCGGCCGTTGGCGGCTCGATCTGCGTCACTGCTGCCGGTTGCAGCTGGAGAGAGCCGGCGTCCCGGCAAACCGGATCAGCGGTTGCGACGAATACTGCACCTATGCCAACCGTGAACTGTTCTTTTCCTACCGGCGTGACAACGGCCAGACAGGCCGTCAGATGGGCTTTATCATGATAAAATAAAATCTGGCGAGGGTTTCAGGGCCAATCAGGGAAGCGGCAGCTTCCTTGATTGGTTTGCGAGCCAGTTTTGACATTCTATCTTGCCGAGGCTGCGGAGAGATGGCGGGATGCGAATCCCCTTTTTCGGCAAAGAAAAAAAACAAGCCGCCTGCCGGCTTATCGCCGTGGGGGATATCCACGGCTGCCTGGCGTCCCTTCGGCGCCTGATGGCGAAGATCCGCCCGACTGCCGAAGATCAACTGGTGTTTCTCGGCGACTATATCGACCGCGGCCCCGACAGCCGGGGGGTAATCGACTACCTGATCGATTTCAAAAAACACTTTCCCGGAACGGTCTGTCTGAAAGGCAACCATGAGGCGATGTTCCTCGATTTCCTGCAGGGGAATAACCGCGATCTTTTCCTCCTCAACGGAGGCACCCGGACCTTGCAGCTCTATGAGGAAAACGGCGCCATCCACCTCCCTCCCGATCACCTCGATTTTCTCCTCAACCTCCCAACCTGGTACCGGACCGACTCCTTCATCTTCGTCCATGCCGGGCTGCGCCCCGGAACTCCCCTGGAAAAACAGTCCGAAGAGGATCTGCTGTGGATCCGCGGTGATTTCCTCCATGCCGATTACGATTGGGGAGCAACCGTGGTCTTCGGCCACACTCCTCTGACATCCCCTTTTCAGGAGGAGCAGAGGATCGGTCTCGACACCGGAGCCGTTTACGGTCGCCTGCTGACGGCCTGCGACGTACGTCAAAGGAAATTCTGGCGAGTGCGCGGCACAGAAGTTGACACACCATGACCTACGGGCAAAACACCGTCACCCTCAGGAGCCTGTCGGTTTTTTACGGCGCAACAGATCTCCCGGTTTTCCTTGGATAGGCAGATCGATAGCGACCACCGCGTTGGGTTGGGCCACGACCAGGGAATCGCCCTCGGCGGTTCTGATCTCCGCCGGTGTAAAAGGCAGCCGTTCCAGACCGGGCGCGACCAGTTCCAGTTTTTCACCGGGGAAAAAACGGTTGCGTACCTGGACCAGGGGGGATCCGCCGGAATTTTCCACCAACACCCCGACGAAATCGTGGGAGCGGATGTAAGAAGAGAAATAGGGATGGATCTGGCCACCGGCTTCGGGAAACAGAAAACCCGTCCCGTAGGGCCGGTGGCTCACCGTTTCCAGCTCATGGCGCCAGGCGCAACGAGGGTGCTGGTCCCTCGCGTCCTGGAGATGATCCAGGGCGTTTCGATAGACATCGGTGACCACGGCGACATAGTAGCGGCTTTTCATACGCCCCTCGATCTTGAGGCAGTCAATTCCAGCCCCGACCAGGGCCGGGAGATAGTCGATCAGGCACAGATCGCGGCTGTTGAGGATATAGGCGCCGGTTTCGTCCTCGGCGATGGGAAAATACTCCCCCGGCCGGGTCTCCTCCAGCAGTGCGTATCGCCAGCGGCAGGGATGGGCGCAGGCACCGCGGTTGGCGCTGCGTCCAGTCAACGCCGCCGACAGCAGGCAACGCCCCGAATAGGCCATGCACAGGGCGCCGTGGACAAAAGCCTCCAGTTCCAGGTCGCAGCCGCCACGGATCGTCCTTATCTGTGAAAGGGTCAATTCCCGCCCCAGATTGACCCTGCGGATGCCGTTTTTCTGCCAGAAACCAGCGGCGGCGGCGTTGGTGGTGTTGGCCTGGGTGGAAAGATGGAGCGTTCGCTGCGGATCGATGCGGCGGATTAGATCGATGACCCCCGGGTCGGAAACGATGTAGGCGTCCAGATTGAGGGGGCGCAATTCCTCTATATAGTTTGCCAAATCCGAAAAATCTTCCGGTGCCAAATAGGCGTTGAGGGTCAAATAAAGCTTTTTCCCCCGCTCCCGGGTGAGGCGCCGCGCCGCCGCAAGCTGCGGCAAAGAAAAATTACCGGCCATGGCCCGCAAACCGAACTTCTCGCCGCCGACATAGACCGCATCGGCGCCAAAATGGAGGGCCGTGGCAAGCTTTTCCGGATCTCCCGCGGGAGCCAACAGCTCGGGAAGAAATGGCGCCTCAGTCCCCATTTTTTAAACACTCCTCATTAAACACTGGAGTCCTCCGCCTTTTTTTGATACTTGTAATTATGCGCCGGAATGTAATAATCAAGCCCGGTCATGGATTGTCTCAACCGATTGATATATTCCCTTACCTGGAAAAGCGTTTCATTCTAACCTGGGAGCTGGAATCGTGACCACAGAAACTTGCTTTCCTCCTTCAAACAGCATTTATCCATGAATGAAAATCGAAAAGACATAAAATCTCTGGGACTCCTGATTTTTCTTGGCGTGAGTTTTGCTTTGTCAGCCTGTGCGACTTTACCACCTTCCGCCCGGCAACAGGGCCTGGAGGACAGGGTCGCCCTGCTGGAGAAAAAACTGCAGGAAATATCCGCCCAGGTGGAAAAAAACCGTGCAGGGGTCCAGGACCAGGAGGCCAGGATCAATGAACAACGAGCTCTCCTGGATCATCAAATCGCGGAAAAAGTCACTTCGGAACCTCCAAAACCCGTTTTCGACCCATCCCCAGGCTTGCGGACCGGGAGTGCCACCCCGGCTGCGATCTACCGTGAGGCCTTCGGAAACTACGCTTCGGGTCGATTTCAGCAGGCGGTCAGAGGATTCCAGGCTTTTCTGGAACGCTATCCCGACAACAGCTATGCGCCGAACGCCCGTTTCTGGCTCGGCGAAAGCCACTACGCCCTGGAGGAATTCCCTCAGGCATTGAAAGAATTCGACTTTCTTGCCGGCATGCAACCGCCAAGCGAAAAGGTGCCGGAATCCCTGGCCCGGATGGCGACCATCCTGAACAGGATGCAAGACCATGCCCGGGCCAGGGAAACAGCCGAATTTCTTTTAAAAACTTATCCGGAAAGCGCCGCGGCACAGACGCTGCGGCAAAGCATGCCGGAATTGCGAACTCCATAACCAACAAAGGACGGGCTCGACATGGTGACCAAAAAAACCATCGTTCTTCTTTTCGGTGCGATCTTTTTGTTACCGGTTCTGATTTTCGCCAAAGGAGTCCCCCAGACCTATGTCATCACGAAGGGGGATACCCTGTGGGGGATCTCCCAGCGTTTTCTCAAGGACCCTGATTATTGGCCCAATCTTTGGTCCAACAACCCCTTTGTCACCAATCCCCATCTGATCTATCCGGGGCAGGAAATCGCCATATACGATGGGCGCATTCTGCTGGTGGGGGAAAAGGGGGCAGATACCGCCGGAGCCGATGTACTGGCCGAGCAGATCGGCGCAGATGCCATCACCATCAAAACCTTCGGCGGAGCGGACGGCTTTATCAGTGAACGAGACCTTCAGGGGGCGGGGGTCATTATCGATTCGGTGGACAACCGGCTGCTGATGGCCAAGGATGATACCCTGTTCATCCAGATGCATTATCCGGTCGAAATCGGCGAAACCTTCCTCGCCTTCCGCGCCGACAAAGCGCTCCGCCATCCGCGCACGGGAACCATGCTGGGTTATCGGGTCATGAACCTGGGTACCGTTCAGATCATGGAGGTCAATCCTTCCGTGGCAACGGCCGTGGTCAGGGAAAGCTACAAGGAGATCGAACGGGGCAGCCGGATCATGCCCTCCCCCGTCAGGGATTACCATATCGATCTCAAAAGGGCCCGGAATTTTCTTTCCGGCTATGTAGTCGCCTCCTCGGCGGATCAGGAGAGCCTCGCCTCCTATGATGTCGTCCATGTCGATCTCGGCGCCGCCGACGGCCTCGAACCAGGCAACCTGCTCTATCTGGCAAGAGAAAGAAAGGTCACCGACCGGTCCCTGGTCAAGGTAGACGTCTCCCTTCCCGATATCTTTCTCGGCAACGCCGTGGTTCTTGAAACCCAGGAAAAGACCAGCTCCGCCCTGATTCTCAAATGCCGGGAAACGGTATTCGTCGGCGACAAGGTGTATACCGTGGTCCAGTGACGGACCTCCCTCCGGCGCTGGCGCTGAACCGGCAATTTTTTTGCGGCCGAGGGGCTGGAGATGTTTCCAGCCCCTCTTCTTTAGGTACCGGCTGAATAACTGCATCAGGCAATTGCCGGGATTCAGAAAAAAAGAGAGAACGGTTGTCACTTTCCTTTGCGCCTTTATAAATTAACGGCAAGACGGCCTCAGGGCATAAAGATGTTTTTGGGGGTGGCCTGGTGGACAATCCGTCATGATCCCTGATGAAGAACGCGGATGGCTGCGGCTTTCTCTAAGTCCGGGCATCGGCAGGGCGCGCCTGCTCCGGCTCATGGAGGCCTTTTCCGGCAGCCGGGAAGTTTTGGAAGCGGACCCGCGGCAATTGCTTGACAAGGGGGGAATCCCTCTCCCGGTTGCCGCCGAAATCATCGCCGCAGACGATGACCGCCTGCACAAGACACTGGCCGTCCTGGCAGAAACCGGTACGCGCATAATCACCTACCGCGATCGCCAAGCCTATCCGCCGCTGCTGAGGGAGATCTTCGACCCGCCCGCGCTGCTTTTCGCCAGGGGGGAATGCGCGGCCGACAACTGCCTGGCGGTGGTCGGATCACGGCGCGCCTCGAGCGCCATGATCCGCTTTACCCGGGATCTCTGCGCCGATTTGGCGGCCCACGGCATCACCATCGTCAGCGGCGCCGCCCGCGGTATCGACGGCGCTGCCCATGAAGGAGCACTGGACGGCGGCCTTACCATTGCCGTCCTTGGCTGCGGCATCGACCAGATTTATCCCCCCGAACACTGCAAACTCTTTTCGCGCATTCTCGAAAAGGGCATGCTGCTGGGGGAATACCCGCCCGGGGTGGCACCCCTGGCGGCCAACTTTCCGGGACGCAACCGCATCATCAGCGGCCTCAGCCGCGGTGTCGTGGTGGTGGAGGCCGCCAAGAACAGCGGATCGCTGATCACCGCCGATTTCGCACTGCAGCAGGGGCGGGAGGTCTTCGCTGTACCCGGCCCCGTCTATTCCTCCCACAGCGAAGGCGTCAATCAACTTCTCAAGGACGGTGCCACTCTGATCTCCGGCAGCCGTGATCTGCTGGAGGTCCTCGGCGCCCCGCCGCAGGCCGGATCAGCGCGGAAAAGCGCCCTTACAGCCACCCCACCCCGCTCTGAAAAAGAAACTGCTCTCTGCCGTCTCTTGGCGGAGGGCCCCTGTCATCTCGATGAAATCGTTCAGAGAAGCGGCTTGACACCCGGGGATGTTTCCGCTACGTTACTGCACCTGGAACTTGAGGGGGTGGTTTCGCGGCTTCCCGGCATGCACTTCATCGTGAACAGGAAACTATCATCGACCCCCTGATAGGAGGTTCTTTGAGAGACCGGGTTCTGGCGATCGTCAATTTTATCGCCCAATACGTTTTTGAAAAAAATGAGTTCCTCAACGATGACAGCATCATCCAGGAACTGATCAGCGTCGGTTTCAATCTTGACGAGATCAATGCCGCATTCAGCTGGATCGAAAACCTCTCCGCCGAAACGTTAACCATCGAGGGGGAAGGGGAGACCCCAGCCAACCATACCTTCCGTGTGTTCTCCGCCGAGGAAAAGAACGCCCTTTCCCTGGATTCCCAAGGCCTGCTGTCGCGCCTGTGGACCCTCGGCCTGGTCAACGCCGACGAAATGGATGAGATCATCAGCAACGTGCTCTCCATGAATGACGGCGATGCGACCCTGCAGGACGTCAAGGCGTTGGTTGCCATCACCCTGTTTTCCCGTACACTGAAGCATTATGACCGTGAAATCGAATGTCTCCTCAAAGACGAATGGTCGCTGCTCTACCATTGACAGGCAAGGGGCCGCGGCGGACACTGCGGCCTTTTTGTTTGCCGCGGTGATATCGCAACCCCGAGCATTTATTTGAGGAAAGAGATGGCGAAATCCCTGGTCATCGTTGAATCGCCGGCCAAGGCGAAAACGATCGAAAAATTTCTCGGCAAAGGCTACAAGGTGCTGGCCTCCTACGGCCATGTCCGCGCCCTGCCGAGCCGCAAGGGCTCGGTGGATGTCGGCCGGGATTTCGAGCCCCGCTACGAGATCCTGGCCAAAAGCAAGGTCTATCTGGACCATATCCGCAAGGAATCCCTCACCAGCTCCGAATTGATCCTGGCCACCGACCCCGACCGGGAAGGGGAGGCCATAGCCTGGCACCTGCTGGAAGCGCTGGGCCTTACGGAAAGCGACGCCAAGCTGGCTGTGCGCCGGGTCACCTTCCACGAGATCACCCAGAACGCCATCCGTAAAGCGATGGCCGAACCCCGCGGCATCGCCCAATCTCTGGTGGATGCCCAGCAGGCCCGTTCCATCCTCGACTATCTGGTCGGCTTCAATCTCTCTCCCTTCCTGTGGAAAAAGATCCGTTACGGCCTCTCCGCCGGCCGGGTCCAATCGGTGGCCCTGCGCCTGATGTGCGAAAGGGAGAAGGAGATCCAGGCTTTCCAGACGAAGGAATACTGGACCATCGACGCCCTGCTGGAAAACGTCGGGGGCGGTGAGTTCAAGGCTCGCCTCGTCGCCATCGGCGACAAGAAATTGGACAAATTCGATATCGGTACCCAGGAAGCGGCCCGGCAGTTGGAAAGCCGGATTAAAGGCAGCGACTTCCGCATCGCCGCGGTGACCGCCAAAGAGAAGAAACGTAATCCCGCCCCCCCCTTCACCACCAGCACCCTGCAGCAGGAAGCTAGCCGCAAGCTTGGTTTTTCCGCCGGCAAGACGATGAGCACGGCCCAGAAACTCTACGAAGGGATCGATATCGGCGGCGGTGCCGTCGGCCTGATCACATACATGCGTACCGACTCGGTGATCCTCTCCACGGAAGCCCTCGCCGAAGCCCGCGACGTCATCGGCCAGCGCTTCGGCGCCGACTACACCCTCGCCGTTCCCCGGGAATTCAAGAGCAAGGCGAAAAACGCCCAGGAAGCCCACGAAGCGATCCGCCCCACCTCCTTCGCCAATCTTCCCGAGAAGGTGAAATCCCATCTGAGTCCCGATCAGTTCCGCCTCTACGACCTGATCTGGCGGAGGGCCATCGCCTCCCAGATGGCGGCAGCCGTCCTCGACACCACCACCGTCGATATTGAGGCCCAAAAAACCTCGGATGAGCCTGAAGCACCTCTCAACGAGTCCGGCGAGCGTTTCCTGTTCCGCGCCAACGGCCAGGTGATCCGCTTCCCCGGCTTCATGAAGCTCTACATCGAAGGGATCGACGAAAACGGTCAGGAAGGCGACAAAGAAGGAACCCTGCCCCCGGTCAAACAGGGAGAAACGGTCACCTGCCAAAGCCTTCTCCCCGAACAGCACTTCACCCAGCCTCCGCCCCGTTTCACCGAGGCCGCCCTGGTCAAGACCCTGGAGGAAAACGGCATCGGCCGTCCCTCCACCTACGCGCCGATCATGAATACCCTGGTGACCCGCAAGTACGCCCGCCTGGAAAAACGGACCTTTTTCCCGGAGGATCTCGGGATGGTGGTCAGCGATCTGCTGTCGGCCCATTTCACCAGGTATGTCGATTACGAATTCACCGCCCAGATGGAAGAGGCTCTGGACGCCATCTCCCGCGGAGAGAAAAAATGGCGGCCGATGCTCCGGGAATTCTGGGAGCCCTTCATCGCCCTGCTGAAGCAGAAGGAAGTCGAGGTCAGCAAACAGGAGATCACCACCGAGACCACGGACCGCCTCTGCCCCAAGTGTGGTCAGAAACTGGTCATCAAGCTGGGCCGCTCGGGAAAATTTTTGGCCTGTTCCGGCTTTCCCGAGTGCCGTTTCACCGAATCCCTGGCCGTCGAGGAAGAGAAGGAGCAGGTCTACTCGGAAGAGAAATGCGAGAAATGCGGCGCGCCGATGCTGATCAAAAGCGGGCGCTACGGCAAATTCCTGGCCTGCTCCGCCTACCCGAAATGCAAGAATATCCAACCTCTGTTCAAACCCAAAGGCCTCGGCATTCCCTGTCCGGCCTGCCACGAAGGGGAACTGCAAGAGAAAAAGAGCCGCTACGGCAAGATTTTCTACTCCTGCAACCGCTATCCTTCCTGCAAATTCGCCCTCTGGGATCTTCCGGTCAATGAGGCGTGTCCCAAATGCAGCTACCCCATCGTCGTCGAAAAGACCACCAAGCGGGACGGGCGTTACCGCAAATGCGCCCGGGAAGGCTGCGACTGGCGGCATCAGCTCGAAGCCCCCGAAAAACCAGTGAAAAAAGCGGAAAGCAAAACGTCGACGGCCAAAAAGGGAAAAACCGCCAAGGCAGTCAAAGCCCCCAAAACGAGTTCCAAAAAGTAACACCGGAGAACGGTTCCGGCGGACCCTGCACCGCCCGTCGCGCCACCTTTCCCTTGCTCCTCCCTCTTTTTACTGCTTTAATAGCGGTTGTTCCATGCCGTTTGTCTGCCTGTTCCATGCCTTGCGGAGTTTCATGAACCCCTCCCCCGATGCCGAACCGCTTATTGTTGTCGGCGCCGGCCTGGCCGGCTGCGAAGCCGCCTGGCAGGCCGCCCGAAGCGGCGTCCGGGTGCGCCTTTTGGAGATGAAACCGCACCATTTCTCGCCGGCCCACCACAGCGAACAACTGGCCGAGCTGGTCTGTTCCAACAGCTTTCGGGGCATCAGTCTGACCAACGCCGTCGGCTGCCTCAAAGAGGAACTGCGCCACTGCGGTTCCCTCTTCATGGAAGCGGCCGATGCCTGCCGGGTTGAGGCAGGGGGTGCCCTGGCCGTCGACCGGGAGCTTTTTTCAGCTTTCATCAGCGAAAGAATCGCCCGCCACACCGCCATCGACCTGGTCCGCCAGGAAGTGACCGCTTTCCCGGCGGCGAAGGCGGCTGTCATCGCCTCGGGCCCGCTGACTTCCGCAACCCTGCTGGAAAAAATCGCCGCCCTGACCGGCAGCGACCGCCTCTATTTCTATGATGCCATCGCCCCCATCGTCGAGGCCGATTCCATCGATATGGATAAGGTCTGGTGGGGCTCCCGTTATGACAAAGGAGGGGCGGATTACCTCAACTGCCCGCTGACGGAAGGTGAGTACCGCCATTTCGTGGCGGAACTGCGCGGCGCGGAAAAAGTCCCATACCGGGACTTCGAAAAAGGTCTCCATTTCGAGGGGTGCATGCCTATCGAAATTCTCGCCGAACGGGGGGAGATGACCCTCGCCTTCGGCCCGATGAAGCCGGTGGGTCTCAAGGACCCGCGCACCGGCCGCGAGCCCTTCGCCGTGCTTCAACTGCGCAGGGAGAACCAGGCCGGGACGTTATTCAACCTGGTCGGCTTCCAGACCAAGCTGACCTATCCGGAACAGCGGCGCGTCTTCCGCCTCATCCCCGGCCTGGAAAAAGCGGTTTTTGCCCGCCTCGGCAGCATGCACCGCAACACCTTTATCAACGCCCCCCGTTGTCTGCTGCGGACGTTGGAACTCAATGGGCGCGACGGCTTTTTCTTCGCCGGCCAGATCAGCGGCGTGGAAGGTTACGTGGAATCAGCCGCAACCGGCTTTCTGGCCGGCATCGCCGCCGCCCGCAAAGTGCGCGGCCTGCTCTACACGCCGCCGCCGCCCACCACGGCCTTGGGGGCGCTGCTCACCCACCTTACCGAGGCCGACCCGGACCATTTCCAGCCGTCGAATGTCCATTACGGCCTTTTTCCGCCGCTGGCCGGAAAACCGATCCGCAAGCGTTCGGAGCGGCGCCTGGCCCTGGCCCAACGGGCCCTGGCGGATACGGAAAAATGGTGGAGCGAGATTGAAAAACAGGAAAGGGAGTATTAAGGTGGACACAGAACTGGTGCTGGCTTCCGCCTCACCGCGCCGACGCGACCTGCTTGCTTCGGTGGGTATCTTCTGCCGTGTCGTCCCCAGCGCCGTTGCCGAGGAACCCCTGGACGGCGAAACACCGCGGGATCATGTCATCCGCCTCAGCATCGCCAAAGCCGCCGATGTCGCCGCGAAAAAGGACGTGCCGGGGCGCTGGTTTCTGGGCAGTGACACCATCGTCGTCCGCGACGCCGAATTGCTGGGAAAGCCGAAGGACAGGGACGAGGCCTTCGCCATGCTCCGCTCCCTGGCGGGACGTGCGCACCAGGTCGTGTCCGGCTACGCCGTCCACGACCGGATTTCCGACGCGACCCGTTCCGGGGCCGCCGTTACCGAAGTGATCTTCCGCCAGCTCAGCGACACCGAAATCCTTGCCTACCTCGATACCGGCGAGCCTTTCGACAAGGCCGGCGCCTACGCCGTGCAGGGGATCGGCGCCTTCATGGTGCGTGCCGTCCACGGCAGTTACACCAACGTCGTCGGCCTGCCCCTCTGTGAGGTGGTGGAAGTGTTGGCGGAGCTGGGAGCAGCGCACCTCTTTGCCGCCTTTTCAGCAAAAGAGTCGGGGGGGTGCTGTGTTCCTGGGGAAAAGCAAACCATCGGGGATTGAAACCATGTCCATCGCGGAGAACCTGGCTTGGGTGCGGGAGCGGATGCAGGCGGCCTGCAAACGTTCCGGCAGAAATGTAGACGATGTGCGGCTGGTGGCTGTTTCCAAAACCAAGCCGGCCACCGCCATTGAAGAGGCTGTTGCCGCCGGCCAGACCCTCTTCGGGGAAAGCTACGTCCAGGAATTCATGGACAAGGAAAGGACGGTCCCGGAAGCCGTCGAGTGGCATTTCGTCGGCGCCCTGCAGACCAACAAGGTCAAATACCTGGCTGGCAAGGTAGCGCTGATCCACTCCGTCGACCGCCTCCACCTGGCGGCAGAGATCAGCCGCCAATGGGGGAAAATCGACCGAACCATCGATCTTCTCATCCAGGTCAATATCGGCCAAGAAGCGAGCAAATCGGGGACTTCCGAAACGGAACTGGCATCCCTGGTGCGGGAAATCGCAACCTTTCCCAACCTGAAAATCAAAGGTCTGATGACCCTCCCCCCCTACTGCGACGATCCCCAGGAGATCCGCCCTTACTTCCGCGAACTGCGCCGCCTGGCCCGCCATCTGCACGACCTGGCCATTCCCGGTGTGGAGATGAGGGAGCTTTCCATGGGCATGACCCACGACTTCGAAACCGCCATCGAGGAAGGGGCGACCCTGATCCGCGTCGGCACAGCCATCTTCGGGGAGCGCCAGTACAAAAGATGATGAGTTTCGACACCTATCTTTTCGATCTCGACGGCACCCTTGCCGACACGGTGGCCGATCTCACCACCTGCGTCAATCTGCTGCGGGGGGAAATCGGTCTGGAACCGATGGGCACGGAGGATATCCGGGTACGGGTAGGCGACGGCGCCCGTCTGCTGTTGCAGCGCTGCCTGCCGGAGGATCTGTTCCGCGGGAAACTGCTGGAGCGGTTTCTGGTCCTCTACGGGGAGCACCAGTGCGACACGACCCGGCTCTATCCCGGCATGGCCGATTTTCTGGCAGCCCATAAAGACGAAAAGCTGGCGGTGATCACCAACAAGCCCTTTCATCTCAGCCGCCTGCTGTTGGCAGACCTCGGCATCGGCCACTACTTTTCCCTGCTCTTCGGCGCCGAGAGCTGCACCACCCGCAAACCGGACCCCGGCCCGGTTCTGGAAGCCCTGCGCCGCCTCGGCGCCGCCCCCGAGCGGGCCGTCATGATCGGCGACCACCACACCGACCTCAGGGCCGGCAACGGCGCCGGCATCAAAACCTGCTTCTGCGCCTGGGGGTTCGGTAACGACGGCGGCCAGCCCCACGACTTCCGTGCGGAAACCCCTGCTGACCTGCTGCGGCTGTTTCCGCCGGCGTAAAACCGCACCATGGGGAAAACCCGCAAAAACAGGGAAGAGATCACCCTTACCTCAAGGGAACTCCGAGTTTATCGCCAGCGGGAAGGACAGGAGCAACCCGCCGTTGCTGTCATCCTCCCGCTGACCGAAGGAAAATTCTCCCTTCCCCTTCAAGAAGAAAACGCCTTTCAGCGGTGGCGGCGTTCCGCGGCCAGGAGCTGTTCCAGTTCGGCCAGGGATTCCCGGGGAGCCGCGCCCTTTTTTACGGCGAGATCCAGAGCCACCTTTCCCAGCAGACGATACACTTCCCCCATCTCCGGTTGCCACCGGGAAAGGGCTTCGAGTTGCCCGGCGACGATTTCCTTTTCGCCGCGGGAGATCGGCCCGGTCAGCGCCCGCACCGTGCCGTCGTGAAAGATGTTGCCAACGGTTTCAAGAGCCAACGGCTCCATCATGCGCAGGGCTGTTTCCCCATCCAAACCGGCTTTCAGCAGACAGCGGCAGGCCAGTTCCACGAGGGAAGTCAGGTAATTGCACACCAAAACCGTCGCCGCGTGATAGATCATCTTGTTCTCGGAGCGGACGGGGAAGACCTTTGCCCCGATGCCCGTAAAAAGCTCGGTCAGCACAACCCGGGCCTTCCCATCTGCCTCCATGGCGCAGAAGGTGCCGGCAAAGGAAGCGACCGATCTTTCCGGATCGGCGAAGCTTTTGACGGGATGAACGCTCCCCAGGACCGCCCCCGAAGAGCGCAGAGGGGCAAGGACGGCCGAGGAGAGGGAACCGCTGCAGTGGAAAACCACATCGCCGGAGCGGATCACTCCGCAGCAGGCCAGATTTTCGGCGGCTGCAGCGATGTGGGTGTCCGTGGTCGAAATCAGCTGGATATCGGCGGGCGCCAAATCCTCAAACCCCTTCACGGCCCGGCCTGCGCCGAGAAAGGCGACGGCCGCCTGCGAGCTTTCCGGCGACCGGTTGAGCACGTCCCCGATTCGGGCCAGGCCCTGCAGAACCCACAGCCTCCCCAAGGTTTTTCCAACCTTTCCGCATCCGATGATGTTGATTGTGCGCATCGTCCTCACCCGGCGCTGTTACAGGGTTTAAAAAACCGCCGCCACCTTCCAATCAATCCTTTATAACAAGGGAAAAAGCAGCCAGCGGGACATCCCTGAACCTGTCGGCTTGTTTCGCCATGCTGCCAACCCGGTCCGTAAAAGCGAAAATCCCCGGCGGTTTTCGCCGGGGATTTTTTATCCGTTGGCAGCCTTGGGGCACCGGGCACAGCCGGAAGACCCGGATCCGGAGCAACCGGATGCCGAGCCCCCACCCTGGCAATACCCCTGCTGATACCAGCCGCCGCCCTTAAGGGCAAACTCCGTCAGCGATATCAGTTTTTTTACCGGAGCGCCACAGGCACTACAGAATGCCACCGGGGCATCGGAAAATTTCTGCCGCACTTCAAAAACCAGCCCACAATTTTCGCAACGATATTCGTACATTGGCATGACACGATCCTCCTGGAAAAATTTCGTGGTCAATCTAATACCTCGGCAACCGGTTGTCAAGACCGGCAACCATCCGCCAGGAGCGCCGGAACCATCATGATTAAAATTTTCTTTTCGGCAGGCGGTAGCAACAAGCTAGCGATCCGCGCCAGGCGAGATACGCTTTAAGGCATCAAATAGTTCCTGATTCACCGGTGTCGCAACGCCAAGTCGCTTGCCATAGGCGATCACCGTCCCAGCCAGCATCTCAACCTCGGTTGGACGGCCGCCCTCGACATCCTGGAGCATTGAGGTTTTACCTTCTGGGTCCAGTTCGTCATGAATTCGACGCCACTCTTCCAGGTCTTCCTCACCAAGATTCACATTCAGCGCTTTGGCGATGGCGATGACCTCCCGCATCGCCCCCTCCATAAGCTTCATCGCCTCCTCGGATTTTTTCAAACGGCCGAAATTCGCCCCGAGAACTGCCGAAACCTGATTGACTCCCACATTGATCATGAACTTGAACCAAAGGCTGCGAACCATGTCCGGCGCTATTTCATAAATTATCCCGGCGCGGGTAAACAAATCGCCGACGCGGCGGACGCGATCCGTCAAGACAGTATTTTCCTTCTCGCCGAAGACGATGCGCCCCAGATTCTTGTAGGCAACGCTGTTTCCTTTCCTTTGGGCATCGATGGCCAGGGCCAGTCCATAGAGGACCTTGTCCGCACCATATACCGCGCCGATCCGTTCTTCGCTGTCGATGCCGTTCATGACGGAAAGAATAGTCGTTTGCGCACCGACCGCCCTTCTGATCTGTTGAATGGCCTGATCGAGATGATAGTGTTTGACTGCGACAATGACGAGATCCGCGGGTTTTTCCTCTCCGGGTCTTACCACTTCGATGGGGTAATGCCTGCCGTTGACGAAGACGCCTTCCTTACATAATTTGTCGTAGCGGTCCTTTCCGGAAATAAACCGGACCGACCTCGGATCCATGGCAAAAAGCAGACTGGCATAGGTGGCCCCAAGAGCACCGGCGCCGATTATAGATATCTTTTCGATAGGTCGAGTCATGGATTTCCTCCCTCGGAATCAACGAAGCAACGATTCCGTCCCTGAAGAATAACTGGAAACTGCGGTCAGGCCGAAGACTGTATTGAAAATCGCCTTTTTTTAAAAGGGGGATTCTTTTGATTTGAACTTTTTCTGGAATCTTCACAGCCCCGCCATTCCTGCATTGCATATGGTCGCCAAGGACTTTGGATCATTTCTCCACCAAATCCATACCTCTTCTGAGCGGAAAGGGTTGATTGTATTCATGAAAATTTCTGTTAAAAATAATTTTTAGAAGATGCCGGGCGAGGTTCAAAAAAAGCGAATGCTCCGCCCGTCCCCGTCGCTTATGGCCGGAAACACCGTTTCCAGCCGTTTTTCTAGGAGTCAGCGGATGCGTGTCGTCATGGCATTGGGAGGCAATGCCTTATTGCGCCGGGGCGAGCCCCTTACCGCAGAAAATCAACGCGCCAATGTGCGGGCGGCGGCGGAAGCCCTCGTTCCCATCGCCCGCGGACATGAGTTGATCATTTCCCATGGCAACGGTCCGCAGGTCGGCCTGCTGGCCCTGCAGGGTGCGGCTTTTCAAGCCGATGAGGCCTATCCCCTGGATATCCTTGGTGCCGAAACGGAAGGGATGATCGGCTATTTGATCGAGCAGGAATTGAGAAATTTCCTTCCGGCGGGGTGCTCCTTCGCCACCTTGCTGACACAGATTGAAGTCGATGCCGACGACCCTGCCTTCACGCGCCCCACGAAACCGATTGGCCCCGTCTATAATGAAAGCGAAGCCGGTATCCTGGCCGGCCAGCGAAATTGGACCATGGCGCCGGATGGAAAAGGCTTCCGCCGGGTGGTGGCTTCCCCCCGGCCCCGACACATCCTGGAACTCGGTGTTATCGAACTGCTGGTCGACCATGGCGTGATCGCCATCTGTGCCGGTGGCGGCGGCATTCCGGTGGTAAAAAAAGAGGATGGCCGTTTTCTCGGGGTGGAAGCCGTCATCGACAAGGATGCAGCCAGCGCGTTGTTGGCTAGAGAACTGAACGCCGATGCCTTCCTCATGCTGACGGATGTCGATGCCGTTTACCAGGACTGGCAGACCGCCAAGGCGCGGGCGATTCGCCAGGCACCTCCGAAAATTCTTTATCAGATGACTTTCGCCGAAGGCTCCATGGCCCCCAAGGTGAAAGCCGCCTGTGAATTTGTCGAAAACACCGGCGGCATGGCGGGAATAGGACGGCTTGAGGATGCACAGGCCATCCTCAAGGGAACAGCGGGCACGATAATCAGCCAAGGCGTTGCGGAAATGACCTGGTGGGAAAAGAAATCCGCGCGCTGAGGCGCGGATTCTTTCTTTTCACCTCGGATATCGTTCCTTGGTGTTTCCACTCCATTTACGCCAATTTTCCGTTCCGCAAAAAAGCCTCTACCAGAACACTCAGTTTGGGGTCCCCCACTTCCTCGAATTCATAACGCACCCGAACCACCGGTTTGTTCAGCCTGATAAGCGAACCCAGGTCACAGGGGGTGGCGGCGAGGACGACATCCGCGTCGGCCCCATTGATGGTGCGGCGCAGCGCGTCCAGCTGCGCCGGGTGATAACCGACCGCGGGCAGCACCCTGCCGATGTGCGGATACTGGGCATACAGGTCGGCTATCTCGCCGGCCGCCGTTAGCCGTGGATCGATAATTTCCGCCGCCTGGAACTGGGCGGCGGCGACATACCCGGAACCATAGCTCATGCCGCCATGGGTGATCGTCGGCCCGTCCTCTACGATCAAGACCCGTTTGCCGCGCACCAGGGCGGGATCGCCTACCTGTATCGGCGAGGCGCCGCGGACGACGACCGCTCGCGGATTTATGCGGTGGGCGGCCTCGGTCACACTTTGCACCTGGGCATCGGAGGCGGAATTCACCTTGGCGACCAAAACGATATCAGCCATGCGCAGCACCGCTTCTCCGGGATGATGGCCGGTCTCACTTCCCGGCCGCAAGGGGTCCACCAGGACGATATGCAAATCGGGCCGGATAAAAGGGAAATCGTTGTTTCCCCCATCCCATAAAATGACATCCGCTTCACTTTCCGCCTGGGCCACGATCTTCCCATAGTCCACACCGGCATAGACGATATTGCCGGCATCCAAAAGGGGTTCATACTCTTCCCGTTCTTCCACGGTACATTGGGCGGCGGCAAGGTCCTTGGCAGTGGCGAAACGCTGCACCCCTTGCCGTTCAAGATCTCCATAGGGCATGGGATGACGGATGACGGCGACCTTTAAACCCTGCTGTTTCAATAGTCGCGACAACCAGCGGGTGGTCTGGGATTTGCCGCAACCGGTGCGCACGGCGGAAGTGGCGATAACAGGCACCTTGGCCTTGAGCATTGTTTTATCCGGGCCCAGGAGCACAAAATCGGCGCCGGTCGCCAATACCACCGACGCCTGGTGCATCACCAAAGCATGACTGACATCGCTGTAGGCAAAAACAACCTGATCAATCCCCATCTCACGGCACAAAACCGCCAACTGCGTCTCTTCAACAACAGGTATGCCCTGGGGATAATGGCCGCCTGCCAGGGAGGGGGGATAACGGCGGCCGGCAATTTGGGGGATCTGGGTGGCGGTGAAGGCAACAACTTGCGTACCGGGATCGTCGCGATACACCATATTAAAATTATGAAAATCGCGCCCTGCGGCGCCCATTATGATGATGCGGTTGCTGTCGGCGGGATTCGATTTCATGGGTATTCTGCCCCCTCCAAAGAGACGTCCCCGAAAATCTGGGATCCATGCTGGTCAAAACGCAACTGAAAACCGGCCATCCATTTCTTTTGGATATGCGGCAAAAGAAACCTTCCAGTAATGTTGGCATATAAAAGAAGTTTGACAACAGTTGAATTTTATTTCCAAAATGGGGGATAACTGGGCCTTGGCAAGCCCCGGAAAACCAAAACCCTGCCCGGCGGGACAACCATGAATACCCCTTGGACACCCTGGCTCGAAATCCCGCTGGCCGACTACGAAGGACACATGTCCCTTACGACCATCGGCCAGGCACAGATGGTGGCGACGGTCTTCGCCGAGCTGATTGGCGAATTTTCGCCTTCTTCGGTGGCCGTCATCGGTTGTGCCGGCGGCAACGGTTTTGAGCACATCGCTGTCGAGACAACAAAACGCGTCATCGGCGTCGACATCAATCCCCGTTACCTGGAGACGCTGTCCACCCGCTACGCCGCCAAAATCCCCGGCCTTGAGCTTTATGCCGGCGACATCCAGGATCCCGACCTAACCTTCGCGCCGGTTGACTTCATTTACGCCGCCCTCATTTTCGAATATGTCGCCCTGGCTCCCACCCTTGCCAAGCTGAAGGCCGTTTGCCGGCCCCGGGGGGTTCTAGCCGCGGTGCTGCAACTTCCCTCCGCGGCCACAGCAAGCGTCTCACCTTCGCCCTTCACCCGCCTGCAAACACTCACCCCGGTCATGAATCTGGTATCTCCCGCTGATTTTCTCGCCGCGACCAGGGAAACCGGTTTTTTGCCCTTGGCCGCCAAAAAAATTGTTTTGCCTTCAGGCAAGAAGTTCGCCGTCCACATATTTCATCGGCCGGAAAAGAAAAACACCTTGTGAATACCGGCCCACCTTCCGCAGCAGAAAATCTCCATTAACATTAACGCAGGAGGGAAAAATGCCGCCAACCGAAAAAGCAATTGACCGTCTCAGAAAAGCTTTGCGCCTCTCCACCCCCATTATCTGTCTCTATGATTCCGCGCCGGACGCATCCTTCGCGCCCACGGTGGAGGCCAAGGGCGCCCTGTGCTGCTTCGCCTATTACCACCGCTGGGTGAAGGGTGAGACCCTCATCGTCAGGCGCGGGGAGGGGGAGGACTTCCGAAGTCCCCGTCACGGTTGTCCTGGACTTCAGTCCCATTTCGGCTTTACCAAAAAATACCCGCCGTGGATGGCCAACTTTCTCACCGACGGCAAAAACGGCGCTCCCTTGGGGGAAGGACTCAAGGCGAGCCAGGCCCTGGCTCAGGAGTACCTCGATCGCATCGTCTACCCCCAGCCTTCCGCAGACACGGTGCTGATGGGGCCACTCCGCCTGGACCGCTGGCGGGATATCCGCACGGTCACCTTTTTCGCCGACCCGGACCGCCTCAGTGCTTTGATGACCCTCGCCGCCTTCTACAGCGCCGATCCGGAAACGATCCAGGCGCCCTTTTCTTCGGGGTGCGGCCAGTTGTGGGAGGTTTTCGGACATCACAGACAGGATCGGGCCGTCATCGGCTGTACCGATATCGCCATGCGGCGTTATCTTCCCCGGGACATCCTGTGCCTGACCGTGACCCCGGCCCGCTTCGAGCAGATGACCGATTTCCCCGACGACGCCTTTCTGATGAGGTCCTGGTGGCAGGAACTGATGGAAGCCCGCCAGAAAAACGCATCGGCAGGGGAAAAAGAGTGAACAAAATCGCTTGCCAGGAACTTTCGGCTGGGGGAGATGGCCCCCTTTGCTTCCCCGCAGAGAAAAACCCCGTCTCCGGCTCTTCCTTGCCTCAGGGATGAAAGCGCAGATT
Organism: Deltaproteobacteria bacterium; assembly: GCA_012729375.1. Taxonomy (GTDB): domain Bacteria; phylum Desulfobacterota; class Desulfuromonadia; order Desulfuromonadales; family JAAYDE01; genus JAAYDE01. The sequence goes on along the minus strand of JAAYDE010000114.1, from coordinate 52,413 downwards.
GTTCCACAGGTTCACCATGAAATCCTGGACATTGGTGAGAATGGCCACGGCCTGGGCCGAGCCGCGATTGGCCAGCTTGGAAGCGGTGAATTCGGACATGTCGACGACATAGAAGAAGACGGGCCGCACCCGGCCGTTTTCCATGACCCGGTAGCTGGGAACCATATTGCCGAAGGCGATGGAATGGAGCTGGGTGGCCAGAGCCACCACCGTCGTCGCCCGCCGGGCGTGAAGGCGCATGGCGTCCTGCGCCTGGAAGACGCCGGCAATTACCTCCGGCAGCGGACCGTCATCCCGGATCGAGCCGGCCAGAAGATAGGGAATGCCCTTCTCTTCGCAGGCGTGAATGATGCCGTCTTTGATCCCCATCTCTTTTAAGGCGGCGCGGATGGAGCCGACCCGGCGCACCTCGTTGAGGATATCAAGGTGGTGGTAATGCCCCAGCGGCTGCAGCTCCTGTGTATAGATATCCTGACCAAGGCCGGTGCGGAAGCGGCCCGCCTCCAGATCATGGGTGGCCAATGCGTTGCCGGCGAGCAAGGCATGGCAGTAGCCTTCCCCGATCAGCCCCTGCATGGCGGCGCGGCTGTCCTTGTCGAAGGCCACCGCCGGACCGAGAACCCAGACGATATAGCCCTGCTCGCGGTCGTGACGGAGAATCCGGTAGAGTTTGTCGTAAGATTGGGAAAAGGGGGTTTCCCGCGTACCGCGGGAACGGAAAGCGAATTTTTCACCCTTTTGGGCAGCGGCTTCGAATCCGGATACGTGAACCAGAATGCCCTCTTCGCCGTCCTCGCTCCTACCCACCACCACCGGTTCCCCCTTTTGGAGACGCCGGGCCTCGACCGCCTCAATCCTGTCGCCGCGCCGCACCAGCACCGCATCCATCCGCCCTTCAGCGACCAGAATCCAGCGCCCGCCGCCGAGGTGCAGATATTCGGGATGGTTGGATGTGGCGTGAAAACCAGGGGGGGCGACACCGTCCGCAGGGGCGGGAAACAGGGTAACCGCCGGGGCGTCCCGCAAACCGGAACGGGAAAAATCGGGGGGAATGTAATCGGGGATGATGCCGTCCATAAATCCTCTCCGCGGATGAGCCGTGTTTCTAAAAGATTAGCAGACAAGGGACGGCAAAAAAAGAAAAGGCCCCCTTCCATGGGGGCCGGCTCCATGTCATCGGCACAAAAACAGGTCACGAAACCGTTATCGGCAGACGGGTAAAAAGAAGAAAGGCCATGGCCGGGCGCTTACTGGCCTCGCGCATGGCGAACTGCATGCCGTCGAATTGCCAGCCTTGCTGAACCCACTCGTTGATGATCCTTTCCAGGGTTTCATCGGTGACCAGGGTTGTTTCCACCACCTTGTATTCCGGAATCCGCTCCATTTTTTATCCTCACGCAAAACAAGGGCATCTTGCGGGAAAAACTCGCACCACCGGACTTATTACAAAGCCGTTTTAGAACTTGGCGTTGCCGGGGGTGCGTGGGAAAGGAATCACGTCGCGGATGTTTTCCATGCCGGTGATGTACATCAGCAACCTCTCGAAACCGAGGCCGAAGCCGGCATGGGGGCAGCTCCCCCAGCGGCGGATATCAAGATACCAGGAGAGGCTTTTGAGAGGAATGCCGACCTCACCCATGCGACGCTCCAGGCGGTCATAACGCTCTTCCCTCTGGCTGCCGCCGATGATCTCGCCGACACGGGGAACCAGCATGTCCATTGCGGCGACGGTGCGCCCATCATCATTTTGACGCATGTAGAAGGCCTTGATCCGGGCCGGATAGTCGATGACGAAGACCGGCCCTCCGACGATCTTTTCGGTCAGGAAACGCTCGTGCTCCGATTGCAGGTCGAGGCCCCATTCAAGAGGATAGGAAAACGCCTCCCCCGACTTTTGAAGACGGGTGACGGCTTCCGTATAGGTCATGATCTTGAATTCGGCGCCGACCAATTTTCCCAGTTTGTCGATAAGCCCCTTTTCGATGCGGTCGTTGAAGAATTTCAGGTCCTCCCCGCAGTTTTCCAAAGCGTGAACCACCATATAACGGAAAAATTCCTCGGCCAGCCGGCAATCATCCCGGAGATCCGCGAAAGCCATCTCCGGCTCGATCATCCAGAATTCCGCCACATGGCGGCTGGTGTTGGAATTCTCCGCTCTGAAGGTGGGACCGAAGGTGTAGACGTCGCTGAAAGCGGTGGCGAAGAGTTCGGCCTGCAACTGTCCGCTGACCGTCAAACCGGTTTTTTCGCCGAAGAAATCCTCCTCCCAGGCGACCAGGCCCTCTCTGAGCGGCGGCTCCTTCGGATCCAGAGTGGTGACCCGGAACATCTCGCCGGCTCCCTCGCAGTCGTTGGCGGTAATGATCGGTGTCTGCACGTAGAGAAAGCCCCGCTCCTGGAAAAATTTGTGGACGGCGAAGGCGAGGGCGTTGCGGACTCGGAACACGGCGCCGAAGGTGTTGGAGCGGGGGCGCAGATGGGCGATGGTGCGCAGAAACTCCAGAGAATGACGCTTTTTCTGCAGCGGATAGTCGGCGTCGGCCGAGCCGAGGAGGCGGATCCCGGCGGCCTTGAGTTCCCAGCGCTGACCGGCTGCCGGGGATGCCACCAGGTCGCCGGTCACCTCGATGCAGGAGCCGGTGCCGATACCGGCGATGTCGACGGCGGCGGGAGAGGCACCATCCACGACCACCTGGAGGGAAGCAAAGCAGGAGCCGTCATTCAGCTCCAGAAAGGTCACGCCCTTGCCGCTGCGGGCGGTGCGCACCCAGCCGCCGAGATGAACCCCCCGGGTCTCCTGCTCCGAAGCCAGCAGGGCGCGGATCGGCGTGCGGCGGTTTTTCCTTGGGGATGGACTGCTGTTCATGATGCTCATTCTCTCCACGTCGTAAATCGGTCAGATTCCCCGGGTCTTGTGGAAACGGATCGCCGGCCACTGCTCGCGGACATGGTTCAGCCGCCATTCGCTGGGGGCCAGATAGGCCAGGCTCTTTTCCGCATCGTAGGCGAGGTTGATCGCTTCTTTTTTGATGAAGTTGTCCAGTTCCTTGCGGTCGTCCCCATCCACCCAGCGGCAGGCGGCGTAGCTGACCGCTTCATAGGCGGCATCCACGTTATATTCAGCCTTGAGCCGCTCGATAATGACATCGAACTGAAGCACCCCAACCGCCCCCAGTATGTATTCGTTGCTTTTCAGCGGCCGGAAGAGCTGAACCGCGCCCTCCTCGGTGAGCTGCTGCAGGCCCTTGTCCATCTGCTTGGTTTTCAGAGGGTCTTTGAGACGGACGCGGCGAAAGTGTTCCGGAGCGAAACTGGGAATGCCGACGAACTTGAGCGGCTCCTTGTCGGAAAAAGTGTCCCCGATGCGGATCGTGCCGTGGTTGGGTATGCCGATGATATCGCCGGGAAAAGCCTCCTCGACATTCTTGCGGTCCTGGGCCATGAAAATCATGGCATTGCTGAACTGCACCTCCTTGCCGAGGCGATGATGGCGGACCTTCATCCCCCTGGTGAACCTTCCTGAGCAGACCCTCAGGAAAGCGATGCGGTCGCGGTGGGCGGGGTCCATATTCGCCTGAATCTTGAAAACGAAACCGCTGAAGGCGGGCTCGGCAGGCTGCACCTCACGGCTTTCGGTCATGCGCGGCAGCGGCCCCGGGGCCAGTTCGACAAAGGTATCAAGCAGCTCCTTGACACCGAAGTTGTTGATGGCGCTGCCGAAAAAGACCGGCGTCTGGTTCCCTTTGAGATATTCCTTGAGGTCAAAGGGATTGCTCGCTTCCTGGAGAAGTTCCACACTCTCCCGCAGCTCGTCGGCCTGACCACCGAGGTACTCATCCAACTGGGGATTGTCCAGTCCCTGGATCACCGTCCCCTGTTGCACCCGGTCCTTGATGTGGGAAGTGAAAAAATGCATCTCGTTGCGGAGCAGATGATAGATACCGCGGAACCGTTTACCCATGCCCACCGGCCAGGTCAGCGGCACGCACTCGATCTGCAAGGTCTCCTCGATGTCGGAGAACAGCTCCAACGGTTCCAGACCTTCGCGATCAAGCTTGTTGATGAAGGTCATGATCGGCGTGTTGCGCATCCGGCAGACCTCCATCAGCTTGCGGGTCTGGGTCTCGACCCCCTTGGCGCTGTCGATGACCATCAAGGCGCTGTCCACCGCCGTCAGCACCCGGTAGGTATCCTCGGAAAAATCCTGGTGTCCTGGCGTATCGAGAAGGTTGATTTCGTTGTTGCGGTAATGAAAATTCATCACCGAGGTGTTGACGGAAATACCCCGTTCCTTTTCCATCGCCATCCAGTCGCTGGTGGCATGGCGGGAAGCCTTTTTCGATTTGACCGCCCCCGCCAGCTGAATGGCGCCGCCGAACAGCAGCAGCTTCTCGGTCAGGGTGGTTTTCCCGGCATCGGGATGGCTGATGATGCCGAAGGTCCGGCGCCGGGCTATTTCTTCCAAATATCTCTTTTCCACGAATCGTTGCAATCCCTTTCCCGGGCCAGGCTCCGTCATGGGCCCATTACCTAAAAAAAACCGGCGGTTCAAAGACTTCGGTTTGCTGCTCCCCGTCTTCCCATTGCCAGAAAAACGGAGCAAAATCAATCCAGGAGTCCCTCTTCGTCCACGCTCACCCAGAAGGTCGCCCCGCCATTCGGTGTCTCATCCACCCAGGCGAAACCGCCGTACTGGCGGGCGATTTTGCGCACCGTGGCCAGTCCGACACCGGTGCCCCCGGTTTTTTTCTCCCCCGAACCCCGGCAAAAGACCTCGAAAATCCGCTTGCGGTCTTCCTGAGGAACCCCCGGGCCATGATCGCGGACAAAGAAAAAAACCTTTTCGGCAACCCGGTTGCCACCGATCTCGATCGGATTACCCGCGCTGCCTGCATAAAGGATGGCGTTCTGAATCAGATTCTCAAAAATCTGCTTAAGCAGTGTCCGCGGGATATGAACAAAAGGGAGGGGGTTTTGTTTTATCTCGATGGCGTCTTGGCTGATTTTTTCGTGCAGTTCCAAAACCACCTCGCGCACCACCCCGCCCGCGTCGACCGCTTCCAAGGGTCGTTCCAGGTAGCCGGCCCGCGCCAAACGCAAAAGATCTTCGAGAAGAGCCAGCATGTTCCTGCCTTGCTGCTCGATGCAGGAGAGCATTTCCAATGAGCTTTCGTCCATCTGATTATGGAAACGTTCCTCCAGCAACTGGGCAAAACCGATGATCGGCGTCAGCGGGGTCCTTAAATCATGGGAAACGGTATAGACGAAGGCATCCAGTTCGTGATTGACTTCCTCAAGATTTTCCAAGGCTCTTTTTAGATCGTGAATATCCCTGATATTGGCTCTGATTCCCAGATACTCGCCATTCCGGCTGTATATCGGCACCCAGGAGATCGATACCCAGCGGAAGACCCCCTCTTGGTAATGCAGGCGAAAAGGGATGTTATTCCCGGAGGTTCTGTCGGCCAGAGCCGACACCATTATGTCCCGGATGTTCCGACGTTCCTCCTCGTGGATCGAGGAAAAGATATGATCAGCCACCTCCCTGCATTCCTCGAAGGTCTTGCCGGTAAAACGCTCGATGGCACGATTGGCCCACAACAGCTCTCCGTCAACACCAAACCAGAGCCCGAGGTCGAAACTGTAATCGGCGATGGCCCGGAACTTCTCCTCACTCAGCCGCAGGGCCTCTTCCGCCTGCTTTCGATCCTCAACAAGCTGCCACTCCCGCAACGCCCGTTCCACCAGCTTGGGCATGGTCGAGAAGGTCTCCGCCGATTTGACCACATAATCGAGAGCGCCCGCCTTGAGCGCCTCGACGGCCAGCTTTTCATCGCCATGGCTGGTCATGAGAATGAACGGGCAGGAAGACACCAGATCCACATTGCGCAGCAGTTCGGTGCCTTTTCCGTCCGGGAGAAGAAAGTCGAAAAGAACCAGATCGAATCTCTTTTCCCGCAAATGCCGATCCGCTTCTCCAAGGCAGGAAGCAACCGTCAAGCGGAAGGCCGGGCCGTGATCTTCAAACGCCCTTTGGATCAGATCAACATGGGCGCACTCATCCTCAACCAGTAAGATGTTCACCACAGGGATCACGCCTTCCCGAGTTTTTCAAAGACAGGAGATCTCTCAAGACCAGGGGTTGTAGTTCCAACCCAACCAGTAAAATCCCAATTCTTCCATCAATTTGGTGAAAAGCTCAAAATCGAGGGGCTTGATCAGATAGCTGTTGGCATGGCAATCATAGGCGCGGGAAGCATCGATTTCCGCCTGGGAGGTGGTCAGCACTACCACCGGAATCCGTTTCAGACCTTCACAGTTTTTTATCTCGCGGAGAACTTCCAGGCCGTCGATCTTCGGCAGGCGCAGGTCGAGCAGAACGACGTTGGGACGCGGACTTTTCTCCGCATCGGCGTAGTTCCCACGCCTGAACAGATAGTCGAGGGCCTCTTCTCCATCCCAGACATGGTAGATTTTGTTGGCCACCCGTTGGCTTTCAAAGCTGCGAATCACCAGTTCGGCGTGAGCAGAATTGTCTTCCACCAGCAGAATGGTCAGTGGTTCACCTTTAATTTCACCATTAATTTTCACCTGCAATCACCTCTTTCCTTTCCGTTGGCAGAGAAAGGATAAAGGTCGACCCTTTTCCCTCCCCTTCGGAATCTATCCAGATTCTGCCGCCATGATACTGGATGATGCGCTTGACCAGGGCCAGGCCGATCCCCGTCCCTTCCAGGGTCTGATCCAGGCGCTCGAAAAGACCGAAGACCTTACTTTGATAACGGGGCGGAATGCCGATGCCGTTATCGCGGACATAGCAGAAAATGTCCCTTTCCTTTCTCTCGGCCCAGATTTCCACATGCGGAGAGGCCTGTTTCCCCATGAATTTCACGGCATTGTCGATTAGATTCTGAAAAACTTCCAGCAACCGGGGCCGATCACCGTACACCGCCGGCATATTTTCTTGAACCGAAATTTCCACATTACCTTTGGCGATCCTGCCGGTGAGCATTTCTATCGCTTCGCCGACCAGGTCGGAAAGAGGAATGGTCTTGGAAGGATTGACAAGACGGCCGATCCGCGACAGTTCCAGCAGTTCTTCGAGAAGCTGCTGCATCTTGTCGGTGGCGCGCTTGATCTGCTCCACGTCGCTGTAAACCCGCGCCATATCCCCTTTTTCGGCATCCTTGGCGAGCAGGCCGGAAAACCCGCGGATGGTGATCAGGGGGCTTTTCAAATCATGGGAAACGGTATAGGTGAAGCGCTCCAGTTCGGCGTTTTTGGCCTCAAGTTCAGTCACCAGTTTTTCCCGCGCTTCAGCCACCCGTTTACGCTCGGCCACCTCTTCCGAGAGTTTTTCCGCCAGCAATTCGATCTGGGCGGAACGGCGGAAGGTGCTGATAAGAAACAAAAACAGCAAGGCGGTCATGACCAGGCCGATGGCCAGCGTTCCCTCGGGGCGCCAGGATACGCGCTGATCGATGAATCCGGGAAGGGTTCGTGAAAGAATCACCAGATCCCGGTCGGCAAGGGAAAAGGTTTCTGAAATAACGAAACCTCGCGGCCCCATGTCCTGGGCGGACCGGAAGGCCATTTCGCTGCCAAAACGGCTCCGGTCATGGAAAGAAACAGCTATCCCGGCGTCCCCCGAACGACCGAGAACCTCCTCGGCGACCGCTCTTAAAGGGAAAAAGCCGAAAATAAACCCGCTCAGGGTCTCCACAATGGAATCGCCGCTTCTTGAGGCAAGATTCTTGCCGAAAACCGGCAGAAAAAAGAGAAAGGATATCTCCGATCCATGGTCTTTCCCATAGCTGCCCCCGTCGCTTCGGGACAGGGGAATGGAAGTCATCTTCCCCTGTTCGGCAGCGCCTTTCAGAGCGGCAAGGATTTCCGGCCGCTGGGAGAGATCGTCTCCGATACTGATCTGCGGGATGTGGCGGCCATCCAGATAGTAGACCGGAAAATGCACGGTTTCACTTTGGGCCAGATGGCGGGGAAGCTCCTTTCCATCGATGTCTTGACCCTGTTTCAAGCGTTGCGAAAATTCGCCCCACTGTTTGGAACTGACGGACGGAATCCAGCCGAGACCGACAATGTGTGGATTGCGAACTAGAATCGGCGTGACGAACTCCCGGAATTCCTCTCGGGTGACATACTCTGATCCGTGGAAAAGAGCGCGGATGAGTGGAAGCACATCCAGATTGTTTTCAAGGGTTCGGCGCAGATCGGAACTGAGATTTTTTGCCGCCAGGGAGAAATCCCCGCGGATCGTTTCCATTTCCTTGTCCCGGACCGTTAAAAAAGCGGCCACCGACAGCGCCACCCCCACCAAAACGACCAGCACCAGAGGCGCTATCCTCTGGGAAATTTTATTTTTCGTTGATTTTTTCATCGCCGTTTTCCAGCTCCCGCCGCCAGCTTTTCTGGCGGCGGGAGACCCCGGAAAATTTCGCCGGCTATCGACAAAAGCCGTCCACGGGTAGTGAATCCCCTCCGGCCCGACATGAAGAACTCGGGATCAGTAAAGATTCCTCTTTTTTCTCGACATTCGGCCCAGAAGCCAACCGAAAAACAGCACGCCGGCGCCGGCGGCAAACCATTTTATCGCTGCGGTGCGCAGACAATCGGCATTTTCCGCCTGGCTCCTCTGCAATTGAGTGGACAGGTCATCCTTTTCCCTGGTCAACCGATCCCTTTCAGCGACGACCTTGACCACATCTGCGGCAGCTTGGCGCAGATCGGCGTATTCCTGACTAAGTTGGGTATTTTCCTGCTCCAGGAACCGCCGCTTTTCTTCCGTCTCCGCCAGTTGCTGACTGAGTACCGCTCTTTGGCTCTCCGCGGCCTCGGTCCGCTGTTCCAAATCATTCTCTTTGGACCTGAGATTGTCAATCATTTTCTCCAGTTCCACAACCTTTCGGTGCAGTTGATCGACAACCACCGCTTTCGGAATTTGCGGGGTAACATATTCATTGAAAACCCATCCCCGCTCGCCCGTGGGGGCCTTCACAAGAAAATAATCCTTCTCTTTTTTCAACACTTCCAACGGAGTATCACTTTTGAGGGTAATTATCGTTTGGGAGCGTTCACTCTGCGCCGCTTTTAGGGAAATAATCATGCGGTCGGAGACATAGACGGTTTCGCCAAAAACCGGAGTTATGGCGACCAAAAAGAGACCACTTGACAGAATCAACCGCAAAAAAAACATCGGGCGATCCTCCTTCCCCCAGAAAATGGATAGGATTTAAAAACACAAACAGGGATCGGCAACCGGGCGGTGCCCGATTCCCGGCGGGAAATCAAAAAATTTTGGCAGGATTGATGGAAGGGAGTTTAACACAGGTGCGGGACCCCGAAAACAACGATTGCATAACCAGGCAATACAACGCAAAAACTCTTCGTTTACTTTAAGGAGAAACGGTCAGGACAGATTTCCGCTCCGGCGCGGCGATCCCGTTTTGTCGGCAAGGCATCCCGTAGCGTTTTCTCCGAAATCATCCACAGCATCATCCTCTTGCGGAAAAACGTTCCCGGACATCACCAGACTGAGAACCACACCACCGACACAGAGAAAGACAACAACCGCCAAGCCCAACTGGACACCAAAATATGTATGAATCAAATAACCGAGGAACAGCGCCGAAAAAAGACAGCCCAGTAGAAAATATCTTCCGAAGTTGGCCATTTTTCCTCCCCCTTTGCCAGACGCGACAGACAGAATGCCTGATTTTTTCGGTGACTTCCGTTCAGTAGGAAACCATTCCCGGTTGATGGGCGAAGGCAAATCGATCGACAAGAATCTTCTGGTTGTCCAACAGTTCGATTTCCGTTTCGATTTTATATATTCCCGGTTGGTTGCAGTAGATGCCCGCGGCATATCCCCCTTTCAAGAGGAACCCCCCCGATTCAAGGGCATCTTTTTCCGGGCTCAGAATGCGGTACGTAACCTTGGCGTCGACGACATTGTTCCCTTCGGCGTCGGTTATAAAGAGCATCAACTGGGCATTTTCCGAGTTTTCCCCAAGGGTCAGCTTGGGTGAAGTCAAGCGATAAGGCGTTTCCCGGTAAAAAACCTCTGGCTCGACGGTTTTCACCATACGATAGGAAAAACCATAACCTTTTATTTGGCTCTCATGAATCTGGCGGCTCGGGGGCGGACCCGTTTCCCGGGACTCCCTGTCAAATCCCGATTGCCCGGCATAAACCACCAAAGCCATGAACAAACCCAAAACCAAGACTATCAATGTGCGCATCATAATAAACGCAACCGCCTCAATTTAATAGTCATCGTAGGACAGGATCCGGACGCTTTCAGAAACCAAGGATAGGCCTTCTTCCTGTCGCTTAAAAGATACGATTTGCGCTCTATGACCAATCATCCCTTGAAGTTGGTGATTTTCCCCTGTCGTCATTTAGAGACATGCGGGGCATTCACCGCCAGGAGTTTGCTCCCCTTCTCACTTTTTACAAGGACCGGACGCTTACCTGCGGCGTTGTTTCCGGCGAGATTTTCCCGGCAGATTCAGCTCAAAAAAAAGATTCTTTCGATTTTTCCCCGGCCGGGCGGATGCATGGCAGCGGATGCCATATTTTTTGGCAACTATTTAATACAATGATCATGCCACAAGGATTCTCGGTTTCCGCGAAACCCTTTTGTGGATTTTCAGGAAAGAGCAATTCCATGAGCAAAAAAACGGGCGGTGGAGAACTCGGCGCTGTCCACTCAAGGACAAAGAAATGGTTGTCAGCAGATCATCAAAGGTTCAGTCCCGACCCATCCATTTCCTTAAAAAGGCTCGGCACGATATGATGCCGGTTGAGGAGCTTGTAAAACTCGGTCCGGTTGCGTCCCGCCAAGCGGGCCGCCTGACTGACCTTGCCATTGGTGATTTTCAGCAAACGAACCAGATATTCCTGCTCAAACTTTTTCCGGGCTTCACAAAAAGAAGGAATTTTCTCGCTGTTTTCCGCCAAGGCGTTGGAAAGCAGATCCACGGGAACAATAGCCGCGGTGGAAAGGGCCACGGCCTGTTCCACCACGTTCAGCAGTTGCCGAATGTTACCCGGCCACGGCGCATGGAGCATGAGTTCCATGGCCTCGGGAGAAAAACCGTTGATGGTCTTTCCCGCCTTGAGGGACAATTTTTTCAGAAAATGATTGGCCAACAGGGGAATATCCTCGCGCCTTTCCGCAAGGGAAGGGAGGTTCAGCTGAACCACGTTGAGCCGGTAATACAGGTCTTCACGAAAAGACCCCGCCTTGATCTCTTCCGCAATATGGCGATGTGTCGCCGAAATAATCCTCACATCGACGGCGAAAGACTCGGTGGCGCCGATGGGGCGGACCTGTTTCTCTTGGAGAACCCGGAGCAGCTTGACCTGGAGTTGCAGAGGCATGTCAGCTATTTCGTCCAGAAAAAGGGTTCCGCCGTCGGCGGACTTGAACAGCCCCGGATAATTCTGCAACGCCCCGGTGAAGGATCCTTTGGTGTGGCCGAACAGTTCCGACTCGAGAAGACTGTCGGGGATAGCGCCGCAATTAACCGCCACAAAGGGTTTCCCCAACCGATTGCTGGCCCGGTGAACAGCCCTGGCAAGCAGTTCCTTGCCGGTTCCGCTCTCGCCCCGGATCAGAATGCTGGCATCGCTCTGGGCGGCGAGAAAAACCTTGCTGAGGAGGTCTTCCATCAGCGGACTGCGGGTGATGAACTCTTCCCGCCAGCTGTCGCCTTCCGGAGACAGACAATCACCGTTGTGGCCGCTGAATTCGAGGGCCTTTTCGATGTCCCGGAGCAGCACTTTGCTGTTCAAGGGTTTGGTGAGAAAGGAAAAAACTCCCTTCCGGGTAGCCTGCACCGCATCGGGAATGGATCCGTGAGCGGTCAGGATGATTACCGGGACGGAGGAATTGGCCTCCCGCAGGGCATCGTATAGAGACATTCCGTCCATGCCTTCCATCCGCAGATCGGCTATCACCAAATGGGGGCGGAAAAGGGAGAACCGGGCCAAAGCTTCTTCGCCGCTCTCCACGGCATTGATCTCATATCCCGCTCCCCTGAGGCGGATGGAGAGAAGGCTCAGCATGTCGACGTCATCATCGACGAGAAGTATCCGGTATCCCGACTTTTTCATGTTCGTTGCTGTTAAACTGGAGGTTTTCGCGCTCATAGATGATTTTTTCAATGTTTTTGAGTTCTTTCAATTGATGTGCCAGCTTTTCCGCATGCTCTTTTTCTTCCCGGATGCCGATGCGAAGCCGTTCATTTTCCTGCTGGAGTTGGATCACCGCCTTGAGCAGCACGGCAACCCCCCTGAAATCCTCCCGGTCTCTGGCAAAACCGGCTTTTTCAAACTGCTTCAAAAAGGCCTTGACCTCTTTGGCTCCTTTTTGAGGTCCTTTCAATAAAGCGAAGACGAACGCCGCCTCCAATCCGCTGGCGATATCCTGTTGCGCCTCCAGGCGCAGCAAAGCGCCGTCATAAGCCCTTGCCAACTCTCCGTTGGAAAGCCCGGCAAGTACGTGAAAGCGGCTCAGCAACTCCGTCAGCTGCCGTTGGTTTTTTTGCCCGTCCAGGTTTTCGGCCCGCGCCGGCTGGTATTCCCGCCATACCCCGCATCCCGCAAGAAGCCCTATCAGGAGAAAAATAACCAGGTTTTTTAAAGATGTTATCATGTCGCCTGCCTTTTCCCCTGGGCAGGAAAACCGATCCGGAACAGGGCGCCGCCGAGGGAACTCTCGGTTACTGAAACCTGACCGCCGTGTTCCAGCACATACTCGCGGACAATGGAGAGTCCGAGGCCGGTGCCGCGGACAAAACCCTGTGATGGAGTGCCGCTTTGGTAGAAGGGCTGAAAGATCTTTGCCCGTTCCGGAACGGGGACACCCGGTCCGGAATCGGCCACTTCCAGCATCTTCCACGGGCCTTCATTATAGGTTTTTAGCAGGATCGATCCTCCGGACGGGGTAAATTTAACTGCATTGGAAAGCAGATTGTCCACCACGATGCGGATCCTGTCCCGGTCCCCAAGCAAATCAAAAGGGACAAGCTGCACATCGATGCTGAGTTCCTTTTTGAGAATCGCCGGATGTTGGTCTTCCAAAACTTCCTCAACGATTCCCTCCAGATCGAAGGGCCGGTCAAGGAGCTGTTCGAGCTTGGCTTGCCCGGCACTGAAGCCAAGCAGATTCTCAATCAATTTTTGCAATTGGACACTGTTTTTACAAAGGATCTTGGCCACCTCCCGCTGCTGTTCGTTGAGTTCCCCCACCAATTCATCCGACAGCAACTCCGATCCTTCGCGAATCGACGCCAGGGGCGTTTTGAGTTCATGGGAAACATGGGCCAGAAACTTGTTTTTTTCCTGTTCCACCTCGCCAAGCCGCTGACGCAACCAGTCGAGGCGGTCTCCCAGGGACTCCAGATCCTTGGGACCGGTCACGGTGATGGTCCCGGTATAATCACTCTCCCCCAAACGGCGGATTCCCTGGTCTATTTCCCGAATCGGATGGGCGATCAGCCGCGAAAAAAAGATGATCGAAACCACTGTCAGGAGGATAAAACCAACCGCCTGAACAAGTAGATCCCGGCGTTTGTCCTCCGAAGCCTTGAGCATGTTGCCGATTTCCCGGATAATCAGATCCTGGCTTTCCTGGTGAATCCGGCGGGCCCTCTGGTGAAGGTCCGAAAAACCATCCAACGCATTCTTTAGCGGTTGTTCGGCAAAAGAACCAGCAGTGACGATCTGGTGCAAGCCGTCAACGCCTTGGCGTATGCCCGCCAGATCCTCCTGCTGCGCTGTTGCCCCCAGTAACTGCTCGAGAGTGTCAAGGGAAGCCGTCAAATCCCCATGTTTGGCTTCCAGATTAACCAGAATCTGGCGATCTTTGAGAACTGAAAATTGCCGGGCAATCCGCTCCATGCTGACGATTTGCTCCACCAGTTTGGAGCTTTCCTGGGTCACCGTGACCGAACTTAAAACGGTTTGAGCGCCTTGCACCGCCAATCGGTTCATGGAAATCTCAGCATTGACCAGCACCACGATCAGGGGCAGAGCAATGACCAGAAATCCGATCAGCACCAGGAGCAGAAACGATTTCGGCCAGAAAAAACGCATAGGCTTTGATTAAGGATTAAAATGATTCGCCGGAGTCGTCGAAAACCGCAAGTGGCAATGAAACTTCCCTTGACGAAGAAATAGAGAAGAAGGTGAAATCGGCTCCCGACGGTGTGATAATTTATCGGGCAACAGCCGGCCATTCGTTTTCGAACCCAGGTGGGTAAAAAGACTCCCGGCATCGATTGAAATATCCGAACTGGATATGGGGAACCCTGCTTTTAATGTGGTCCAGCATGGTTTTCATCCCCATCCCTTCCCCCGTCAGGGCCAGAGAACGGGCGTACAGACCCGGGTCGATACTCAGGTTGCGCAGCTGAATCATGTCGATTCCGGCCTCCTCGACCAGATCGATCAGGCTTTCCACCTCTTCGGGCAAATCGCTAAGGCCGGGAAAGACCAGATAATTGAGCATGGTGAAAAGACCCTTATTTCTGGCCCTGCAAACGGAATCCATTACGGCTGCAAAGGAATAGGAGCGCGGCCGGTAATAGGCCTGATAGCAGCTTTCCCGCACCGAATTCAGGGACACGCGGATCGAATCAATCCCGGCAGCGGCCAGACGGTCCACCGCTTCGGGGATGGAACCGTTGGTGTTGAAATTGATCGTTCCCCGGCTGGTCTGGCGCCGCATCTCGCGCACCGACTCACAGATGATGCCGGCCTGCAGAACCGGCTCTCCTTCGCAGCCCTGGCCGAAAGACACGATGGCGTTTTCCGCTTGCCGAAGATGGGGGATGGCAACGCCACAAAGCTCTTCAACCGTAGGAACAAAAGTGATACGCTCCTGACTCGCCGGGCAGCATTCCGCTTCCTGCAAGGAAATGCAGCCGAGACAGGCGGCGTTGCAGACCGGCGAGGTGGGAAGGGGCGCCTCCCAGCGGCCGAGGAAAAGATTCTTGGCGGCAAAGCAATGGTAATCGAGAGCGCAGCGGGCCAGCTGTTCGACCAGCCTGTTGCCGGGTTGCTCCCGGAGCATGCGGCGGGCTCTCGGCTCGATGAGGCGGTCATCGAAATTGTCCGGATCCCACTGATGGCTTCTGTCCACCCGCACCGCAGCGACATAAAAACGCTCCTCCTCCAGGCACCAGCCCACGGCGGTGTACGCCCACAGGGGAAGATGGCCGCCGCTTAACGAAAAATCGGCCGCAGGCAAAAGGGTGCGCATATAGGCCGGAGCCAGAAAGGCCGCCACGGCTTCGATACGGCTCCCGCCCCAGCGCCGCGGCAATCTGTCCACGGTTTCGAGGCGGCCGCCACGGCGGTCGAACCCTTGCACCGCCATGCCGGGCAGGGTGAAAAGCCGGCTCCCTTCAGGCATGGGGATCATCTCATCGGGGTGCGGCGGGCGAATCCGGCAGCCGTTCATGCCGGCCAAAAGAAGGTCGGGATGCTCAAACACTTCCCCGTGGGAGTCGGCGACCACAGCCAGAATAGTTTTGCTTTTACTCATATTTCTCTTTGTTTCATAAGAACTTGGCGATCATAACACAACCGGCGGACAGGGACAATCCGTCTCGGGGAATCAGGCGGAAAGGTTCATTCACGCCGTGACCCCTGCTGACTAATACCATGCGCGTTCTTCTGGTCACCCTGCACAGCAAATTCATCCATGCCAGTCTCGCCCTCCCCTACCTGGCCGTTTACGGCCGCAAAGGGGTCGACAGCGAAATCAACCTTTGCGAGTTCACCGTTCATGAACCCAAGGAGCAGATCATCGCCGCCATTCTGGCAGAGCGCCCCGATATCCTGGCCTTTTCCGTCTATATCTGGAACCGACGGATGACCCTGGATGTGGTGGACGCCATCGCCACTGTCGCCCCCGAAATGGAAATCATCCTCGGCGGTCCCGAAATATCCTTCGACGGCCCCGAACTTTTCCAGCGCCACCCAGGCATAACGGGCATCATAAGAGGGGAGGGGGAAAAGCCGTTTCAGGAGTATCTGCAGCGCCGATCTGATGGAATCGATGCCGCCGGCATTTCCCGCACCTTGTGGCGAAGCGGGAAAAAACTGGTGGAGGGTTCCTTCAGCCCCCCCTTAACCGATCTCGATGCCATTCCCTCGCCCTTTGCCGCCGGCCTGGTCGATCTCTCCCGCGGCTTCGTCTACCTGGAAACCAGCCGCGGCTGCCCCTACCAGTGCTCCTTCTGCATGAGTTCCCTCGATAACCAGGTGCGTTCCTTTTCCATGGCGAGGATCCGTTCCGACCTCGCTTTTCTCATCTCCCGGCGGGTACCCAAAATCAAACTGGTGGACCGCACCTTCAACTATGATCCCGAACGCGCCCTGGAGATTTTTGCCTTTATCCTCAAAAACAACCAGGCCAGTCATTTCCATTTTGAAATCGGCGCCAATCTTCTCGATGAACCGACCATCCGCCTGCTGCAAAGGGTTCCCGAGGGGATGTTCCAGTTCGAGATCGGCATCCAGTCCACCTCTGCGGAAACCCTGAAGGCCATCCGCCGGCCCATTTCCCCGGAAACAATCGCCGACAATCTCGTCCGTCTGCGCCGGGACACCCGCATCAGTATCCACCTCGATCTCATCGCCGGCCTCCCCGGTGAGGGATACCGGGATTTTCTGGCCTCGGTGGATGAGGTTTCGGCCTTTGCTCCCCATCACCTCCAGATCGAACCGGTAAAACTTCTTCCCGGTTCCCCCCTGTGCTGCGAAGCCCGTGAAAGAGGAATCCGCTTCGACCCCAATCCTCCTTATACGGTGCTGGCCACGCCCTCGCTTTCCTTCGTTGAACTGGAGAAATTGCGGGGCCTCAGCCGCCTGATCGAGATGCTCTACAACAGCGGCACCTGCCGCCGCTTCCTCGACGACCTGGCGGAACGCTTCGGCTCTTTTTCCCTGGCGCTGGAAAAGCTTGCAGACTTCTGGAGTCGTCGCGGACTGTTCCGCTTCCCGATTCAACAGCGGGACATCTTCCTGCGATTACGGGAGTTTGTCGAGGAACAATGGAGCGGCAAGGAGACCCTGCCGGCGCTGGAATTGCTGGCCTGGGAGCTGGCTCACTGTGAACGTCCCGTTGCCGAAAGGATGGTGGATTTTTTCGACACCGTTCTGAGCAAAGCGGAAAAGGCCGCGATTCAGGACCGGATCCGCCAGGAAACGGCCCAAGCCAAGGGGACCGGAATCAAAGTCCAGTATTTCGCCGCGGTTTTTTCCTGGTTGACCGGATACCGGCCCCGCACCCCGGTTCTTTTCATCTACCGCACGCAAACGGGAAGGGGGATGACGGTGGAGGAGATCCGCCTCAAGGCCGGGTGACGGGTGACGATTTGATTCCCGTCAGCCAGGGAAAGCATTGGGAAATGCCCGGTTTCCGGCGGCGGACCACGGAAACAGCCATCCAGTGTTCTTTTCAGTGGTCCTGGGCCCGGAAACAGTGACCAAAAACCGGCGGCCGCTTTCAAAATATGGAGGCCAGCCTCTCGAAAGCTTGCTTGAGGCGTGAAGAAAGGCTGTGGATCATCCCCTGAAAAAGGTTCAGGGCCAGTTTGGGGTGGTTTTTCACGATATCGTCGAAATTGTCCCGGTCCAGGGTCAAAATCGACGTCTCTTCCAAAGTCCGCGCCGACAGGGGCCTGGGACTGCGGTCCAGAAAGCTGGCCGCACCGATGATCGAGCCCTTGCCGTGGATGCCGACGATGACCTCCTTGCCGGGAAACTCGGTCTGCTTTTTCATGTGAATGCGGCCGGCAAGGATGAAACAGAGGAAATCGCTGGGGTCTCCCTCCCGCCACAGCACTTCCCCGGCGGCCAGCCTGTGGCACCGCAAATGATCCTGAAGCAGAGCCACATCCTCTTCCGCAAGAAAGCGGAAGGCGCTCATTTCCATCTTCATTTTGCGGCAGAGATGCCCGGAAACGGCTTCGGTCATTTCCCTGCCTCCGGCGGCGCTTTTTTAAGCTCCTTTATTTTCTCCTCCATCCTGGCAAACAATCCGGGAAATCCTTCCTTGCTGACAATTTCCCCATAAGTGGTCCGATAGTTTCTCACCAGGCTGACCCCCTCGATAACAACGTCATAGACCCGCCATTCGCCATCCTTGCGGATCATCTTGTAATCCACGGGGATTTCCGCGCTCTTGGTCACGATCAGGGTGTTGACCAAGGAACGATCCCCCTCAACCTGCTCCTGGACATAACGGACGTTCTCCTTGCCGTAATCGCCGGTATAGCTCTCGATCCGTCCGGCATAGGTGTTTTCCAGTAAACCGGTGAAAAGATCGATGAATCTCTGGCGCTCGGCCTCGCTGGCCCGGCGCCAGTTGATTCCCAGAATCCACTGGGACATGGTCGGGAAATCGAACCGCCCCTTGACCAGGGCGATTATTTTCTCATCCCGGATCCGCCTGTCGAGGGCTTCATCGTTGAGAATTTCAACAATCTGATCGACATCGACCTGCAACTGCTCGATCGCCCGTCTGGCGGCGGCTTCCACGGAAACCGAAAGGGGCAGAAAAAACAGCAGAAATAACAGCAGAAATGATTTTTTCATAGGAGCCACTCGTTTTATCCTTGGTAAATGACGGCCATTTATTTTTTAACCAGGCCTTCCCGCCTCTGGGCATAGGCATTGCGCGTAAACAAATAGGGGTCAAGAGAATCCTTTTTAATGGTCTCGTAGGTATCCTTGTCGAGAGAGAGGAAATTAACCGTTTCCAGGCCGGTGGCCCCCAGGCCTTCCCAGAAGCTCAGCAGATAGGTCTGGGGTTCGAGAAAGCGGTCGACGACACTGCCGATTCCATCCCGGAGGCTGGAAAAGCCCAGAAACGGAAGAACCAAATAGCACCCCTGGCCCACTCCATAATGCCCCAGGGTCTGGCCGAAATCCTCATCTTTCTGGTTCAGACCCAGGGACCTGGCCGGATCGAGAAGCCCGCCCATGCCGACGGTGGTGTTGAGACAAAAGCGCCCCAGTTCGCCACCGGCATCCTTGATCTTCAATTGCAACAAGGAATTGGCGAAACGCACGGGAGTAGCCAGGTTGGCGAAAAAACGCCCCACCGAAACGCGGCCGTCCTCAGGGACAAACCGGTACGCACGGGCCACCGGTTTCAGGAAATAGAAATAAGCCTTGTCGTTGAACCAGAAGAAGGCCCGATTCACCGGCTCCAAAGGGTCGGCGATAAGAATTTCCCGACCGTTGTCATCAAAGGGATCATGGAAGAGATCGTCCTCTTCCGACGCCACTTCCATGGCAGCGGAGCCAGCAGCCGACGTCTCCGCAACCGGCAGCACCGCACTCCACAGGAGAAAAAACACCACCCAGAAAGAAAGCTTGCGCATAAACGGCGATCCCTCAAGTTATTTTTTTTCAAAGATATATTTACTCACCATCTCCTCGAGATTGATGGCCGATTCCGTTTCGACGATGCGGCCACCGGGCTTGATCGTTTCCAGGGAGCCGCCGGGCGAGATGTTGACATACTTGTCACCGATGATACCCGAAGTACGGATGGAGGCAATGCTGTCCTCCTGGAGCAGAACGCCATTGTCGATGGCCATCTCCACATGGGCTTGATAGGTTTCCGGGTTGAGGGTGATCCGCGCCACCTTGCCGATTTTGACTCCGGCGATTTCCACCACACCACCCTCCTTGAGACCGGAGATGGAATTGAACCGGGCCATTACCGGATAAGACTTGTCACCGAACAGACTGACATCCCCCAACCGAACGGAAAGGTAGGCAAAACAGAGAAAACCTGCTACCAAAAAAAGGCCGACGGCCGCTTCAACGCTGATCCGCTTCATAAAAACCCATTTCCTCCTCTTCACTCGAGTATATGGGGCCCATGGTTTCCTTGACAAAGGATTTGATGGCCGGGTTTTCCGAAAGCTGAAAGTCTTCCGGGGTAAGACACTCCTGAATCTTGCCGCCGGCCACCAGGGCCACATAGTCGGCCAGCTTAAAGATCTTGGGAACGTCATGGCTGACGATCACCGCCGTGTATTTGAGTTGCGCCTGTGTCTTGTAAAACAGGCGGTAAATCTCGTTGCTGCGGGTAACGTCAAGGCCGGTGGTCGGCTCATCAAAAAAAACGATCCTGGGATTCAAAATCAGCGCCCGCGCCAAGCCGACTCTCTTTTTCATCCCGCCGCTGAGCTGGGCGGGAAACTTCTCGTCGTTACCCTCCAGGTCCATCATGGCCAGTTTTTCCTCCACCTGGGTGCGGATTTCCGCTTCACTCAGTCTGGTCCGCTCCCGCAGGGGCAAAGCGACATTGTCGAAGACGGTCATGGAATCAAAGAGGGCCACATTCTGGAACAGGACGCCGTATTCCTGGCGCACCTCCTTGAGTTCCTTCTTGCTGATTCCGGCCATGTCCATCCCGAAAACCAGCACTTTGCCTTCATCGGGCTTCAGCAGCCCCAGCATGTGCTTGAGCAGGACGCTTTTCCCCTGGCCGCTGCCGCCGACAATAACCATGGTCGTTCCTTCCCGGACGGTCAGGCTCACCTTGTCGAGAACCTTCTGCTGCTTGAAGAATTTCACTACATCGATCAGTTGGATGATCGGCTTACGGCCATCTTCCATGGTCCCTTGTCCCATATCTTCCTTCAACCCGTGGGCCGGTTTTCAAAGAAGGATCGCTGTAATCAGATAATTCCACACCAGGATCGTCACCGAGGAGAGCACCACCGCGTTGGTGGTGGTGCGGCTGACCCCTTCGGCGCCGAAGCCGCCGGACCTCTCGTAGTGGAGAAAATATCCCTTGGCGGCGGCAATCCAGATGATCAGCAGGCCGAACACCAGAGATTTGACAATCCCCATATGGATGTCCCGCCAATCAACGCTGCTGTACATGCCCTGAAAATAAGCACCTTCGTTGACCCCGAAAAGTCCTACTCCAACTAGATACCCGCCGAAGATACCGATCACATCGAAAACAAAGGTTAGTAACGGCAAGGAAATGATGCCGGCCAAGAACTTCGGTGCCATAAGATATTTGTGGGGATCAATGGCCATGCACTCGAGAGCGTCGATCTGCTCGGAATTGCGCATGATGCCGATTTCGGCGCAGATCGCCGAACCGGCACGGCCGACGACCATGAGGGCGGTCAATACCGGACCCAGTTCCCGGATCAGGCTCAAGCCCACCGCCGAGCCGAGAAAACCCTCGGAGCCGACCTTGCGCAGGGCATAATAGCCCTGCAGGGCCAGGACCATCCCCGTAAAGGCGCCGGTAAAGAGGATGACGAAGAGGGATCGGGCGCCGATGAAGTTGATCTGCCGGATCACCGGCCCGATTTTGTAGGGGGGCTTGATAATCCCGAGGAAACAATGGAAGAGGAAAATGCCCATGCGCCCCGCCTGTTCGAGAAAGTAAAAAAAATCATCCCCTATTTTTTCCAAAAATTTTGTCATCCCGCATCACCCGAATAAAAACCGGTCTGCCGAACCGGTAGCCGGTCAGTTTTAACCAGACTGTCGTTTTTGCAAGACAAACCTGCACCGCGATGATGAACCAAAAAAATCAGGGCGCTCCTACACCTTTTCCGCTATCAACAGGATGGGAGCCGCTTTTCGGTTCATCATCGCCACTTTCATTGTACCCCAGCGGGTCGAGGGTAACTCTTCAAAAAAACTGCTGACCGCTTCAGCCTCCCGCGGCCCGCCGCCATGGCCCACATAAGCGATGACAGCCATGCGTCCGCCGGGGGCCAGGAGAGACAGGGTGTCACGGAGGCAGGAAAGGGTCGTTTCGGCGCCGGTGAGTATGCTTTTGTCTCCACCCGGAAGATAACCGAGATTGGCGATGGCCCCCTGCACTTTTTCCTGAACATAAGAACGGATTTTCTGGTGGTCATCGTTCACCAGAAAAACCCCGCCATCGGTCAGGCCTGCTTCCGTTCCTCTCAAGGAGACAGCGTTAACCCCCTTCGCCGCCAGCAGGGAATGGGTCCGGGCTATGGCTGCGCTCTGAATGTCGAACGCAAAAACCCTTCCCCGCACCCCTGTCCTTTCGGCAAGAAAAAGGGTATCCCAGCCCCCTCCCGCCGTCAGATCGACGGCGGTATCCCCGTAGGATAACACTTCCTCCAGGAATTTGTGAGCCAGGGTCACCATTCTATCCATTTTCGACTCCCAATTTCACTCTTCATTCCTCACCCCTTGCGTCCTGGCCGCTTCCCCCCGGCAGCATGCGTTTCTTCTTGAAACAGAGCGACGCTTCTGTTATAAAACCATTGTTAGCACTCTGCATAGGTGAGTGCCAATCTCAGGGAGGATCCATTGTCCATGAACGATTTGCAAGCTGTTGCGACTTCCGACACCCTCGAATATTACATGGCCCAGATAAAACAATTCAAACTTCTCAGCCGGGAGGAGGAATACGATTTGGCCTCCCGCTATCGCCGCTACGGCGATCTGACGGCCGCCCAGCGTCTGGTCTGCGCCAATTTGCGCTTTGTCGTCAAGATCGCCCATGAGTATCGAGGATACGGCATGAAAACTCTCGACATCATCCAAGAGGGTAACATCGGATTGATGATGGCGGTGAAAAAATTCGACCCGGAAAAGGGCCTGCGCCTTATTTCCTATGCTGTCTGGTGGATCAAGGCCTACATCAACAATTTCATCATTCGCAGTTGGTCCTTGGTCAAGATCGGCACCACCCAGGCCCAAAAAAAACTTTTCTTCAAAATGAACCAGGTACGGCGGGCTTTCCAGCAGAGGGGCGACGAGTATCCGACCGTCGAGGCGGCGAAGGAACTGAATGTCGCCCTCGCGGAAATGGAGGAAATGGAACGCCGTGTCAACATGCGCGACACCTCCATCGACATTCCCCTCTCCGAAGGAAGTGACTACACCCTTCTGGAGACCATCCCCGACCAACGCAGCAATCAGGAGGAGAGCTTCCTCCACCGGGAACGGGAGAAATCCCTCGCCTGCGAAATTCGCGGGGCCTTAAAGCAGCTTAACGAAAGGGAAAAAGCCATCATTGAGGCGCGGATCCTGGCCGATCAGCCGTCCACTCTCCAGGATTTGGCCGATCATTACCGGGTCAGCCGGGAGAGAATCCGCCAACTGGAAAGCAACGCCCTCAAAAAACTGAAAAATATTCTGGAGCCTCAGGCGGCCCTGCTCCTGACATAAGAATAGTGGCGCCCGGGAGCGCCGCCGCCGCGCTATTCTTTTCACCTCAACAAAAACGCATTGACACCAATGAAAAAGAGCGGATACATTTGAAACCGACAGTTTGTCCCAATCATTTTTTGCCCTTCGGTTAAAACTGATATGAAACGGTTCATCAAATGTATCGCCCCCGCTCTCATTCTGTTGTTAACCGCCTGTACGTTGCTGGAAAAAAAACAAACCTACTTCTCCCCGGAGGAACATTTCCTGCGCGGGGAAAGAATGATGGAAAGAGGCAAATACAAGGAGGCCATCGCCAACTGGCAGAAAGTGCTGGATGCCTATCTTTCTCCCCAGCTCAACATGCTGGCGGAGCTGAAGATCGCCGAGGCCCACTACCTGGCCAAGGAATACCCGGAAGCCACCGCCGCCTATGAGGATTTTCTCAAACGACACCCCGATTCCCGGCGAATCCCGGAGGTGGTGTACCGCCTCGGCATGTCCTACTATCAGCAGAGGCTGTCCCCCGACCGGGACCAGACCGCCACCCACAGCGCTCTGGTCACCTTCCAGAGCCTGATCAGGATCTTCCCCCAGGATGACAACGCCGCCTCTGCCGCCAAAAAGGTGGAGGAATTAAATCAGGAGTTGGCGGAACACGAATTTTACGTCGGCCGCTTTTACCTGCGCACCAAAAAGTACCGTTCCGCCATCGGCCGCCTGGAAAAACTACTCACCCGATATCCCGACCACGGAAAAAGGGATGAAACCTATTTTCTTTTGGGACAAGCCTATCTGAAAAACGGGCAGAGCCCAAAAACCATCGAAATCTACGATCGGTTGACCACGGAATTTCCCGCCAGCCCCTTCGTGTCGAAGGCCCGAAAACACCTTCCCGCCTCTTGATCGCCGGGTGTAACACCCACCCTGGACAGCGGCCTGCAGACTGTTGAAAGGGGGAAAGCCGTCCTTGCCGCAAGAACCCGTGGATTTTCCAGCAGGGTTCCGTCGCGTTAAAACCCGCCCCTCCCCAGAAGCAGGACATTTTTCTCTTTTATCACAGGCTAATTAGCAGCGTTACTATTTAAAATAGTATGCAGGTAACCACGTTTTTAGTTGCAAGGCGTTTTTTGGTGCCCTCTCTGTGCGTTCTTGGCGTCTGGCTGAAGATCTCGCGGATGGCGAATATTTACTTACCCGCGACATTTTGAAGAAGCTGGAAAGCCTCCCGCACATAGGGGTCGCGGATCAACTGGTCGGTCAGGCCTTTCTCGTTATCCCCCTTTCGGGCGGCACCGTTTTTCTCCACCACCTTGTAATCCTCAACAAGAACCTCCCTGCCATTGCGGATTTTATCGATTTCCTTGCGCTCCTGACGGATTTTCTCCAAGTTCAACGCCCTGAGGGTATTGGCGATCTTCCGCCGCTCCAGTTCAATCTCCTCAAGAATTCGCGAAAAAGCGAGGCTCTTTTCCACTTGAAGCAAACTTTTTTGGCGCAAACCCTCTAAGTCCATATCCTCTCCCCACGACTCATATTCGACGGCCGGAACCTGGTCCCAGGCAAGGGAATTATCCAGATAACGCTCGCCGCTTTCCAGGGGAGATAGCAGGTCGGGCAGCACGATATCGGGGATGACTCCACGGTATTGGGTCGAATCCCCATTGATACGATAGAATTTCTGAATAGTCACCTTGAGGGCACCCAAAGGACCGAACCTTTCCATCTTGCGGGAGTAATAACCCTGATCCAGGTCGATGAGGGCCTGCACCGTCCCCTTGCCATGGGTATGCTCCCCGCCGACGATGATCGCCCGCCCGTAATCCTGCAGAGCGGCGGCCAGGATTTCCGAAGCGGAGGCGCTGAACTTGTTGACCAGCACCACAACCGGGCCGGAATAGACAACCCCGGCCTCCGGATCATAGAGGGTTTTCATCCTCCCCTGGCTGTCCTTGATCTGCACGATGGGTCCCTGGTCGATAAAAAATCCGGCGATATTGACGGCATCCTGAAGGGCTCCCCCGCCGTCATTGCGCAAATCGACGATCAGTCCCCGTATCCCTTCCCCCTTGAGTTGCTCCAGGGCCGCCCGGAAATCATCGGAGGCATTGCGCCCCCTTTCCCCGCGGCCGGAAGAACTCAAATCCCGGTAAAAGGAGGGGACATGGATATAACCAAAAGACTGGGAAGGACTCCCTCTGCCGACAAGGGAAGCGGTCTTGATGAAGGTCTCCTCGATATTGACGACGTCCCGGACAATAGGCACCACAAGGATGTCGCCGTTGGGCTTCCGGGTGGTCAGGCGGACTTCCGTCCCCTTTTTGCCGCGAATCAGCTTGACCGCATCCCGCAGGCGCATCTCGGAAACGTCCACCGGTTCGCCATCCCCCTGAGCCACCTTGAGAATGACGTCCTCCTTGGCCAGCTGCCCTTGCCGTGCGGCGGCGCTGCCGGGAATGATATCGATCACCTTGATGGAACCGTCATCCTCCCGAAGACTTGCTCCGATTCCCTCCAGGGACCCTTTCATGCTGATGTCGAAATCCTCTTCCGTGCTGGGATCCAGATAGTGTGTATGGGGATCGAAGGCGCGGGCTACCGCATTCAGATAGAGGGAATAATAGGTACGCAGATCCTGCCTGCGCAAACGGGCAAAGAGGCTGTGGAAGCTTTTCCGGGTTCTTTCCGTAGCCGTTTTCCAGAGAACTTCATTGCGGGTCAATTTTCCCTGCTGCTCGTCGAGAAGATTCAGATAATTGAGGATGATCTGATACTTGAGAAGCTTACGCCAACGCTCTTGCAGATCCTCTTCCGTAGCGCAAAACTCACGTTTTTTGGGGTCGGTTTCAAACTGGTCCTCGGTATCGAAATCAAACCCGGCAAGGAGCAGTTTCTCGACCATCTTCTCCACCTTCTCGACCCGTTGCTTCATCAACCGGGAACTGACCACCGGCAGATCGATCTGGCCGAGAACCATCTCATCGTCGATCAGTGTCTCATAGGATCTGAGCTGAAGCACATCGGCGGCGGTCAGAAACCTTTTCTGGAAATCGAGTTGTTCCAGGAAAAGAGAGAACGCCGCCCGCGACAGGTCATCATCAAAGGACTTGCGATTGAAATGAAAACGGGACAGATGCTGGCGGAGGATGAAACTCAGCACCTTGGCCCGCTCGGCCTCGAATCCTGGACGTTCTTCGGCCTGCAAGGGTAGGGGGACGGTGCACAGGAACCCGATAAAGACTGGCAACAGAAGGAGTTTACAAAATAAGCGTTTCATGAGTCTGCCTGAAGATGAAGTTACCCGGAAATTTCCATAAAAAATAATTTTATCAATTTTTTGGAGAGATAGTAATCCGCTAAATCCGGGCAAACGAAAAACGGTGCCGTTCCCAAAGTCCTCAGTACTCGTGCCGACAAAAAAATGCCGGGAGTCTGTACTTGGCTCCCGGCATTTTCCGGAGATGGTTTTTTGGGGGGAGAGTAGATCAGAAATCCCTTACAGAAAGCGGTCAGGGCACCTTGTCGACGTCAACGCCGATATGCATGGTACCGACATGGAGTTCGCCCATCTTGACGGGGACGGAAACCAGGGAGATGTTTTTGCCATCTTCCTGCTCAACCTCGCCGACAAGAATACCTTTTTTGAAAACATCCTTGAACTTGGCTTCGTCGCCCTGCCAGAAGTCCCCCGTCAAAGCGGTCTGGCAGACGTTGCCGCCCATGTTGCCGGTCACAAAGATTTCGGTGATGAAGGGATGGGCCGCCATCATTTCCTTAAGCTGCTTGGCGCAGTTGTTTCCCATCAACTCCGTCATGAGCGGGATGGTTGTGCCGGCCTTTTTGGCGGCGATCCATTCCTCGTCAATTTTTTTGATCTCTTCCATGGTCCGGCCTTCGGCATTCACCGCGCGGACAGACTTGACAACGATTTTGTCCTTCCCGAGTTCGGCCAGTTTGGTGTTGGCCAGGTCAACAACCTTTTGCGGGGCAGGCGCCGCAAAAACCATTGCCGAACAAACCACCACAAAGAGCAAAGCTACAAATAATGATACGCCTTTCATTGTCTCTCTCCTTTGGAAACGAGGCTGGTTTTTTGAAGCTGATTTATTACCATGAAAAACCATGTTCTTGTCTACGAAACCTGTTACCGGATACCTCTCCAATGTCAAGCACCATCTCCCGAAACATCCAAAACCAATTCACTATCAAGACAATACATTTTTTTTGACAGATAAAAGAACACCCTTTGGCGATTTTCAAAGCTCCTTCTTGCAGAAGAACCAGTCAGTGAATTCGTACCCCTCCTGGATTCGTTTTTCCGCTTCGGCCACCGTTTTCGGCGGCGGTACGATCACCTTTTCGCCGGGTTGCCACCCTTCCGGGGTGGCCACACCATGACGATCGGAGGTCTGCAGGGCGGTCAGCAGACGCAGGAACTCGGCGATCGAACGCCCGTTGCTCATGGGATAGTAGACCATCGCCCGCAGAATCCCCTTGGGATCGATGAAAAAAGTAGCCCGCACCGCGGAAGTATCACTGGCGCCGGGCTGGATCATGCCGTACTTGTGGGCGACGGACATCGACAGATCTTCAATAATGGGGAAGGGAATATCGACGCCGAATTTCTCTTTGATGGCCAGCACCCAGGCGATATGGGCGGAACGGCTGTCGATGGAAAGCCCCAGGAGTTCACAGCCCAATTTGCGGAATTCTTCATAGTGACGGGCGAAGCCGATGAATTCCGTCGTACATACGGGAGTGAAATCGGCCGGGTGGGAAAAAAGAATCAACCATTTCCCCCGGTATTCCGAGAGTTTTTTCGTACCATGGGTGGTAACAGCCTCAAAATCAGGCGCCGGCTCATTGAGACGGGGAAAAACCACCTCTTTACAGCATTCCGTTTCGGTCATCATATCTTCCTTTCTTTTTGATTGAGCAAACAAAAAACTAAATTAAAAAACATTTTTTAACGTTTCCCTGTTGATTTTGTCGGTTGGCAATAAACAAGACAAACCATGTCAAACCGCACTTAAATATATCACATCAGAAGAAAAATAAAATCACCACCCCGATCATACCTTTTTTTTGGCAACGATAATTTGCCATCGGCTTTTAATGCGAATCATCCTTTTTCGAACAAACAGGGAGGGAGTACCGTCAACTTTTTTCAAAGGGAAAACAATACTTCCGGGGCACCAGATCCTGAGCGGTTTTTTAAAGACGGAAGGCTATCTTCCGCATTGGGTGGTTGATTATCCCGCACACCAGCAGCCAATGGAGGGCCCGAGAAATTTTTGCGAAGCCCTCCTCCGGTGTGCTATATAGAGGGCGGTTTTTGATGACCTGACATTGCAGGGGAATTCCCGGAAAGAGGAGAGGAATGTCGAGGTATTGGCAAGCAGAATTGGAAACCATGAGCCGCTCGGACCTGGCCCGCCACCAGGTGGAAAAACTCCGCGAAACCATCAGACGCGCGGCCAAATCGCCCTTTTACGGGGACGTCTTCAAGCAGAGGGGCATAATGGCGGAGGATGTCCGCTCGCCGGCCGACCTCAATGACCTGCCGATGACCTGCAAAGAGGATTTGCGGCAAAATTTTCCCTATGGGCTCTTGGCGGCGCCCCGCGACACCCTTGTCCGTCTCCATTGCTCCAGCGGCACTACCGGCAATCCGACGGTGATCTTTCACAACCGCCATGACCTCGATTCCTGGGCCAATCTGGTGGCCCGCTCCCTGTTCTCCGCGGGAGCCCGCCCCGGCGACGTTTTTCAGAACATCTGCGGCTACGGCCTGTTCACCGGCGGCCTCGGTTTCCAGTACGGCGCCGAGCGCCTCGGCGCCCTGACCATTCCCGCCGGCGCCGGCAACAGCCGCCGCCAGATCCAACTGATGAAAAATTTCGGCACCAATGTCATCCACGCCATTCCCAGCTATCTGGCCCGCCTCCATGAGATTTTTCGGGAACTGGAGGTCGACATCGCCCGGGACACCCAACTGCGCCTTCTCGTCATCGGCGCCGAACCTCACACCGAAGGACAGCGGCGGCGCATCGAAAACCTCTACGGCATCAAGGCCTTCAACTCCTACGGACTTTCCGAGATGAACGGCCCCGGCGTCGCTTTCGAATGCGAATATCAAAACGGCCTCCATCTGTGGGAAGATGCTTTCCTTGCCGAGATCGTCGATCCCGAAACCTTGGAGCCGGTTCCTGACGGCAAAGTCGGCGAACTGGTCATGACCACCCTCGATCGCCAGGCGATGCCCATCATCCGCTACCGGACCCGCGACCTCACCCGTTTCTTGCCGGGGGATTGCCCCTGTGGCCGCAGCCACCGCCGTATCGACCGGATCACCGGCCGCACCGACGACATGTTCATCATCAAGGGATGCAATGTCTTCCCCATGCAGGTCGAAAAAATCCTCATGGCCTTCCCCGAAATCGGCAGCGATTACCTCATTGTTCTGGAAACCGTCAACGGTGTCGATGAAATGCGCATCCAGGTGGAGGTCAACCCGAATTGGTTCACCGGTGAAATGGAACCTCTGGAAAAACTGCGCCGGCGCATTCAGGAAGAGGTCCGCGATGAGATTCTGCTCACCCCCGAGGTACTGCTGGTGGAACCGGGCACCCTGCCGAAGTCGGAGGGAAAAGCCGTCCGTGTCCAGGATTTGCGTCAGCGCGAAGGAGAATAGCCATGCCCTGTCAGGTATCCGTTTTTCTGGAAAACAAGCCCGGTCATCTGGAGAAATTGACGGCGGTGCTGCGCCGCCGGTTGATCAACATTCGCGCCATGACCCTCTCCAGCAGTGCCAACGGATGGGGGATCCTCAATCTTCTTCTCGACGACCCGGAAAAGGGCTACCAGGTGCTCAGCGGCTCCGGCTACAGTGCGGTGCTGCGCAATATTATCGCCGTGCGCATGCCCGACCGCCCCGGCGGGCTTCACGATCTGCTGGAACATCTGGCCAAAGCGGGTATCAATATCAAAAACGCCTATGCCACCCTGATGCCCCAAGCGGGATCGGCGATTCTGATCATCGACGCGGAGAATATCGACAAGGTGGAAAGGCTGATGGACGAAGCTGGGATAAAAACATTGACCCGCGAGGAGATCTACCAGATCTGAGGAATCACACCGGCGCTCAAAACGTTTTGCTTCACCCGCCCTCTTTATCAGACAAAGGCACTCCTCGACGGCCACAGAGACGCCCGAGATAACCGAACAAGCGCCTGAGGCCCCGCCACAGCTTGGGCAACAGCCAGATCATCAGCAGGATGAAAAGGACCAACAGCCCCAGGAAGAGCCAGGGGTGATAAAGAGCGGCGAAGAGGCCGCCGAGGACGATGACATCCTCGGCCACCGAGGTCACCCAATTGGAAAAAGGTTCCGGCGAATTGTTGATGAGCACCCGCGACCCGGCCTTGGTGGCATGCACGCTTGCGGTCAGGCCGCCACCGACGATCCCCGCGGCGATGGCAACCGCCGGATTCATCGCCCCCACCGCCCCTGCGGCCAGAACCGCCCCGGCAGGGATGCGGATGAAGGTATGGAGGGCGTCCCATCCCGAATCGACCCCCGGCGTCTTGTCGGCAAAAAACTCCACCAGATACATGACGCCCGCGGCCAGAATGATCAGCGGGTTGGCGAGGATCTGCAGATTTTCGGGAAGCGTCATGTGGCCCGTGGCCCCCAGCAGACCGAGCATGAGAACGGCGGCATAGAGGTTGATTCCGCTGGCCCAGGCGACGCCCATGGTCAGGGAGAGAGTCTGCACAATCTGGGACAGATTGTTGTCCATAAAAAATTTTCCTTCCCGAGGGAAATCATCCCCTAAAACCGGATATGCGGCGGCTGTCGACCCTGTGCCGCGCCTCATCCGGAACATTGCAGCGTAAAGCCTTCCTTCCGGCAATGGGACGGTTTCCAGCCCGTCCGTAAACAGTCTAGCAGGGACAATTTTCCCTTGACAATCCCCACCGGAGGGCTATTTTGACAAGCGAGCCGTCCCCATTAGCCCACGCTCAGGAAATTCCCGTATTCCACCGCTCAAACAGCCGCCGGGAGTATCCCATGCCCATCGATATCCACACCCACGCCTTTCACCCCAAAATCGCCGACAAGGTGGTACGCCAGCTCGAGGATCATTACCGCATCTCCCCTGTGGGCAACGGCCTGCTCGAAGACCTGCTCCCCCGCCTCGACCGCGCCGGCATCCGCCGCGCCGTCATGCACTGCGCCGCCACCAAAGCCGAACAGGTTGTCCCCGCCAACAATTGGGCTCTCCACGTTAAGGAGAACCATCCACGCCTCATTCCCTTCGGCACCTTCCACCCCGACTTCCCGGAATGGGAAAAGGAATTCGGCCGGCTGGCCGCCGCCGGCATCCCGGGGATCAAGATCCATCCCGACTTTCAGGGTTTCAATCTTGACGATCCGCGCCTCGAACCGATTCTGGAGGCGATCAGCGGGCGCTTCCTGCTCATGGTTCATGTCGGAGACTATCTCCCCCCGGAACAGAATCCATCCAGCCCCCAGAAGCTGGCGGCGCTCCTTGACCGCTTTCCGCGCCTGCAGGTGATCGCCGCCCATCTGGGGGGATTCCAGCACTGGGCCTACGTGGTCGACCATCTCGCCGGCCGCGACCTCTATCTCGACACCTCCAGCTCGCTGAACGCCATCCCCTCACGCCTTCTCTTTGACATCTTCGCCCACCACCCCAGGGAGCGGATTCTTTTCGGCAGCGATTATCCCCTCTTCGATCCTTCGGCGGAGATGAAACTCCTGCAGACCAGAATGCGCCTCGGTGACCGGGAACTGGAAGAACTGCTCACCAACGGCGAGCGCCTCTTCGCCGCCTGAAGCTTTCTTTTCCCCCATATCCCGGTTAAGCTTCCGCCGCCGCGAAAAACCGTTCCACGGCGGCGAAGACGTCCTCCACGCCACCGCTGACCAGACTGGGAGCGGGGAGAGAATCGAGAAAAATCCGTCCGTAATTTTTGTTCACCACCCGGCTGTCGAGAATCAGCACCACACCGCGGTCGGTGCGGTTGCGGATGAGGCGGCCAAACCCCTGCTTGAAACGGATCACCGCCTGGGGAACGGTGTATTCCCGGAAGGGATCGCCGCCGGCTTTCTCCAGAGCTTCGGCCCGCGCCTCGAGGATCGGCTCGGTGGGCACCCGGAAAGGGAGGCGGGTGATGATGATCTGCTCCAGCGCCCGTCCCGGCACATCGACCCCTTCCCAGAAAGAGTCGGTGGCGAAAAGCACGCTGGTGGGATCGGCGGCAAAGGTTTTCAGCAGGCGGTGGCGGCTTTCCTCCCCCTGGCGCAGGCAGTGGTAGCCGCGGGCGCCGAGAATCGGTGCCGTTTCGGCGAAGACCGTTTTGAGCAACGAGTAGGCGGTAAAGAGCACGAAGGTTCTGCCGTCGGCGGCGAGGATAGCCCGCTCGCACAGGTCGCGGACCGCACGCGGGTATTCGGCGCTGCCGGGCTCGGGAATGTCCCGCGGCACCGCCACCAGCGCCTGGCGTTGAAAATCGAAGGGGGAGGGGAGCAGCAGTTCCAGCAGCCGGCCGCCTTCGATGCCATCGAGACCGATGCGTTCCTTGAGGTAGCGGAAGGACTTGCCCACCGCCAGGGTGGCACTGGTCATCACCACCGTCTTGTGGCGATCGAACAGGGCGTCGCGGAGGAGCGGAGCCACCCGCAGAGGCCCGGAGCAGAGGCGACAGACCGTACCCCGTCCACGGCCGATGCGCCCCTCGGCCACCTCGATCCAGACACAGACGGAAGGGTCACGCAGGGCAAAGGTATGCAGGGCATCAGCCAACCGTTCCAGTCGTCCGCAAACGGCGCCGATATCGGTCAGCAGGGGCAGAAGGTCCTCCTGATACCTTTCTTCCAGGGCCTCGCCTTCGGCAAGCAGGGCCCGCAGCTCTCCGGCCAGAGAGCGGGTGCTTTTTTCCAGACCTTCCACCCGCTTGCGAATCATCCCCCAGGTCGCCGAAGCGGCAAAGGCATCGGTAATCCGGAAACGGAGCTCTTCTCCCTCCTTTTTCTGTTTATCGAGAAAGGCCAGCAGTTCCTCGGCCACCCCTTCCATTTCACCGACCGCGGCAGCGTGCACGACGCCGCATTCCCCCCCTAAACCTTGGATACGCTCAAAGAGGCGGGCGTAAAGAACATTTTCGTGGGCCGGCAGCAGAGTGGCCAGTTTGACCAGCAATTTGGCAAGAAAGCCTTTGTCGGTCTTGCGGGGGTGACGCAGCCGGTTGAGGTGACGGGCAAAGGAAAAACGGCTCACCTCCAGGGAAAAGAAACGGGTGGCCACATCCTCGAGATGGTGGGCCTCATCCACGACCAGGCGGTCGCAGGGGGGCAGAAGGGCCGCCGAGGAGTAATTGCCGCTGTGGGCGCGGATGGCCAGGTCGGTCAGCACCAGGGCATGATTGGCCACCAG
Source organism: Deltaproteobacteria bacterium (assembly GCA_012729375.1). Classification (GTDB taxonomy): domain Bacteria; phylum Desulfobacterota; class Desulfuromonadia; order Desulfuromonadales; family JAAYDE01; genus JAAYDE01. Next base: position 18,740 of record JAAYDE010000114.1, on the reverse strand, counting down.
CAGGTCGGCCTGGGCCGCCAGGCGGCGCGCCTGATGGAAAAAACACATGCCGAAGTGGGGACATCGCACCCGCAGGCACTGATCAAACTCGCTGCAGACCTCCTCCCACACCGCCTCGCTGGGCACAAAGGGGAGGTCGCTGCGGGAGCCATCATCGGTTTCCCGGCTCCACTCCCAGAGACGGGACAGCTCCTGCTCCTGGCCGGCCTCGAAGAGCCCCGGCTCGTGGCGGGCGCTGTCCAGTCGACGCAGGCACAGATACTGGCTTCGCCCCTTGATCAGGGCGGTCTTGAAGGAGCGTCCGGTGGCCCGTTGCAGAAACGGGATATCCTTGCCGAGGAGCTGCTCCTGGAGGTTGATCGTATTGGTGGAGACCACCACCCGTTCCCGGTTGGTACCTGCCCAGAGGATGGCAGGGACCAGGTAGGCGAGGCTCTTGCCGGTGCCGGTGCCGGCTTCCACCAGCGCCAGCTTCTCTTCGTTGAACGCCTCGGCGACCAGAAAAGCCATGCGCTGCTGCTCGGGACGTTCCTCAAAACCGGGAAGGGCGGCGGCAATCGGCCCGTCCCCGGCGAAGATCCCGGCCAGAACCCCATAATCGATTGGGGAGGTCTGCCGGGGGGCAAAAGGCTCGACCACCTTATACACATTTTCCACAGGGTTATCCACAACGTAGAAGGCGACACCGAGTCCAGCCAACCGGCCGGCGATGTCCAAATCCGCCGGCGACGGGCGCAAATCGCCGGAAGGGTGGTTGTGGATAACCACGTCACCGAAAGAACAGCTGGCCGTGACCACGGGCACCGCATTCCGGGATCCCCGTGCGGCCACCCTGACCCTCGTCACCCGCAGCGAGGCATCGGTTTCTCCGATCAGGAAAACCTCATTCCCGTCTGCTTCGGCGATGGCCGCACGGATGTCGCGGCGCGCCGCGGCCGCAAAAACGTCCTTCATAACCACCAGATTCCCTTAAAAAATTGGTATTATAGGGAAATGGGAAGGGAAATCAAAGGTGAAAGCCGCGCCGTGGCGGCCCACGGAGGAAAATGAAAGCAAAGGGAGAGAAGGATAAAAAGAAAGAGGAACGATTCGCCCAGTTAGGGGCCCTCGACTTGCCGGAAATGCACTTCGGCGGCATGATGCGGAATTTCGGGCCGGGCATCATCCTGATGATGACCGGTATCGGCACCAGCCATGTCATCACCGCGCCAACCGCCGGGGGTCGCTTCGGCTACGACCTGCTGTGGGTCATCCCGGTCGCCTACCTGCTGAAATATTACGGCTATGAAATGGCCTTCCGCTTCACCAACGCCACCGGGAAAAGCATCATGGAAGCCTACGCCACCGCCTGGCTGAAATGGCCTCTCTGGTACATGCTGCTGACCACCCTCATCCAGTGCTGCATCGGCCAGGCGGGGCGGCTCATCGCCGCCGCCGCCGTCACCTATTATATCTTCAGCGTTTATTTCGGCCTGCCATTGTCGATGGGTGTTTACGCCCTGTTTTTGGCCCTGCTCTCGGTCGCCATCATCCTGCGCGGCGGATACCGTGCGGTGGAAACCACCTGCAAATGGCTGGCGCTCATCCTCATCGTCTCCCAGCTCATGATCTACCTGGTGGAGCCGGCGCCCCTTGCCGCGTTCCGTCATTTCGCCATCCTCGCCACTCCGGAAGGGTCGTGGATCATCGTCAGCGCTTTTCTCGGCCTGCTGCCGACGGGGATGGACGTCTCCCTGCAGGCCTCCGAATGGGTGCTGGCCAAAAAAGCGGGGGTCGGCTGTATCCGTCCGCTCCTCGAGGACCTCAAACTGGCTCCCCGCTTCGACCCCTTCGCCCCGGTCAAGGAGGATCTGGCGGTGCCTATCGAAAAGCTTCCGCCCCACGCCCGGGAATACTGCCGGCGGTGGATGAAAACCAGCCTCACCGACTACCGCTGCGGTCAGATCGTCTCTTTTGCCTCCGCCTGCATCTTTCTGCTGATCGCCGCCATCTGGATCTTTCCCGGCCACCAAGGTACGGAAATCGGCGCCGATTACCCCAAAATCTTCGCCGTCGGCCCGTGGATGATGATCGTCCTTCTGCTGGGGGTTTTTGCCGCCGCTTTCTCCACCGCTTTCAACTACTTCGACGGCTGGCCGCGGGTGGTCGGCGCCTGCTGCCGGAACCTCTTCCGGCAGACAGCGGCACTGGCCGGCGTCGCCCAGACCGACCTGACCCCGGCCAAGCGCCGCACCTGGTACTCCGAATACAACATCTATCGGCTAACCATGCTTTTTTCCCTCACCACCTCGGTCATCATCATCCTCGGCGGCCCCAAGCCGACGGTCATCGTCCTGGCGGCTTCCCTTCTTGCCGTGATCATTGCGCCGGTGATATTCTTTCTCAACATCTATTACTGCTTCGCCGTCATTCCCAGGGACAACCGGGAATGGTACCCATCCCTCGTGGTGGCCGTCCTCGCCTGGGGGAGTTGCATCGTCTTCACCGGTGTCAGCGTCATCCTCATGGCAAACCGCTATCTTGATCTCGGCTGAACCTTGACGAAGTTCGCATTTCTGTGGCCTTGATACCCGAAGGGATTTCGGCATGGCTGTCGCCGCCCTGAAAATCGTCCATCTCTGCAAAAACTTCGGCGCCACCCTGGCCGTAGACAACATCTCCCTGGAAATCGCCCCTGGGGAGATATTCGGCCTGCTCGGCCCCAACGGCGCGGGCAAAAGCACCACCATCAACATGGTTACCGGCGTGACCCGCATCGGCTCCGGAAAGGTCTCGGTCTTCGGCTACGACAGCCGCGCCGATTCCCTGGTCACGCACCGGCTGATCGGCGTCATGCACCAAGAGATCGTCATCGACCATTTCTTCACCGTCGACCAGGCAATCCGCATCCATGCCGGCTATTACGGACTGCGCGACGACCCCCGCTGGCGTCGTACCCTGATCGAAAGACTGGGCCTGGTCCCCCATCTCGGCAAACCGCTGCGCGAGCTTTCCGGCGGCATGAAGCGGCGCTTCATGATCGCCAAGGCGATGATTCACCAGCCACGGCTGCTGATTCTCGATGAGCCGACGGCCGGTGTCGATATTGAACTGCGCCGCTCCCTGTGGGAGTTCGTGCGCGAAATCAACGATGCCGGCACCACCGTCCTGCTGACCACCCACTACCTGGAGGAAGCCGAAAAGATGTGCGGACGAATCGCCATCATGAATCGGGGAAAGCTGATCGCTCTGGAAGGAAAGGAAACCCTTCTCAACCGGCTCGGGGGACGGCGCATCACCGTAACCCTGACGGAGGCCCCCCCCCCGGTGCTGCCGGAATCCCTGATGGCACAAAGCTGCCTGTTGTCCCGGGAGGAAAAGCGGCTGACCTTTTTTCTGTCCGGAACCTGCGCGGTCGGCGACATCCTGCGCCGCTTCCACGACTGCGGCCTGGGGATCGCCGACCTCGACCTTCACAAGCCCGACCTGGAAGAGGTTTTCCTCCAGCTCACCAGTCAGGCGAACGGCACCGACGCCGGGCGGACACCATGACAGACCCCGTTTCCCTGCCCCCCTTTCAGCCCTGGATCCCCTTTCTCACCCTCTTGAAAAGGGAGATTCTGCGCTTTTTGCGGGTTTCCTTCCAGACCCTCCTCGCCCCGGTCATCACCGCCTCCCTCTACCTCTTCGTTTTCGGCGCCACTCTCGGTCAAAGGATCTCGGTCCTGGAGGGCTTCAGCTACGCCCAGTTTGTGATCCCCGGTCTGATTTTGATGGGGATCATCAACAATTCCTTTTCCAACACCTCCTCATCCCTTTTCATGTCCCGCTATCTGGGCAACATCGTCGATCTGCTGGTGGCGCCGATCACTCCGGCGCAGATCATCCTCGCCTATACCCTCGCCGCCATGGTGCGGGGGATGCTGGTCGGCGCCGTCATCACCCTGATCGCCCTCGGCTTTGCCCCGCTCCCCTGGATCCATCCCTTTCTGTGCCTGCTGATGGCCCTGCTGTCCAGTTTCCTGTTCGCCCAATTTGGCATCATCGCCGCCATTTACGCCAACAATTTCGACTCCCTGAGCATGTTCACCAACTTCCTGCTGCTGCCGCTGATCTACTTCGGCGGCGTCTTCTATCCGGTGTCGATCCTGCCCTCTTTTTGGGAGGCACTTTCCCGCTGCAACCCTCTTTTCTACCTTATCGACGGGTTCCGTTTCGCTATACTCGGTGTCTCCGACAACCCCTTCTGGCTCTCCTTCGGTGCCGCCGCCATTCTCGCCGCGGCTCTTTTTATCTGGGCCGGTGTCCTGATCGCCACCGGTTACCGCTTGCGCAATTGAGAAAAAACTGGGGAAAAGAGGCTTAACGCCCCAGGGCGGCCTCTCCCGCAGCAGAACCTCACTTTCTGCAAGCAAAAAGGGGGAATCGGCTGTATCATGTTAAAATTTCAGAATCCATCAAAGGAGAAAAACCATGGATGCTCATCTGGGCGGATTGCCGATAGCCAAGGGAAAGACGGTGCTTAACCTGGTGCCGCGCATGGCCAACCGCCACGGTCTCATCGCCGGCGCCACCGGTACCGGGAAAACCGTCACCCTGAAGGTGCTGGCGGAACATTTCAGCGCCGCCGGCGTGCCCGTCTTTTTGGCTGATGTCAAGGGGGACCTTTCCGGGCTTTGCGATCCGGGCGGAGATCATCCCAAAATCGCCCAAAGGGCCAAGGAACTGCATCTGGAAAACTTCGCCTACAGCGGGTTTCCGGTAACCTTCTGGGACCTTTTCGGAATCAAAGGACATCCAGTGAGGGCGACCATATCCGATGTCGGGCCGCTGCTGATGGGCCGTCTCCTCGACCTCAACCAAACCCAGAGCGGCGTGCTCACCATGGTCTTTCGTATCGCCGACGACAACGGCCTGCTGCTTCTCGATCTCAAGGACCTGCGGGCCATGCTTCAGCATGTCGGCGACAACGCCGCCCAGTTTCGCAACGCCTACGGAAATGTCAGCAGCGCCAGCATCGGCGCCATTCAGCGCGGTCTGCTGAGGCTGGAAGAGGAAGGCGCCGACCGCTTCTTCGGCGAGCCCGCCCTCGATTTCTACGATTTCATGCGCGCCGACCCGCAGGGGCGGGGCATCATCAACATCCTCGCCGCCGACCGCTTGATGGCCTCGCCAAACCTCTATTCCACCTGCCTGCTGTGGATGTTGGCCGAACTCTTCGAACAGCTTCCCGAGGTCGGCGATCCGCCCAAGCCGAAACTGGTTTTCTTTTTCGACGAAGCCCACCTCCTTTTCAAGGATGCCTCCAAGGCCCTGCAAGACAAGATCGAACAGGTGGTGCGCCTGATCCGCTCCAAAGGCGTGGGCATCTATTTCGTCACCCAGAACCCCCTCGACCTTCCCGATGCGGTCCTCGGCCAGCTCGGCAATCGCGTCCAGCACGCCCTGCGCGCCTTCACCCCCCGTGACCAGAGGGCGGTGCGTGCCGCCGCCCAGACCTTCCGCGCCAATCCGGAGCTGGATGTGGAAAGGACGATCGGCGAACTGGGGGTCGGCGAAGCGCTGGTCTCCCTCCTCGACGAAAGGGGGGTTCCGACGATGGTGGAGCGGGCCCTCGTCTATCCTCCCGTCAGCCGCATGGGCCCTCTGGAGGAACGGGATAGGGATGCCATCGTCAGGAACTCGCCCCTCTACCGGCGTTATCAGGAGAGCATCGACCGCGATTCCGCTTATGAACGCCTCAGCCGCCGGGCGCAGGAGGCGCCGGAACCGGCCCAGACATCCCCGTCCCGCAGCGCGAGGAAGGGTTCGCAAGTCAGCATGTTCGAGGCACTGGCCAAGAGCGCCGCTCACGCCATCGGCAGCCAGGTCGGCCGACAGCTGATCCGCGGCATCCTCGGCTCCATGCTCGGCAAAAAAAGATGAGAAAACCCCTGGCGTTGAAAAAGCTTTCTCTTCGGAAACGCTCCCTGGGATAAGAAAGCCTTCGACGAGGACTCACTTAACGTGAACTTTCCGCTGGCAAACTTCCTGAGTTCGACAGCCACCCGGTGGCTGGCCATCTGTCTGGGCGGGGTCGCCGGACTGGGTCTCTACACCCTCCACTATGCCGAGGGGCTGTCGTACCTCAGCTCCGACCCGCGGGCCTGCATCAACTGCCACATCATGCGCCCCCAGTTCGATTCCTGGCAGAAATCGGGGCATCACCATGTGGCCACCTGTGTCGACTGCCATCTCCCCCACACTTTCGTGGCCAAATACATCGCCAAGGCGGAAAACGGCTACCATCATTCCAAGGGCTTCACCTTCCAGGATTTTCATGAACCGATCCGGATCAAGGCAAAGAACGCCCGCATCCTTCAGGCCAACTGCATCCTGTGTCATAAGGATATGGTTGACGCCCTGCGCCCGGAAGGAGATCATCCCCGCCAAGCCCTGAGCTGCGTCCATTGCCATGCCGGTGCCGGCCACGGGCCGCGGGCCGGTCTGGGTGGAGCCTATTCGGCACCAGAACTTCGAGGAGACTTTCGATGAACCAAAAAAAGAGAATGCCCATTCTCCTGATCCTCGCTTTCATCGGCAGTGCCGTCGCCGCGGCGGCCCTTGGCGCCTTGTTGGTGAACATCCAGCAACGCAAGGCGGAAGCCGCCCTGCCCTTTGTCCGCGTCGTCGAAGTGGACGAAGAGACCACCGACCCCGCCGTCTGGGGGCGCAACTGGCCGACCCAGTACGATTTCTACAAACGCACCGCCCTCACGACGCGCACCCGCTACGGCGGCCACGGCGGTTCAGAATCGTTACCGGCGCAGAAATCGATGATTTATCCCTGGCTTACCACCATCTACCAGGGCTACGCCTTCGCCATCGATTATCGGGAGCGGCGCGGCCACGCCTACATGCTCATCGACCAGGAGCAGACCCTGCGCCAGCAGGTTCCCCAGTCCGGTTCCTGCCTCCACTGCCACGCCTCCGTCATGCCCCTGTACCGGGCCCTCGGCAACGGCGACGCCATGGCTGGTTTCGAGGCCTCCCACAAATTGTCCTACCAGGAAATGAATGCCAAATTACACGAGATGGGGCACGCCCACCCCGTCTCCTGCGTCGACTGTCACGATCCCGTTTCCATGCAGCTGCGTGTCACCCGTCCCGGCTTTCTGCGGGGCATCCGGGAATTGGCCGAGTCCGCCGCTCCCCTTCCCCATCTCCCCTCCATCGAGCTGTGGCGCCAGGGAAAACGGAAAAAACCCTACGATCCCAACAGCGACGCAACCCGCAACGAATTGCGCTCCTTCGTCTGCGCCCAGTGCCATGTGGAATATTACTGCGCCGCCGAAATGCCCCTCGTCTATCCCTGGGGCAAGGGTCTGACCGTGGAGCAGATGGAAGATTACTGGAGCGGCATGAAATTCCCCGATGGCGGCGCATTCCATGATTTCGTTCACAAGCTAACCGGTGCTGCCATTTTCAAGGCCCAGCATCCCGAATTCGAGGTTTGGAGCCAAGGCACCCACGCCCGCGCCGGGGTCGCCTGCGCCGACTGTCATATGCCCTACGTCCGCGTCGGCGCCACCAAGGTTTCCGATCACTGGGTGCGCAGCCCCCTGCTCAACATCAACCGCTCCTGCCAGGTCTGCCACGCCGTCGACGAAAAGGAACTGCAGGCCCGCGCCGACAAGATCCAGGACCGCAATTTTGAACTGCTGCAGAACGCCGGAAAGGCGGTGGCGGACCTGATCCATGCCATCGTCCAGGCCCGCCAGGAAGGCGCCACCGACGACCAGCTTCAAAAAAGCCGCGATTTGCAGCGCAAGGCCCAGTGGTACCTCGATTTCGTCTCCTCGGAAAATTCCATGGGCTTCCACGCTCCCCAGGAAACGGCACGCATCCTCGCCAATGCCGCCGACCTGGCCCGCCAAGGACAGATTCACGCCCTCCGTTGGCAGAAAAACTGATCCGGCGGGTTTTCAGGCTCCGGCAGGCGTTGCCGACAAGGCTACTGTCCGCGGTTTCCCCTTGCCTGTGCCCGCCGCCATCCTCTACCATGGCGCAACCGTCTTCAATCGTCACCGTGCCAAGGATTTCCATGGACAAAAAACACCCCTGCCCCGACTGCCGGGAGTGCCTCCGGTGCAGCGACGAGCGCTGCCGCCTGTGTCTGAAAGGCAAGTCGTGCCGCCGCAAGAAACTCACCATGACGGAGCAGATCGCCCTTTACGAGGAAATCAATCGGGCTGGTGATTGTCTCGAAAGAGGCTCGGATATACCGGCAACGAAGGCTGGGCTGGATAACGGAGGAAACGGCGATGGATAACAACCGCCTGCGCCAAACCCTCGCCGACTACCGCACCCTGCTGCAGGAAGTCGACACCTGGTTCGCCGGTTGCGTGGCGGCCGCAGCGGGGACGGAACGCATCGCCTGCCGGCAGGGCTGCAACGAATGCTGCCGGGGGCTCTTCGACATCACTCTACTCGACGCCTTCCTGATCCAGGAGGCGGTCAACGATCTTGAAAAAACGATCCTCGAAGCAGCTCGGCGCCGGGCCGCCTTGCGGCTGCCGGAACTGCACCGGCTGTGGCCCGACTTCAGCCCTCCCTACCTGCTCAACACCCTGCCGGAGCAGGAATGGACGGAGATGCCCGAAGACGACACCATCCCCTGCCCGCTTTTGGGAGAAGACGGGTTCTGCCTGATTTACCAGGCGCGCCCGATGACCTGCCGCCTCCATGGTCTGCCCCATGTGGATCATTCCGGCGCTATCTTCCTCGACACCTGGTGCAGCCGCAACTTCCCGGGGGAGACACCGCTGGCCGACCCCTCCCTGCGCTGGTTCTTTCGCCAAGCTTTCGCCGGGGAAGCCGCCCTGATCCGGCAGCTCGGGGAAATTCTCACCGGCACCCCCCGCTCGGAGATGGACACCTTCATCCCGCTGGCGCTGCTCAGCGACTATGCCGCCATCGACTGGCAAAGAGCCTTTGCCCCTATTTGATGCCGAAAACGACCCTCGGCCCCTCCCCGGGAACCTTGGGCGCATCGATGAGGATGCGCTTTTCCAGCTCCGGCTGAAGAGCGCTGAAAGCCTCCCGCAACTGCTTCGCCCGCTCCATGGCAAGGGCACTGAGGGCCGCGTCATCCTTGGGGTAATGCTCCCGGATTCGCTCCATCATCTCCTCGGGAGGCAATTCCCGAACCAGGCCGAGCACATTTTTCTGCTTGTCGAAAGTCTGCTCCTTGTAGACCTTGAATAAAAGCTTGTGATATTCGTCGGCATCCACCTGGGGTCCCACCGGCAACTCCTGCGGCTTTACCGTTTCCCGCTCCTTCTTCGGCAGATCCTCGCGCTTGAGTTCCTGCATGCGGCGCAGCACGTAAGCGTCCGCCAGCTGTTGACGATCCCCTTCATCGGCGTGGGGTATGAGCAGCAGATTGATTTTGGGACGGGACATGAGCATGTCGGCGATGGCGCCCAATCCTCCGGCATCCTTGGCGAGAAGGCGTCCTTCCCCGGGATTGAAGGAAATGTATTCGAGACCGCCGTCCCCATCCCCCATCATTCCCCCCAGCAGAGCGAAGGGTGAGGTTACCGCTTTCATAAGCAGATTGACGATGACCTTGAGAATCAGGCCGCCGACACTGAAGCTCGGATCCTTCAGATCCCCCCGCACCGGCAGGGTGAGATTGATGTTGCCGGAAGGATCCTGAAGAAGACTGACTCCCAATTTGACGGGAAGGTCGGGAGCGTCGGGCGACTTGACCTTGTCGCCCAATTCCAGGCTGTCCAGCCTGACACGGTGACTGGAATCGAGCCGCCCCTGGTCAACAAGGATCTTGCTGCTAATGGTAAAAACCCCCTTCCTCAGGGGATAGGCGATAAACTTCTCCGACATGGGGGAGAAGGGGGTCAGATTGAGGGTGCGCATCTCCGCCGTCAGATCGGCGCGGAAATCGGCGAGCAGGGGATTCATGGTTCCCTCCCCGGTGATCGGCGCGCCGTCCAGCTCGCCGCTGAAAACAATCTGCGCCCGGCTGGCGGGGGCGCTTTCCAGGCCGCGGACGGTGACCGCCATCTTTTCCAGGCGGTTGCTCACCGCCGGCTGATAACGCTCGTCGCGAACGGTTACCGATCCCTCGCTGACCGCCACTTCGCCAAAACGCAGATAGGGCTCATTTCCTTTGGCGGTTTTCTCCGCGACAGGAGCTGCAGCCTTCCCCTCGGCGGCGGGAGCGGCGCCAAGAAGTCGGGAAATATTGTTTATGCCATTACCGGCCACGATCAGATTGAGACGGGGACGCAGCAGCGATACCCTGCCGGCGCCGTAGCGCTGTCGGTCGGTGTCGATATCCAGGTCCTGCACCCGCAGGGTGCGCAAGGCGGCGAACTCCTGGCGGACATCGACAAGGGAGAAATGATCCAGGACGACCGAACCCTTGATCCGCGCCAGATTGTCTTCACCCTTCTTGCTGACGGCGCTGTGCAGATTGAGGGTCAGTTCACCGCTGCCCAGGCGCAGGTCCGGAGAGACATCGGCCAGCAGCGGCGAAAGCGGCTTGAGGTTGAGTTTGTCGAGGCGCAGACGGAGGTCGAGTTCCAAAGGTTCCAGCAATGCCTTGCCGTCGACGTTGAAGCTCCCTCCCTTCTCCCCCCTTCCGCTCAGAGCGACGCCGAGGGCGCTTCCCGGCGCCGTGTCGAAACCGGTGACGGTGCCGCCCAGCTTATGGAAAACGGCGGTCGTGGTCTCCCGGGGCGCTTCGAGGGTGGCGGAAATCCGTCCCTCCTGCAGTTTCAGCTCGGCCAGCCGCGCCCGCCATGGGCGCTCCTTGACATCGGCTGCCGGCGCAACGGGCACAGCGGCAGTTTCGACGCCCTCCGGTGGAGACGACGGGGGCAGAAGGGCCACAAGATCGATGGCGCCGACGCGGTCGCGGCGCAGGCGCAGATCGGGCCGGTCGATCAGCAGGCGCTCCATTCCTACCTGGCGCTCAAGCAGATCGACGGCCAGCCCGGTCAAAACCAATTCGCCCATCTCGAAAAAGGCCTTCCCGGTGTCCTTGCGAAGCAGCGTCAAGGCCTTCAGCCCGGCCTCCCCATCTTTCAAAAAGACATGGATATTATTATCCCTTTCAGCTATTTCCAGACGCCCGGCGAAACGCAGGACACCCTTGGCGAGGGTGGCGCCAATGCCGCTTTCCACGATATAAGGCTGGAAATCGGCCAGGGAAAGTTCCTCCAGGCGCAGCCCGATGTTCCCTTTAAGAGGAAGCGCCGCCACTTTCCCCTCAAGGGCAAGGCGGCCGCCCTCGTTGAGGGTCAGGCTTCCCTGCAACGCGGCGGGATCGGTTCCGGGCAGGTGGAGTCCGGACAGGGTAAGGGCGATCTGTTCCGCCTTGGCCTGGAAACCGCCGGCCACCTTGCGGTCCTCCCAAAACATTCTTCCGTCGCGGAACTCAAAGAGTTCGACATGGATCGGCAGTTGCGGTTGCCGGCCCTGGTCTTTTTTGGGCGCCTCGGCGACGGCGCTCTTTTTCATCCAGCTCAGCCAGTCGAGACGGCCGTCTTCGAGAAGGGCCAGATGCGCCTCCAGCCCCTGAACCTCCACCTTCCGCAGGGTCATGCCCTCAGCCGTGTTGAGGCTACCGTCGAGATCCACCCGCAGACGGGGCAGGCGCAACGCTTTCTTGCCGTCGGGAGCGCGAACTTCGAGACCGCTGAGGGTCAGGTTGCCCCCCAGACCCAGGCGGAGGCCCGTTTCGGGGAGTTGCAGCATGCTGAAAACAAGCGCCGTGCTCAGCTGCCCATTCTTGATCACGGCAGAGGTGAAGGGCGCCGCGTAGGGCTGGAAACGGGCCAGCTCAAGGTTGTCGAGATGAATGTTGAACTCGGTGCGCAACTGCTCGGCGAAGGGAGTCAGCTGGCCGTCCACCCGCAACGGCCGGCCGTTGACGACCGCCTCCAGAAAAGGGGTGATGGCTTGGTCCCGATGACGGTTCAGGGTTGAGGTGAAGGGGACGAAAAAGGAGAGCTCGGAAACGGTGTGCTCCGCCTGACGGATCTCGTCGCGAAAAAGCAGATCACCGCCGCTGATTTCCAGATCGGTGACGACCACACCGAAAAGCTTCATCCCCTGGCCGGTTTCGCCGTTTACCGGCTGCTCCCCTTTGGCGGGGGACTCCTTCGGCAGATTTTTGGTCAGCTCGGTAACGGAGAGCAGGCCGTCCTTACGCAAAACCATCTTCACCTTGGGAGCGACGAGACGCAGGTCGCTGAGCACCGGCGCGAAGCGGTAGACGCTGGCCGGGCTGAGACGCACCGTGAAGCCCTCCAGATCGAAAAAATCATCACCGTCAGGCAGGGGAATGTGCAGATTTTTCAGCGACAGGCGCAGGGTGAAAGGATTGAATCGTACCTGCTCAAGGGTGCAGGCGCTGCCGAGGTTTTTGGAAAGCTGCGTTTCGGCGGTGCGACGGAGAACCGGCGGCAGGATGAGCCCGGCAGCCACCGCCCAGAGGACGATGGCTGCCGCGGTCCACAGGACAATCCGCCGGATGCGCTGCCGATGCTCCGAATAAAACCGGGAAATTTTGCTCACCATAGAAATAGCCCTCGAAATAGGGATGAAGTTCGGGGATGGGCGGCAATTCGGCGCCACGGGCGCAAACCGCCTTACGGGTTTACATTATAGCCCGTTATTTCCTTTTCGTCCCCCTCGTCGGCACGGCGTTCCAGGGATCGTCGGGCCAGGGATGTTTGGGATAGCGTCCTTTCAGCTCTTTTTTCACTTCGGGGTAAACCTTATCCCAGAAATGGCGCAGATCGCGGGTCACCTGAATGGGCCGCCGCGCCGGCGAAAGAAGATGGAGCAGCACCGTCGCCCTGCCCCCGGCGAGACGCGGAGTTTCGGCCAGGCCAAACAGCTCCTGGAGCTTGACCGCCAGCACCGGACCGCCTTCAGCCCCGTAGTCGAGAGGGATACGGGAGCCACTCGGCACCGTCAGATGGGTCGGCGCCAGTTCATCGAGGGCCTGGCGCTGCTGCCAGGAAAGTTGCGCCGAAAGCGCCGGCAGCAGATCGAGGCCGGCCAATTCCACCCTGGAGCGGATGTTGCCGAGAAAAGGCCCGAGCCAATCCTCCACATGGTCCAGCAACGCTTCGCGACGAAAGTCGGGCCATCCTTCCGCGGGGAAAAAAGCCGCCACGAAACGGACTCGCGCCATCAGCCGTTCCGCTGCGCCGTCCCAGGTGAAGGCCGCCGTTCCCAGGCGGCGGATCCCTTCCATCAGCGCCGCCGCGATCTCCCCGGCGCTGCCCTGCAGCGGCCGACTCTCCAGGATCACCGCTCCCAGGCGCCGAACCTCCTGCGCCGTGACCCGCTCCTCCCGGTCATCCCAGAGGACTTCCCGCCGCCACGGCAGATCTGATCCGAAAAGGTTTTCGACATCGTCCTCCGCCAGAGCGGCGGCAGAGCGGACCACTCCTTCGCCCCGCGGGTTTTCGGCGACATCCACAGCGACGATCCAGGGTTGACCATAAAAATTGGAGACCGGGGAGAGAGCTGCGCCCTGGCCGCCGACGAGAAGATAGCTCAAGCTTTCGGGGCGACGCCGGCGGCCGATCCGCTCGGGATAGGCCAAGGCCAAAAGGCGGCCCACGGCGCGCTGATCGTGGCTGCTTCGTGCCTTCTCGTCGATGCCCAGACGGTGCCGCCAGAAACGGGCCGCCCGTTCGACGGCGGCGAAAGAAGGGCTGTCTCCACCACGGCGACGCCAGCCGTCGAGTTCCGCGAGAACATCGCGAAGATCCTTTGTGGAGCGACATTCCGGGCCGGAGCGCTTCATGAAGAGTGTCCCCTCATCGAGAAGGGCGGCCAGGTCACTGCCCAAAGCCGCCATGCCCCGGTCACGGGCGGCCTTCAGCAGCCGGGCCAGACGGGGATGAATCGGCAGCTCCGCCATCTCTTGGCCCAGGGGAGTGATCCGTCCTTGGTCATTCATGGCCCCCAGCCAGACCAGCAGCTGCCGGCCTCCGGACAGAGCACCGGAGGACGGGGGATCGAGCCAGGAAAGAGCGGCAGCGTCCTTGACCCCCCACAGGGCCAGCTCAAGGGCCAGGGGAGCGAGATCGGCGGAACGGATTTCCGGCGGCGTGAAAGGAAGCAGGGCGCCGTGGCTGCCTTCGCTCCACAGCCGGAAACAGATTCCCGGAGCCACCCGCCCGGCCCGTCCGGCGCGCTGTTCGGCGCTGGCTCGGGAGATGCGCACCGTCTCCAGGCGGGACAGGCCTGAAGCGGGGTCGAAGCGGGACCGCCGGGCCAGGCCGCTGTCGACCACCAGGCGCACCCCCTCGATGGTGAGGCTGGTTTCGGCGATGTTGGTGGCCAGCACCACCCGCCGTCGCTCCCCCGGCAAAATGGCCCGCTGCTGCTCGGCAAAGGGGAGATCGCCGTAGAGGCAAAGAAATTCCACCTCGGCAAAGCGGCCGTCCTGTTTCAGCAGTTCATGGCAGCGGCGGATCTCGCCCGCTCCCGGCAGAAAAACCAGCAGATCGCCGTCGCCCTCCCGCAACGCCCGGCGCACCGCCGCTGCGGTATAGTCGGCGACGTTGCCACAGGGATCGCTATCGAGGTAACGGACCGCCACCGGGAACGCCCTGCCCCGGCTGGTCACCAGGGGCGCATCGCCGAGGAGACGGGCCACCGGTTCGCCGTCCAGGGTGGCCGACATGACGACGAGACGCAGGTCCGGCCGCAGGGCGGAACGGGCGTCGAGGCAGAAGGCCAGGGCCAGATCGGAATGGAGATGACGCTCGTGAAACTCGTCGAAAATAACCGCCCCGACCCCCTCCAGCAGCGGGTCCCTTTGCAGGCGGCGGGTCAGAATCCCCTCCGTCATCACCTCGATGCGGGTTTTCCGGGAGGCACGGCGCTCGTAACGAATGGCGTAACCGACCGTCTCCCCCGTTTCCTCCCCGAGGAGAAAGGCCATCCGCCCGGCGGCATTCACGGCCGCCAGGCGGCGCGGCTCCAACAGCAGAATCGATCGGCCGTCCAGCCACGGCTCATCCACCAGGGCGAGAGGGACACGGGTGGTCTTGCCGGCTCCCGGCGGCGCCTGCAACACAGCGGCACCGGAATCGGCCAAGGCTTTTTTCAGTTGGGGAAGAGCGTCATCGATGGGCAGGGAAGGATAAGAGGGCAAGTGGTCCTCGTCATGACCGGGAGGAGCGGCGCCGGGCACGGTAAAGAGCCCAGAAAACCAGCCCGAGCAAAGCGCCGCCGGCGTCCAGATAAAAATCCTTTATCCCTGCCGCCCGTCCCTGCACGAAAAACTGCATTATCTCCGTGCTACCGGCCAGCAACAGGACATCGGCCAAGGCAATCCCCCAGCGGCCCGGTGCCGCAAAGGTCAGAAGGCTGAAACTCACCAGGGCAAAGAGGATGAAGTGACCGCTTTTATTGGCCCGGTAGATATAGCGGACACTGCTGCGCGGGGGAGGTTTAACCGTTTTGGAGATTGCCGGTTTTTTCTCCAGACCGGTCGTTGCACGCTCCTTTTCCGGGCTAAAAGGAACCTGAACCCGCTCTCTCACCTGGGTCACGATCTGAGAACGCCAGCTGCGGGTGCTCAGGGTTCCGGCTAAAACCAATGAAATCAAAAGGATGAGAACCATCTTTGAATAAAAGCGGAGGTCGAAGAGATAGGGGAGCAACAGAGCCGCCAGAAATACCCCCCACAATAAAAGAAAATGGGCGGGGGTGATCGCCGCGGAGACGCCGAAGGCCGTCTGACCTTGCGCCACGAAACGCAGGGAAGCCCAAGCCAGAATGGCAAAGATCAGCATGCGCAGCGCCAGCCATCTCATCGTCAACCTCGTTCCCGAACCGCCAGTCTTCCGTGGCGGAAAACCCGCGCCTTAAATTCACCTTCCTGTCCTTTTTACACCGGTTTTCCTGCCCAAAACCAGTCCGCCGCCAAAAAGGGGGCATCAGCCCCCGGCCCTGGTTTTCTACTCCACGATCCGTCCCCCCTCCATGCGCACGATGCGTTCGAAAAAGGTCATAAATATTTCGAGTTCCTCCCGCTCCCGGGTGGAAAGGAAAACCTCCCGGAAGTCCTCTCCGCAATAGGCATTGACCAGCAGCGTGGCGGCCGCCCCCGCCACCTCCATCAGCCTTGCGGCGGTCCCGGCATGGAGGTAAAGGGTGGCGTCGTTGATCACCAGGACCGGGTCCGGCGCGGCCCGATAGGACTCCAGAAGCGTCTCGATGCGCCACCGGTTGCCTTCGGCCAGGCTCAGCACCTCGGCGGTGTTTTGGCCCCGCAGCCGCGGCGCCGTGATGGAGGCGGTCAGATAGCGCAGGCGGGGATGATCGGAAAGGATCATCTTGCCCCCCACCCCCCGGTAGAGGTCGGGGGCGAAGTCGAGCACCGTCACCCGCTCTTCGCGCTTCGCCAGAACCTTTTCCACAAAGGCGCAGGCAAGGCGGGTCTTGCCCGATTTAACGCCGCCGATGACCAGGGTTCTTCTGCCCCAGAGGGGATCGAGGGAGAGGTTCATGGAGGGATCATTTCTTTGCCGGCCGGGTCAGGTGACCAATCCCAGCTTGGCCACGATGAAGCGCAGCGCCAAAAGAATGGTGACCAGCAGGGTCATTCCGGCAAGGAAATTGAGCGGCCAGCTATTTATATCTTCTCCGGCGATCTCCTTCCTGTTCAGCAGATAGAGGATGATGGCGAGGATCAAGGGGGTGCCGCACAATCCCAACGCCAGCATCAGGGGAAGCAGAAGAAAAAAGCCCCCCTTGAGAAAGGGGCCGAAGGCGACCAGGGTGCAGCTGACGATCACGGTCCAGATGAAACGTTTGTCCCGGTTGTTGTCGTAAAGGGGCCACTTCATCTTGTCGAGGATAAAATAAGTGCCGGCCAGAACCGTCGGTGACAGGGTCGAAAAAGCCGCTCCCCACAATCCCAGAAGAAAGATCGCCATGGCGCCGGAACCAAGCAGCGGCTTGAGGCTCAGGGCCGCGTCGGTGGCGGTGACCACCTTGATCTGGTTGGGGAAAAGGACCGCCGCGGCGACGAAAAAGATGAGAATGCTGTAAAGTCCGAAGGCGCCCCCCATAGACAGGGCGTTGTCGAGTTTGGCCAGCTTGAGATCGCCGCGGGTCCATTTCTTGGCGTTGCAGTTGTAGGTGTGCATGCCGATGATGGTGATGTGGACCGCCCCGCCCATGATGGCGGCCATCATCATCGCCGAATCCAGCCCGCCGGGGAGATTGGGAACCAACCCCGCGCCGATCTCCGGCCAGGAGAGATCGACGAAAGCCAGGGTGCCGAGAAAGGAACCGAGGATGATGACGATGAGCCCCTTGCACAGCATTTCGAAGCGGCGGTAGCCCCCCTGGATGAGGATGAAAGCAATGACGGCGGCGAAGAAGAAGCCCCAATAGGGGGTGTTGATCCCGGTCACCAGGGAGGTGACGCCGCACAGGGCATTCATCAGCACCAGCGCCGCCAGCCAGGTGGTCAGAACCGCATCCAGGGTCAGCACCCAGCTCCAGACCGGCCCCAAACGCCTCTCAGTGGTGGCGATGATGCCGCGCCCCTCGATGACACCGATCTTCACCGCCAAATGCTGGGCGGTGGCTCCAAAAAGAACGCTCAGCAGCACCACCCAGAGCAGCTTGTAGCCGTAGGTGGCGCCGGCGATGGAAAGGCTGGCCAGTGTAGCCGGGCCGCAGGCGTCAGCGGCGATGATCCAGGCCGGGCCCATTCTGCCGATCGTTTTGAAAAGTTTGGATTCATTTGGCACGGGGGATGGTAAACTCCGTTCCAGGAGAGAGGAAACCGAAACAGGCAACGCCTCCCCCTTGCCCGCGGGGAGAGGATCCCGTTCCACCAGATTGAGAAGCTAACAAAACCCGGGCGGGGGAAGCAACAAAATCCGCATTTCCTTGGAAAAAAGGGTCCGCGAGTATTTACCAGCATATTACACCATTCCTCTGTCGGTCCGCTGTTTCCCATGATTTTTTTTGACATCCCCCGCGGATTGGCCTACCCTAATTCAACCCTTTGAATTTGTTTGGTGTTTTTATGCTGGGACGGTCAGAAACAATGGGATGGAATGGAAGCCGCCTTTTCGCCGATATGTGACGGCGCAAGGCGGTTTTTTTGTTTGAGGGATTGCACCTTTATCCGCGCTATGTTGGGAGTCCAATCTTTCGGATTAATCGGTCGCCGCAGGGGGGAGGATCGTGTCACCTACGCCGGAACAGGAAGCCCGCCAGCAGATCGATGACCTGCTGCGAAAGGGAGGCTGGGAAGTCCAGGACATGGGCCAGGCCAACATCCATGCCGGGCGCGGCGTGGCCCTGCGCGAATTCCCTCTCAAGAGCGGCCATGGCGTTGCCGACTATCTGCTCTATGTCGACGGCCAAGCGGCCGGCGTCATTGAAGCCAAGAAGATCGGCACCACCCTGACCGGGGTCGAGATCCAGTCGGCCAGATATACCCAGGGATTGCCCGAGTTGCTTCCGGCCTGGTTCCGGCCGCTGCCGTTCTGTTACGAGTCGACCGGAGTGGTATCGCAATTCACCAACGGCCTGGACCCCGATCCCCGTTCCCGTTCGGTCTTTGCCTTTCACCGCCCAGAAACCTTGGCCGGCTGGCTGCAGGAAGCCGTCTCGGCCTTCGGGTTGACGGGGATTCCAAAAAAACTGGGCGATCTCGCCGTCGCCGCCGAGACCGTTCCGGCCTTCAACCTGCGCCG
>JAAYDE010000113.1 GCA_012729375.1 Deltaproteobacteria bacterium | reverse complement strand
GAGGCCACCCTGGTTTCTCCGGGGATGCTGCCGCCGACCATCATCAGAATGCCGAAAGCCCCGATGGTGTGTAAAAAAACCAGAACGGCGGCGGCGACAATACCGCTCTTGCTGTTGGGGATCACCACCCGGAAGAAGGTTTCCCGTGCCGACAGACCGAGGACATAGGCATTTTCGATCATCCGCCGGTCGATCTTCTGGAAAGCGGCCTTCATCGGCTGGACGGCGAAGGGGATGCTGTAGATGAGGGAAGCGATGACGACCCCCTGGAAGGTAAACAGCAAAGGGCTCCCGGTAGCCATCTGCCACAGTCGCCCCAATCCTCCCCGCGGCCCCATGAACATGACCAGATAGAATCCGATCACCGTGGGCGGCAGCGCCATGGGCAGGTAAACCAGGGTCTCCACCAGGGATTTGCCGGGGAAACGCACATAGGCCAGAAGGTAGGCCATAGGCGCCGCCACCACGACCAGAATCAGGGTGACGACCACCGCCAGTTTCAGGGTTATGTAGAGAGCGCCAACATCCATCAGCGATATCCGAACCGCTTCTTGATTGTCTTGGCTTCGGCGGAAACCAGAAAGACTGCGAAGGCTTCCGCGGCTTGACGCTGACCGGTATTTTTGAGAACGCAGGCGGCCTGAACGACGGGCGGGGCCTCCGGCACCCGATAGAAACAGCCTTTTTTACCCTCTTCCGAGAGCGCTGCGGAAAGGGCGCAAAAAGCGGCGTCAACCGCTTGTGTCGTTGCGTAGTGGAAGGTCTGGGCGATATCCTGGGCCTGCACGAGCCTCGATTCCAGAAGGGGCTTGAGTCCCGCCCCTTCCAGGGCGGCCATCGCCGTCTGCCCGTAAGGGGCCGTTCTGGGATTGGCGACGGCGATGCGCCCGCCGCTCTTTTTCAGGGCCTGCTGCCAGTCAGCCGGTTCGCAGAACGTTTCGTGGGCCGACCAGAGAACCACCTCCCCCTTGGCGTAAGTAAACGGTTTTTCCGCCAGGCCGTTATTCTCCAGCAACTGCGGGCGCTGCTCGTCGGCGGAAAGGAAAAGGTCATAGGGCGCGCCATTGGCGATCTGGTTGAAAATGTTGCCGGATGAGGCAAAGGTGGCGTCGACCTGGACTCCGCTCCTGGCCTCGAAAATGGCCGCCATTTCCTTAAAAGGCTGGATAAAATTGGCCGCCACGGCGACATGGATTTTGTCCCCGGCAAGGAGATTCCCCGAATCAGCCAAAAATATCGCCAGCAGGACGACAAATAGTCTAAGAAACATCTTTTGACATTTTATGATAGAATTTTTGGTTTTAAATAAAGAACAAACTGAATAAATAAAAGGACAATAAAAATTAAACGACCAGACATTACCAAAAATAACCTTAAATTACAAATGATTTGGCCCACCGTTGCGTTTTTTGCCGGGAGGCCCTGAGCAAACCTGCAAAAAAACACTTACCCCCATGAAATTACGGGATGTTATTGATTCACAGAATAAAGGTGGGAGAGCCGAAACCGGTTCCCCTCGGGCTGGTAAAGAAAACCGGTGACGCCGTCCGGCAGTGGATCAAACCTCGTTTTCCCGTTTTCCAGCAAGGCATGCCGAGTAAAATGATTGGGGCTGGGGGGCTTGTTCGGTGGGAACGATTAGAGGAGAGTTTTCCTTTTTCCAAAAATCAACCAACGGCTGGAAATCCGCAAGCAGGTGCCGGAGGAAATATCCTTTTATCCCTGGGAACGAAACAGGACCGCCGCTCCGGGCAAAAAAAAGGATGACTTGCAGCGATAAAAAATGGCGGAGATTTGGGCAGTCGGGCGCCAAGTTCCACAGCGGCCAGGGGGAACTTTGTGATAGAATAAAGGAGCTTTTTCATTCCTCTTTTACTAGGAGCCATGCCATGAAACTGAGCGCTCGCAACTGCCTCAAGGGTAAGATCAAAAAAATCATCGCCGGAGCGGTTAACTCGGAAATCATTCTTGAATTGCCGGGGGGAGCCTGCATCACCTCGATCATCACCAAGGAGGCGGCGGCGGACCTGGGGCTCCAGGAAGGGAAGGAAGCCTATGCCGTGATCAAAGCCTCCAACGTCATGCTGGCAGTGGATCACTGACCGGTAGGTGCAAACCGGGGTTGGGGTCTTTTCGACCCGGGGCTGGCTGCTCAGGCAATGTGCAGGCGGGATATGGGGCTCGATTCCGGCGCCACCAAACGTCCCCCTTCCAGACCCAGCAACTCCCCGGACAAGCGCCGGACCTGAGCGGCGTCATGGGTCGAAATGAGGATGGTGACCCCGTCGTCGCGAAGGGATTTCAGGCAACCTTCGAAAACCGGCAAGATACTTTGATCGAGGCCGGCGGTCGGCTCATCGAGGAGCAGGGCCCTGGGACGCAAAACCATGGCCCTGGCCAAGGCGACACGGCGGATTTCGCCGCCGGAAAGGGCCTTGGCGGGGCGTTTTTCAAAACCCTGCAGCCCCAGCATGTCCATGGCCGTTTTCACGCGGCGCCGCTGCAGGTCGCCGCGCACCCCCCGCAGCCGCAGGCCGAAGGCGATGTTGTCGTAAACCGAAGCGTCGAAAAGAAAAGGCGCCTGCTCGACCAGGGTAATCTGACGGCGCAGACGTTGGCGCATGACCGCCCCCCGCACCTCGGTTCCGTCAAAGAACAGCCTCCCCCGTTCCGGCGGCAGCAACATCCCCAGGAATTGCAGCAGGGTGCTTTTACCGGCGCCGTTGGGGCCGACCAGCAGATAAAAACCGCCAACCCGAAAATCGAGTCGCTCGATGTTGAGGATGAAGTCGGTCCCCCGCCGGAGTTCCACGTTGCGCAGGGAGAGAATCGGCGCCATGGCTCACCTTTGCTGCAAAAGATTCAAAAAGAAGTTGACCACCAGAGCCACCGCCATCAGCACCAGGCCCAGGGCCAGGCCGAAGGCGAATTCCCCCTTGCTTGTCTCCAGAGCGATGGCGGTGGTCATGGTCCGGGTATAACCGCGGATATTGCCCCCCAGCATCATGGCGACCCCGACCTCGGCGATCACCCTGCCGAACCCGGCCACCACCGCCGCCATCACTCCAAAACGAACCTCCAGCAACAACTGCCAGGCGGCCCGCAAAGGCCCGGCGCCGAGGGTCAGGGCGGTGGTCAGGATACGGGGATCGGCCCCGGCCACCGCCGCCACGGTATAGTTGGCGACAATCGGGATAGCCAAAACCATCTGCCCGGCGATCATCGCCAAAGGCGTGAAAAGAAGCCCCCAGGTGCCCAAAGGGCCCTGGCGGCTGAAAAAACCGTAGAGAATCAGGCCGACGACAACCGTCGGCAAGGCCATCAGGGTGTTGAGAAAAGTCAGCGCCGCCCGCCGTCCCGGAAAGCGTCCCATGCCCAGAGCGGTGCCCACGGGAACGCCGATCCCCGCGGCCAATACAATGGCCGCCGCCGAGGTGTAGAGGGAGGTCCACACCGCCGTCAGGACTTCCGCGTCCAAAGAAAGGAGCAGCTGAAAGGCGGCCTGCAAAGAGACGACAAAGAAATCCATCAGGGCCAGCCCGGAAGCAGCGGGTTCATACCTTGCCTTCCGCCCCTAGTGCCCATCTTTGTAGATGAAAAAGATCTGTTCTCCGTCCACTTTGAAATTTTCAATGATTTTCTGCCCTTCAGGGCCGGTGATGTAGTCGATGAAGTGCCTTGCGAGAACATAGTTGACATGGGGATGCCGGCGGGGATTGACGGCGATCACACCGTAAGGATTGAACAGGCCCGGCTCCCCGTCGAAGACGATGACCAGGTCGGTTTTGTCCTTTTTGAAGGCATTGTAGGTTCCCCGGTCGGCCAGGGTATAGGCACGCTTCTCGGTGGCCATGATGATCACCTCGCCCATGCCCTGCCCGGCTTCCACATACCATGTGCCGGCAGGCGCGATGCCGGACGCCTGCCAGAGTTCCCTTTCCTTCTGATGGGTACCCGATTCATCTCCGCGGGAAAAAAAGGGCGCCCGGTGGCGGGCAATCCCGGCCAACGCCTCGGCGGCGGTGGCCACCCCGGTTATCCGAGCCGGGTCCTCCTGGGGACCGAGGATGATGAAATCGTTATACATGACATCCCGGCGATCGACCCCAAATCCTTCGGCGACAAACTTGTCCTCCAGTTGCCGGGCATGCACCAGCACCACGTCGACATCGCCGGCCTCGCCATGTTTCAGGGCCTTGCCGGTGCCGACGGCGATGACATCCACATGGCAGTGGTAGCGCTTTTCAAAGGGGGGCAGCAAAACCTTCAGCAGACCTGAATTTTCGGTGGATGTCGTGGTGGACAAGCGCAATCTCACAGCAGCGAAAGCGGCAGGCGCAGCCAGCGCAAAAAGAACAAGAAAAATCACAAGATTGCGGAGAGTTTTCATAGGTAGGCCCTTCTTTCCAGTAAGCGCTCGATTCAAAGTCCGCCGTGGCTTCAGGCAAACCCTTTGATGCCGGATTGTAACCAAAGAGGACCCTTGATGACAACTTGAACACAAAAAATCCCCTGGCGGAAAGATAAAACCCACCTTCCACCCTGCTCCACACCGAACTTCGTTTAAAAAATGAGGGAATTGACGGATGAGAAAAACGGCCGGTCAAGGCGAAGAAACCGAATCACGGGGAATGGCTAGCCACCCTGGTGCTGGGGATAAACCATCTTGCCGCTGATACTCAAATCGTAACCGGCCAGAGTCCTGGCCATCTTTTGAAATTCGCTGCAGTGAAGCAGGTCGAGGAACATCTGCACCCCCTCGGCGAAAAAACCGTCCTTGGGGATAAGCAGGTCGAAACGCTCCCATCCCAGGGGGAGAAAATCGAGATCGAGAAGAGAGGCGACGGCATGGATTGCCGGTCCGATATCGGCACGTCCCGAAAGAACCTCGAGACCGATTTCCAGATGGCTTTGAAACTCACGGTCATAGCCTTTGATGGTGTGGCAGTCGTGGCCGGCCTTTTGCAGCTCCCGATCGAAAAGCAGTCGGGTGCTGGCTTCCAGAGGGCGGTTGGCAACCCGCAGGTCCATGGCGCCGATGTCGACGACGGAGCCGATGGCGCGGGGATTTCCTTTGGGAATCAGAAAACCCTGCTCCCGGCGGCAGAAGTTGACGACGGCGGGAAGCTCCTCCAACTCGGTGGCGGCATAGGAGAAATTGTATTCCTTGCCGTCTTCGTCGGCCAGGTGGCTGGTGGCCATATGGCAGAGACCTTGGCGCAGAGCCTTCAGGCCGCCGAGGCTCCCCAGGTTTCCGTACAAGGCGACGAATTCCGGGTTTTTTTTGCGGAACAGGGGCAGGGTACGGTCCAGAAGGATGTCGTTACTGCCGGCAATGAGCAGCAGGTGCGGCACCTGGAAGGTGGATTCGACAGGTTTGGGATAGTTTATGGTGCGACTTTCCACCCATTGCTCCACCAGGTTTTTGGGAAAAAGCCACTTGCCGGTGATTTTGGTGGCGGGCAGACCCTTTTCGGTAATCAGGGTATAGATCATTTTCTCGTTGACCCCGAGAAAATCGGCGATTTCCTTGGTGGAGAGCAACCTGTCCATAAGAACCTCTGAAAAATTTTAAAATCTTGTGAAAACTCGCTGGAAATTTTTTTGGGGACATCAAATTTGTTCCCAAAAACCTAAGGCAATGATACATCATTATGCGGGATTCGTTTTCTTTTCTGCCCTGCCTTTTAAACTGGTTTTATTATGAAAACTTGGTTTTGGCACATCTCTCTGGTCGGTTTTGGCGGCATGTTCGGCTCCGTTTTACGATACCTGGTGGGCGGATGGGTTCAACACCACCTGTTCCAGGCCGGAACCTTTCCCTTCGGTACTCTGGCCGTTAATATCTGCGGTTGTTTCCTGATCGGCGCCGGTAGCGGCATGATGGAAATCCGCCACCTGCTGACACCGGAGTTGCGATTGCTGCTGATGGTCGGTTTCCTGGGGGGCTTCACCACCTTTTCCACCTTCGGCCTGGAGAGTTGGATACTGATCCGCGACGGAAGTCTGCTGCGGGCCGCTGCCAACATTGTTTTCCAGGTATTCGCCGGGTTGGCGGCCGTTTGGTTGGGTTACAGCCTATCGCAATAACCACAGGGAGGTCACCATGAACTTACCGGAAGAGGGCCAATTGCTGCGCATATTCATCGGTGAAAGCGATCGTCACGAAGGAATGCCCCTGTTCCAGTGGATTGTCCGCAAAGCCCGCGAAAACGGCCTGGCCGGGGCCACGGTCCTGAGGGGGATGGAAGGCTTCGGCGCCAACAGCCGTCTGCACACAACACGTATCCTCAGGCTTTCCATGGACCTGCCGGTCATAATCGAGATCGTGGACAAAAAAGAGCGCATCGACAGCTTTCTGCCTATCCTGGACTCGGTTATCCAGGAAGGTTTGGTAACCATCGAAAAAGCCTATATCCGCCTCTACCGCAGCCGCCGGAAGCCACCCCCGGAGTGACCCCCCGGTTTCCCTGTCCTTATTTTTGTTGTTTACCGACAAAGCCCGATGGCATCAACGCCATCGGGCTTTGGTCGCTTTAACAGATCACTTCATTCCGCCAAAAACATGCTCTCAGGCCTTTTCCAGTTTACAGGCGCACACTTTGTATTCCGGAATCTTGGCGATCGGGTCAAGAGCGTTGTTGGTGAGGATGTTGGCCGGCGCTTCGGCGAAATGGAAGGGCACGAAAGCCGTTCCCTTGGGCATCCTCTTGGTGATGAACGCCTTGGTGACGATGGAGCCCCGGCGGGTGCTGACTTTCACATCCTCGCCGTTGCCGACGCCCAAGGCCTCGGCGTCTTGCACCGACATCATTACGTGGGGCCCGGCCAACCGATTGAAACCAGGCGTCTTTCTCGACATGGTGCCGGTATGGAATTGCTGCAGAATCCGTCCCGTGGTGAGATATACGGGATATTCCTCGTCGGGAACTTCGGCCGGTGCCTTAAAGGGAACGGCAAACATGGTTCCCAGACCCTTGGTGAACTTGCCGATATGCAGCACCGGCGTCCCCGGATGGTCCGCCGTCGGGCAGGGCCAATGCAGACCCTTGCGCCCCAGGCGCTCATAGGTCATTCCGGCGTAAGAGGGAGTGCACTGGGTGATTTCTTTGAAGATATCCTCGAAGCTTCCGTAATTCCAGTTGAGTCCCAATTTGTTGGCGATCAGCTGGTGGATCTCCCAGTCGTGCTTGGCCTGACCGGGGGCATTGACCGCCTTGAAGAGGCGCTGCACCCTCCTTTCCGTGTTGCTGAAGGTGCCGTCTTTTTCCGCATAGGTGGTGGCGGGGAGAACGACATCGGCCTTTTGCGCCGTTTCCGTCAGGAAGATATCCTG
>JAAYDE010000112.1 GCA_012729375.1 Deltaproteobacteria bacterium | reverse complement strand
TTGTTCTGAACGGCCGCAAAAAATCGCTTGGTGGCGGTGGCGGTTGGATCATAGTCCACCGAGGTGGCGTAGATATCGGTAATCTTCTGGTAGAACTTGCGCTCCGAAAGCCGAATTTCCCGGATCTTTTCGAGTTGGCGCTCGAAAAACTCGGTTGTCAGGATGCTGCCCCCATGCTTGAGCCGCTCGACATCCATGGTCCAGCCTTGGATAGTGTACTCTTTCACAATCCGGTTGGCCCACTTGCGGAACTGCACGGCACGCTCATTCTCAACCTTGAAACCGACGGCAATGATGGCCTGCAGGTTGTAGTGCTTGGTGTTGTAGTTCTTGCCGTCTGCGGCAGTTATTAAGTATTTCTTAACAACTGCCTCTTCCTGCAGCTCGTTATCCGCAAAAATCCGCTTCAAATGCTGGTTGATGGCGGGAACCGAGACATCGTAAAGCGTGGCCATCATCTTTTGTGTCAGCCAGATATTCTCGTCCTCATAGCGCATTTCAACGCTGGTTTCCGAGCCGCCCATAGCGGCGACAAAGGTCAGATACTCCGCCGCGGATGACCGAATCAGGGCCGCCTCGCCTTTCCTGGTCTTCTTTTGGGTCATTTTCCGCCTCCGATCCATTTGTCGCTGACGCCATCCATAACCTCTGGGTTCCTTCTCACCCCCTGCGGTGTATGATTTTCTACCGCAAAGGACGCAGAGAAACGCGGAGGTTCTTTGTAGTGGTTCACAAGGCGTTTGATGCCCTCCCGCAGATGCAGAACATGAAAGTTGATGAGACGGCCAACCGGTCGCTTAGAAATGACGGGTAACGCTTTCTGCCGCTCCACGTTCAGCCCCTGCTTCTTCAGCTCATACTCCAGGCATGCCTCATAGGCCGATTCCAGCAATCCAGGACCAAGTTGCGTGTGCACTTTCATCGCCGCGGCAATAATCTGACCCGTAAGTTCTTTCATCGCTTTCCCTCTGTGAACCTTCGCGTCCTCTGCGGTTTATTTTCCCAGCCCCAGGGCCTTCAAATGCCCGGCCATTTCCTTTTCCAGCGCCTTCAGTTCGACGTCAATCTGGGCCAACTCCTTCAGATTGGCCTGGATATCCACCGCTGCCTCTTCCTCGAAGGTGTCCACGTAGCGGGTGATGTTGAGGTTGTAGTCGTTGTCCCGGATTTCCTTCGGCGACACCACGCGGCAGAGCTTTTCGACATCTTTCCGTTTCCGCACCACCTCCAGAATCCGGTCGAGGTGCTCCTGTTCCAGATAGTTCCGGGCTTTGCCGGGCTTGTAGAGCTTGGAGGCCTCGACAAACAGGACATCCTTGCGCTTCTCGTTCCGGCCGCCGGGCTCGCGGGACCGGTCGAGGACCAGAATGGCCACGGGGATGGCAGCCGTCTGGAACAGGTTCGATGGCAGCCCGATCACCGCATCCACCAGGTTTTCCTCCAGCAGGCTCTTGCGGATCCGGCCTTCGGCCGCTCCGCGGAACAACACCCCGTGCGGCACGATCACCACCACCTTGCCCTCCCGGGCCTTGGCCGTTTCCACCATGTGGCTGATGAAGGCATAGTCGCCCTTGGTCTTGGGCGGCAGCCCGCGGTGAAACCGGTTGTAGGGGTCGTTCTCCGTGCTGTCCCCCATCCACTTTTTCAACGAAAAGGGCGGATTGGCCAGCACCAGATCGAACATCATCAGCGAATCGCCTTCTTTCAGGAGCGGATGGTTCAAGGTGTCGCCCCACTCCAGGCGCGCCGCATCCTTTCCATGCAGAAACATGTTCATCCGGGCCAGGTTGTAGGTGGACCCGATGCTCTCCTGCCCGTAAAGGGCATAATCCCGGGAACCCTGCGCTTCGATTTCGGCCCCGGCCAGCAGCAGCAGGCCGCCCGAACCGCAAGCCGGATCGCATATGCGAAAGCCGGGCCGCGGCGCGGCCAGCTTGGCCACCAGCGCCGCCACCGAATGCGGCGTGAAGAATTCCCCCGCCTTTTTGCCGGCATCGGACCCGAACCGCTCGATCATGTACATGTAGGCGTTTCCGATCACGTCGTCGCCCGCCAGCGTCAGATCGATCTTGGCGAAACTGTCCATCAGGTTCCGAAGCATCTTGTTGCGCTGCGCGGTCCGCCCCAGGACCGCATCGGAGTTGAAATCGATCGACACCAGCCCCTCCAGCCGCTCGCCGTTGGCGTCTTCGAT
>JAAYDE010000111.1 GCA_012729375.1 Deltaproteobacteria bacterium | reverse complement strand
TTGACCAGGCGGGCGTTAACAGCGTCCGAAAAAGGAACGGAGAATCGGAGAATCCGAGGGGCACATCGGAGAGTGGCGGGCGCGAACGTCAACGTCCTTGGTTGAAACTCGAAAGCTGTGAGGGGAACGGAGAATTGGAGAGAATGTTCGGGCGGGCGTAAGTCGGCGTGGATACGGCAGAAACGACAAAACCCCGAGGGGAGAATCCCACGGGGTTTCGTGCTAACAAATGACCGTCAAAATCGACGGATTGAATTTTGGCTCCCCAGCGCGGACTCGAACCACGGACCCGATGGTTAACAGCCATCTGCTCTACCGACTGAGCTACTGGGGAAAATCGGTTTTCTTATTCTTTTTTATTTTCAACCGGTTGAGATTTTTTCGGGATAAACTGTCACCGGTGCGAATCGACAATGGCAGGAATTATACTGAGGGGGAAAAGAAAGTCAAGGGCTTTTGCATGGGGAGTGCTAAAGAGCGTTCTTCAGCTTCCACTAAACAGAAAAGCCGCCGAATCGCGGCATGAATACCCCATTTGGTCCTGGGGATCAAAATTGGGGTTATCTGTCATTTTTTTTCAGGTTCATCAGCATCAACTTGGCGACGGCTTTCAGGGTATCGAAAACCCCTTCCCCTTTCGGAGCGCAGGCGCAGAACTCCGGAACATCTCCCGGATTGAGCAGGGCATGGAGCTCTTCGACGGAGGTGATGTTGTGCAGGTCACGTTTGTTGTACTGAATGACGTAGGGGAGTTTTTCCAGTTGATAGCCGTATTCTTCCAGATTGTCGCGAAGGTTTTCGAGACTTTCGATGTTGGCGTCGAGACGCTCGGCCTGGGAGTCGGCCACGAAGACGACACCGTCCACTCCTTTCAGAATTAATTTACGGGAGGCGTCGTAGAAAACCTGCCCGGGGACGGTATAGAGGTGAAAGCGGGTCTTGAATCCCTTGATCTCCCCCAGTGAAAGAGGCAGGAAATCGAAAAAAAGGGTCCGCTCCGTTTCCGTGGCAAGGGAAATCATCTTCCCTTTGGCCTCGGGAGCGGTGCGCTGATAAATGTAATGGAGGTTGGTGGTCTTTCCGCAAAGCCCGGGGCCGTAATAGACGATTTTCAGATTGATTTCGCGGGAAGCGTAATTGATGAATGACATGAGGTCGTCCCGTTTTTCTTACCGAAACAGATTATCGATATCTTCGTCGGTGATTTCAGCAAAGAAGCTCTGGGTCCCTGAGTTTTTCTCTTTGGCTTTCTTTTCCAGAGAATGAAAGACCTTTTCCAACTCCTCGTTCCATTTGCGGACCCGGAGACGAACCAGGCCGAGAGAACTCCTCTGGTCAAAGATGACGACGAGAATGACCCGGCTGGCGACCAGGGAGATGTGCAGGTTGTCCTTTTCGCCTTCATGAAAGAGAACGGAAAATTCCTTTTCTCCCAATAGCTTGGCCAACCCTCCGGTGGCGGCGATATTGCCCGCGGTGAGGGATGCCAGACTGGTGGTATCCATCTGGTCGGTGTCACCGGTGGAACTGATCAACTGCCCATCCTTGTCAACGAGGAAAAGGGCCTTGGCGTTGGCTTCGGCTAACAGCTTGTTCAGAATTGAGGAGATATTGAGGAATTCTTCGTCAAACAAAACCAACGAAGACTGCGTTCCAAGCATCTTGGCACTCCTTGATATAGGCGCTTCTGTCAAGAAAAAAAGAATGTGAGGATTGTTTTGCTGACCCCTGGAAATTTTTGCAAAAGATGTACCAGAAAAGGCCCGGAGGATCCCCCCGGGCCTTTTCGTGCGCTGATGTTCAGGCAAGCTGATTATTCTTTGTTTTTTCCACAGTCCGATTCCATTTCGGCCAGCTTCTGGTAGAGCCCAAAGTGGGCTCTGGTCAATTGGTTGGCTTTGGCCATCAGCTCTTTGGCGGCCTCGGGGTGGGTTTTTT
Organism: Deltaproteobacteria bacterium; assembly: GCA_012729375.1. Taxonomy (GTDB): domain Bacteria; phylum Desulfobacterota; class Desulfuromonadia; order Desulfuromonadales; family JAAYDE01; genus JAAYDE01. The sequence goes on along the minus strand of JAAYDE010000111.1, from coordinate 17,236 downwards.
TCAAAACACGGAAACGGTTTTCCCCCTGGGCGAATTCCTCAAAGCTTATTGTAGGCGGTTTGCTGTCCAGTTGCAGGGGATTTTTCCCTTGAGCGGTAAGCCGGGGATCGAAGCGGTACAGGGGCCAGTGGCCGGATTCCACCGCTTTCTTGCAGTAGTCGACGCCGGCGGTCATGTTGATGCCGTGGGCGATGCAGTGACTGTAGGCCAAAATCAGCGATGGTCCGTCATAGGATTCCGCCTCCAGGAAGGCCTTGACCATCTGTGCCGGATTGGCCAGGGAGACCTTGGCTACGTAAATATTGCCGTAAGTCATGGAGATCATGCCGAGATCCTTTTTCCCCATCCGCTTGCCCGCTGCCGCGAACTGGGCAACGGCGCCAAGAGGTGTGGCCTTGCTCGCCTGGCCGCCGGTGTTGGAGTAGACCTCGGTGTCCAGCACCAAAACGTTGACGTTTTCACCGGAAGCGAGAACATGGTCCAGGCCGCCGTAACCGATATCGTAGGCCCAGCCGTCGCCGCCGACGATCCACACCGATTTTTTGACCAGGAAATCAGCCAGATTCAGCAGATCTTTGGCTTCCGGCTCGGGGCAGGGGGCGAGGATTTTTGCCAATTCGGCCACGCGCATGCGCTGGGCTTCGATCCCTTCCTGGCTGCTCTGGTCGGCGTTAAGGATGGCGTCAAAAAGGCCTTGGGAAGATGAACAGCCGGCGCATGAACAGGTTTTTAGTTTTTCCAGCAGCTCCAAGGCATACTGATTCAACTTGTCCACGGTGAGGCGCATGCCGAAACCGAATTCGGCGTTGTCCTCAAAGAGGGAGTTGGACCAGGTCGGACCGCGGCCGTCGTGACGGGTCGTCCAGGGGGTGGTAGGGAGGTTGCCGCCGTAGATGGAGGAACAGCCGGTGGCGTTGGCGATCAGGGCGCGGTCGCCGAAAAGCTGGGAGAGGAGTTTGACGAAGGGGGTCTCGCCGCAGCCGGCGCAGGCCCCGGAAAATTCAAATGTGGGGCGCAGCAACTGGCTTCCTTTGACGGTGGCGCGGTTGACTAGGGCCGGATCGGTGTCGGGAAGGCCGAGGAAGAAATCCCAATTGACGGCTTCCTGTTCGCGCAACGGCGGCTGGAATTCCATGTTGATGGCTTTGCGTTTTTCGTCACTTTTGCTCTTGGCCGGGCAATTATGGACACAGGCGCCACAACCGGTGCAGTCCTCCGGGCTGACTTGAAGGGTGAATTTTTTGCCGGCCGCCTCTTTTCCTTTGGCTTCTGTTGACTTGAAGGCCGCGGGAGCGTTTTTGAGGAGGTCCGCGTCGTAGATCTTCATGCGGATGACGGCGTGGGGGCAGACGAAGGAGCAGATGCCGCACTGGATGCAGAGATCCGTGTCCCAGACCGGAATCTCGACGGCGATGTTGCGTTTTTCATATTTGGATGTGCCGACTGGATAGGTGCCGTCCACGGGGAAATTGGAAACCGCGATCTTTTCTCCCTTGCCGTCGATGATCGGGCCGGTCACTTTCTTGATGAAGTCGGGGACGTCATCGCTGACGGCCGATTTCATTCTTTTATTGCCGTCGGCGTTTGCCGGCACGGCGACCTCTTCCAGGTTGGCGAGGGCCGCGTCCACTGCCTGGTAGTTCATGTTGACGACCTTTTCACCGGCTTTGCCGTAGGTCTTGACGATGGCGTCTTTGATTTCCCGGACAGCCTGATCGAGGGGGATGATCTGGGAGATCTTGAAGAAGGCGGTCTGCATGATGACGTTGATGCGAGGACCGAGGCCGATCTCGTTGCCGAGTCGCACGCCGTCGATGACGTAAAATTTGAGTTTTTTGTCGATGATCTGCTGCTGCACCTCGCGGGGGATCTGCTCCCAGACCTCGTCCTTGTGGTAGGGGCTGTTGAGGAGGAAGGTGGCGCCGTTCTTGGCCTTGGCCAGCATGTCGTATTTTTCCAGGAAGGAGAAGTTGTGGCAGGCGACGAAATCGGCGCTTTCCACCAGATAGGGGGAGCGGATCTCCTGTTTGCCGAAGCGCAGGTGGCTGACGGTCATGCTGCCGGCTTTTTTGGAATCGTAGACGAAATAGGCTTGGGCCTTGTTGTCGGTGTTGTCGCCGATGATCTTGATGGAGTTCTTGTTGGCGCCCACGGTGCCGTCGGAGCCGAGGCCGTAGAAGACGGCCTGATAGAGTCCGCCATGGGGCATGCGGAAGCCGGTGTCGAAATCGAGGCTGCTGCCGGTGACGTCTTCCTTGATGCCGACGGTGAAATGGTTTTTGGGTTTGTCGCCGGAAAGATTGTCGAAAACCGACTTGGCCATGGCCGGAGAGAATTCAAAGGAGCCGAGACCATAGCGGCCGCCGACGATGACCGGGTAATTGTGGAAGGGGGCCTGGCGGTTCTCCATCGCTTCGCCGATGGCGGAGCGCACGGCGACATAGAGGGGCTCGCCGATGGCGCCCGGTTCCTTGGTGCGGTCGAGGACGGCGATCTTCTTCACCGAAGTCGGCAGTGTGTTGACGAACTTCTGAACGTCGAGGGGCTGGAACAGGCGCACCTTGACCAGGCCGATCTTCTCTCCCTGGTCGGTGAGGTATTCCACCAGTTCGTGCAGGGTGTCGCAGCCGGAGCCCATGCAGACCACGACCCGTTCCGCTTCGGGGCTGCCGACGTATTCATAGAGTTGATAGCGGCGGCCGGTCAGTTGGGCGAATTTGTCCATCTGCGTCTGCAGGATGGCCGGCACCTTCTGGTAGAAGGGATTGATGGTTTCCCGGCTGGGAAAGAAAACATCGGGGTTCTGGGCGGTGCCCCGCAGAATCGGCCGATCGGGCGACATGGCGCGCTGCCGGTGGGCGCGGACCAGGTCGTCATCGATCATGGCACGCATGTCATCGAAGGTCAGTTCCTCGATCTTCTGCACCTCGTTGGAGGTGCGGAAGCCGTCGAAGAAGTGGAGAAAGGGAACCCGTGCTTCAAGGGTCGCCCCTTGGGCGATCAGCGCCAGGTCCATGCATTCCTGGGGGTTGTTGGAGGCCAGCAGTGCCCAACCGGTGGAGCGGCAGGCCATGACGTCGCTGTGGTCGCCGAAGATGGACAGGGCATGGGAAGCCACCGCCCGCGCCGAAACGTGAAACACGGTGCTGGTCAGTTCGCCGGCGATCTTGAACATGTTGGGGATCATCAGCAACAGGCCCTGGGAGGCGGTGAAGGTGGTGGTCAGGGCACCGGCCTGCAAAGCGCCATGGACGGCGCCGGAGGCGCCCCCTTCGGACTGCATTTCAACGACCTTGGGGATGGTTCCCCAGATGTTTTTCTGGCCGACGGCGCTTTTGGCGTCGGATACTTCCCCCATGGTGGAGGAAGGGGTAATGGGATAGATGGCGATGACTTCATTGGTGGCATGAGCGACATGGGCCACAGCGGTATTGCCATCGATGCAGACCTTTTTTCGGGACATGGGTTGATTTCCTCCTTCTATAAAAAAGTACTCCTGCGATAGCGGGCGGACCCGTCTATCGGCAAAAAGTTGTTGGCGGCGGTTCCCTAATTAGGAGTCATATTCGGCTCAGAATTCCTGGCGGGCCTTGACGGCGCGCCCGACGGTGGCTTCATCGATATATTCCAGATCGCTCCCCAAAGGTATGCCATGAGCGAGCCGGGTGACCCGGATATTCATGGGGCGGATGAGGCGGGCCAGATAGAGCGCCGTCGTTTCCCCTTTGACGTTGAAATTGGTGGCGAGGATCACCTCGTTTACCGAGCCGTCACTCAAACGGTTTTTTAACTCGGCGATTTTCAAGGATTCGGGGCCGATTCCATCAAGCGGGGACAGGGCGCCGTGGAGGACGTGATATCGTCCCTGGTAGCAATGGCTGCGCTCGATGGCCATGACATCCTGCGGTTCCTCCACAACGCATAAAAGGCTTCCTTCGCGCCGCGGATCGAGGCACAAAGGGCAAGGGTCCTGTTCGGTCATCTGAAAACAGATGGAACAGAAACGGACCCTTTCTTTCAGCGATTTCAAAGCGTCGGCCAACGCCTCGGCCTGTTCCCGCGGTTGTTTGAGGACAAAAAAAGCCAGACGGGCAGCCGTCTTGCGTCCGATGCCGGGGAATTTGGCCAATTCAGTTATCAGTCTATCGAAAGACGGGACCGAGTCTAGCATGGGTATCAAAACCGATTCAATAATTTTTAAATTGATGTTCTATTTTTGTAAAAACCTTTTTTAGAAGATATGCCAGGGGAAGCTGAAATGGCAATAGCGACAAGGGAAAAATAAACAACTTTCGTTTTTCGAAAGGCAGGTTCCCAGCGAGGCTCAAGACCTTTTTTATTTCAAGGGACTGCCTTCAAAAAAGTCCCGGTATGTTCAGGCCGCCGGTAATCTTGCCCATTTCCTCCTGGACCATCTCCTGGCTTTTTTTGAGGGCTTCGTTGACGGCGGCAAGGATCAGGTCCTCGAGCATTTCAATATCCTCTGCATCGACGGCGGCCGGCTCGATTTTCAGGCCCAGCAGCTGCTGTTTGCCGTTCACCTTGGCGGTGACCATGCCGCCGCCGGAGGTAGCCTCCACCTCCCGTCCTTCCAATTCCTGCTGCAGGCGCTGCATTTTCTGCTGCATCATCTGCGCTTGTTTCATGATGTTGCCAAAACCTTTATTCATCTTTTTTCTCCTTTTTTTCTCAGATCATTAATTCTGCATGGGGTCGCCGGCGCTGGAATCGGCCTGGGGAAAGGTCTCTCCGAGGGGCTTCACATCCTCCACCTGCCCTCCGAGAACGCGCAGCACCGATTTGACGGCGGGATGGGCCAGGGCCTCCCGGCTCAGGCGTTCTTCGGGCGTCGTCGGCGAACCGCCTTGTACTGCAAGCTCCTCCGCGGTCAACGGCGTGACGTTCAGGGACACTTTTCTTCCGAAATAGTGCTCCAACCGTTGCTCCATCTCCTGACGGATGGCAGCCTCATTTATCTGTCTTATTTCATAAGTTCCCTGCAGGAAACCGAGGTCGATTCGCCCTGGAGAGAAGGAGAGCAGGCGGCCGGTGCCGAGTTGCGCGGCGAGAAGGGGTTTTGCGCTGTTCAGGTGGGCCAGAAAACCGGGCCAGTCTCCTGCCTTTTCAGTGGGGGCTCTTGGTGCTTCAGGCTTAGGTGGGCGGGCTGCCGGCGGGGAGGAAGAAGAGGTGGTCTCGGGGCGGGGGCAGCAAAAAGGCGGTGGCGGTGCCGTCCCTCCGAGGCGTTTTTCCATGGCGGCCAGACCTTCGATGAGTGCCGCCAAAGGCTGGGCGGGGGGAAGGTGGCTGATGCGCAGGAGGCCCGCTTCCAGGGTGATGAGGGGAAAGGATGAGGTGGCGAGTTCCTTTTCCAGCTTCAGCAGAAGAGCCAGATCCCGTTCCAGGTCGGCGAGGTCGGCCAGGTTCGCCAAGGGTTGCAGCCCTTCCGCCGTGGCAAAAAAGTCGGCAGGAGGACGGGGCGAATCCTGGAAGATCTTCAGAAAAATGAGGGAGCGGAAGATATCGATAAGGTCTTTGCAGAAATGGCGGATGGAGAAACCGATCTCATCCACCTTCAGCAACGTTTCCAGAACCGCCCGGCTGTTGCGTTGCAGAAGGGCCGCCGCCGTTTCCAGAAGAAGGCTGCGGTCAACCACCCCCAGCAGGTTTTCGACATCCTCGTCGGCGACCGTTTCGCCGCTGTAGGCGACCACCTGATCGAGGGTGGAAAGGGCGTCCCTCATGCTTCCTTCGGCCTGATGGGCGATCAGATGAAGGGCCATGGGGGAAATGACGACAGCTTCGCGTTCGGTGATGGCTTTAAGTTGGGCGGCGATTTTCCCTCCCGGCAAGCGGCGGAAGTCGAAGCGCTGGCAGCGGGAGAGGATGGTGGCTGGAATCTTGTGTGCTTCGGTCGTGGCGAAGATGAATTTGGTATGGGGCGGAGGCTCCTCCAAAACCTTGAGAAGGGCATTGAAGGCGTTGATGGAGAGCATATGGACTTCATCGATAATGAAGATTTTGAAACGCGAATGAGCGGGGAAGTAACGAACATTTTCCCGCAGTTCCCGAATGTCGTCGACACCGGTATTGGAAGCGCCGTCGATTTCGAAGACGTCCACCCCGTTTCCCTGGGTGATTTCACGGCAGGACTGACATTCGTTGCAGGGGGCGGGGGTCGGCCCCGCTGCGCAATTGATGGCTTTGGCCAGGATGCGGGCGGCCGAAGTCTTGCCTACGCCCCGTGGTCCGCAGAACAGATAGGCGTGATGGATCCGGCCGTTCTTGATGGCGTTTTCCAGTGTCCGGGCGACATGCTCCTGGCCGACCAGTTCATCGAAGCGCTGCGGCCTCCATTTACGGGCCATTACGAGGTAGGACATGATGGTCTGGAAGCACCCTGGGGGGAAAGAAAAAACCGGCGACGATTGCCACCACAAGTGACAGCCAGGCGCCCCTGCGGCACACGAAAAATGTCGTTACCGCTGCTCCCTTCCGGGCCTGACGGGGTTGGCGACCTTCCGTTGCACAGGACCCGGCTGTCACTTCTATTGGCAAATGAACCGGTTGATGGCAAAAGATGAAAAAAGATAAGGAATTGGCGGAAAGGGGAAGCTGGCGCCTTTCCGCTCGGCGGCGCGGAAATTCTGTCCGCATATTCTTTCCGGAACCTGCCCGCTCCGCTCCGAATTCCCCCGGAAATTCAGAAAATAATGGCGGAGAGGGGGGGATTCGAACCCCCGGTACCTTTCGATACACACGATTTCCAGTCGTGCACCTTCGGCCGCTCGGTCACCTCTCCGCAAGGCGCATAAGCTACAATAGAACAGGCGGTATGTAAAGATTTTTCTGCCGGAGGAAGAGGCCGGGAACTGTCTGCGAAGCCTTTTTCAACAGTGGAAAACGGTGCAATTCCAGGTGGTTGAAATGAGGTGGGAGCGGAAATGCCGCGCCCGCCGATTGTGGGGAAACGGCGCGGGCGGGAGGAGCGCAGGTCACTCACTGACCCGTTGCAGTTTCTCCATCCTCTCGTGGCGTTCCTGCGCTTCCACGCACAGGGTGGCGATTGGCCGGGCCTCCAGTCGCTTGAGGCCGATCTCCTCGCCGGTTTCCTCACAATAACCGTAACTTCCGTCATCGATCCGCTCCAGGGCGGCATCGATTTTTTTGATCAGCTTACGGTAGCGGTCCCGCGTGCGGAGCTCAAAGGCGCTCTCCGTCTCGGAAAAGCCCTGATCGACCAGGTCGGTTTCGCGCAGTTTCTCCATACGCATCAGTTCCCTGGTTTTGGCCGATTCGGCCAGTAGCTCGGCTCGCCATTCGACAAGTTTCCGGCGGAAGTAGGCCAATTGCCTTGCGTTCATGTAGGGTTCGTTTTCACCGGGACGATATTCGTCGGCGGCTTGTTCCTGAAGTTGGTTGGCCATGGATGCTCCATGTTTCCATTTTTAATCAGCGGTCAATTTTTGAAAAAGGATAGATGACAATGTTACCTTGTCAATAGTTACGGCGGTTTTTTGGATTTTGATATGATTTCCATAAGGATTCCGGTAATGGTCCGCTCGAAGGCTGATAGAATTTTCCCATGGTGCCGGTTTGTCAGGAGCGGCTGGGCCGAAAAAAGGAACCCGGGAGGTGAAAATGGGGAATCTGATTCTTCTGCGTCACGGTGAAAGCGACTGGAACCGGGAAAACCGCTTCACCGGCTGGACCGATGTCGATCTGTCGGCGCAGGGTATCGCCGAAGCGGAAAACGCCGGCAAACTGCTGCTTGAAAAGGGTCTTCAGCCCGATGTGGCCTTTACCTCGGTGCTGAAACGGGCGATCCGTACCCTGTGGATCGTCCTCGACGTCCTCGATCGAATGTGGGTGCCGGTGTACCGCCACTGGCGCCTCAACGAACGTCACTACGGCGCCCTGCAGGGGCTCAACAAGGCGGAAACGGCGGCTCGCCACGGCGATGAGCAGGTTCTGTTGTGGCGACGCAGCTACCAGGTTCCGCCCCCGCCCCTGGATGAGGAGGACGAACGCTTTCCCGGCTTCGACCCCCGCTACCGGCATCTCGATCCCGCGGTAATCCCCCAGACGGAAAGCCTCGAGGACACGGTGCGGCGTTTTCTCCCCTATTGGCAGGATGTGATCGTCCCGGAGGTGGTCCTGGGGCGGAACGTTCTGGTGGTCGCCCACGGCAACAGCCTGCGGGCGCTGGTGAAGCATCTGGATGGTTTGAGCGACGCAGAGGTTGTCGCTCTCAACATCCCCACCGGTGAGCCGCTTCTTTATCGTCTCGACGAGAATTTGCGGATTGTGGAGTCCCGCTATCTGGGGAATGAAGAACAGGTTCGTGCCAAAATGGGCCAGGTGGCGGCCCAGGGGAAGGGTAATCCGCCGGTCAGATAGATGCCAGCCTCAAGGACGTCGAAATCTGCGCCCCAGGGTGGAGAGAAGGTAGCCGCCGCCGGCCAGCATGACGATGGTTGCCCCGGCGGGAAGATCGGGCTGATAGGAGAGAGCCAGGCCGCCGCTGGTGAAAAGGAAGCCGAGCAGGATGGACAGGACCATCATCCTGCCCAGGGTCCGGGTGTAGTTGCCGGCGATGGCGGCGGGGAGGGTGAGCAGGGCGATGACCAGAACCAACCCCACCACCTGGATAAGGATGACCACTGTCAACGCCACCAAAGTGAGCAGCAGCAAGGAGAAGAATTCCACGCTGATGCCGCGCAGGCGGGCGAATTCCGGGTCGAAGGAGACGGCCAGAAATTGCTTGAAGAAGAGCAACACGGTCACGGCGATGCCCAGGTCCAGAAAGGCGATGAGATAGAGATCCCGGCGCGGGATCATGAGGATGTTGCCGAACAGGTAGCTCATCAGATCGACGTTGTAGCCGGGGGTCCGGGAAATGAAGAGGATGCCCGCGGCCATCCCCACCGCCCACAGGGCGCTGATCATGATATCTTCTTGTCGGTGTTCGTGGAGGCTGACCCAACCAATCAGCAGTGCCGCCCCGATGGCGGCAATCAACGCTCCTCCGAGGGGGCTTTTGCCCAGGAAATAGGCCGCCCCCATTCCGCCCAGCACGGCGTGGGCGATGCCGCCGGCCAAATAGCCGATTTTGCGCACCACGACATAGGGGCCGATAATGCCGCAGGCGATGCTGGCCAGGACGCTGCCCCAGAGGGCGTTCTGCAGAAAGGTCTGGCTGGTCAGAGCGTCAATAAAGCCGTTCATTGATGGTTACCATGGGCTTTTCCGGAACCGTTCAAACGGGTTTCGTGATGAACCATGCGGATCGGAGAGCCGTAAAGCTGCTCGAGAATGCCGCCGGTAATGGCCGAAGTGGTGTGGCAGACGAGGGTCCGGTTAAGGCACGCCACGCGGTTGATGTAATTGGAGATGAAACCGATGTCATGGGAGACGACGATCATGGTGATCCTTTCGTTGAGCCTTTTGAGGAGGTCGAAGACGTCCTCTTCGACTTTGGGGTCGATGTTGGCCGTTGGCTCGTCGAGGAGCAGGATCTGTGGATCACAGGCCAAAGCCCTGGCAATCAGCACCCGCTGCAGCTGGCCGCCGGAAAGGGCGGCGATGGGGCGCTGGGCCAAGTCGAGGATCTCCGTCTCTTCCATGGCCTGGGCGGCGCGTTTTCTGTCATAGCGGTTGAAGCCGAGGAAAGTTCTCGTTTTTCCCAGCCTTCCCTGGAGAACCGTATCGCAGACGCTGATCGGGAAGTGACGGTCAAAATGGATGAACTGGGGCACATAGCCGAGTTGCCGGCAGGCCTCCTGAGGCGCAGAGCCGAGGACGGCAATGGTGCCCTGGAGGGGTTTCAGCAGGCCCAGAATCAGCTTGAGCAGGGTGCTTTTACCCCCGCCGTTGGGGCCGACGATGCCCAGGAATTCCCCTTGTTCCACAGCTAGGCTGACCTTTTCCAGGACCGGCACTTCGTTGTAGCGGAAGGAGACATTGTTGACGGTAATGACCGGCGGGCTCACGGCTGTCTCATCGCCTCGGCAAAGACCTCCGCCACCCGGCGGAGGTTGGCGAAGTAATCCTCCGCCAGGGGGTCGACGGCGGCGACCCGGCCGCCGATGGCGGCGGCAACGGTGCCGGCCGCGGTCCGGCTGAACTGCTCCTGAACGAAAACCACGCGGATGTTTTCACGTTTTGCCCGCTCGATGAGTGCAGCCAGGGCTCTGGCGCCCGGTTCTTTGCCGCCGCTTTCAATGGCGATCTGTTCGAGGCCGAAATCACTCGCAAAATAGCCCCAGGAGGGATGGAAAACAAGAAAGCGCCGATTCTTCAGCGGCGCCAGCCTGGCGCCGATTTCCTTTTCCAGGAGCTCAAGATCGGCAACCAACCGTTCATAATTGACGGTGAATTCCTCTTTATGGGCCGGGAGGGCTTCCCGGAACGCCGTCAGGATGTTGGCGGCGATTATTTTGGCATTGGCCGGGCTGGTCCAGACATGAGGGTCGTGAAAACCTGAATTCCGGCCGTCCCCGGAGGAATGATGCCCCTGCTCGTCATGGTGGTGATGGTGGTGGGCAGGTAAAGGCAACAGGGGGATTCCTTGGCTGCTGTCGATCAGCTTGAGGTGCGGGTTGTTGGCCGCCAGGCGCTTCATCCATACGCTTTCGAAGGGAACGCCGATGGTGAAATAAAGGCGGGCGCGGGAGAGTTCCGCCATCTGCCGCGGGGTCGGCTCATAGGTTTCCGGGCTGCGTCCCGGGGCCACCATAACCGAAACCTTGACCTTCTCCCCGCCGATCCGCTCGACGAAATATTTCTGGGGCAGAATGCTGACGAAGACGGGCAGCGGTTCCTGTTTTGCCCAGGAGGCCGCAGGCAAGATGCAAAAGAGCAGAGATATTGAAAAAAGACGGGAGAGGAAGGCCTGTCGAGACATTTTTTCCGTTCCTGTTCAATGTTGTTTTTTCTTATTTGCGACAGCGGAAAACCGTTTCCTGGCACTCCTGACACTGTTCCAGGGAATGGCTGGCCAGAAACTTTGTCATATGTTCTTTCTGCGATGGGCTCAGAATCCCCGTCCCATGACACAAGGGGCAGGTGTTTTCGAGGGCGGAGAGAATGGCGTCGCGGATGAATTCCGACCGGTTGTGCACCCCGGTCAGCGCCTCTTTCAGGGTAGCATCGGCTTTAAAACTGATGATCTCCTGTTTTTTCTTCATGGCGGGTTTCCCGAAAAAAAGAGAAAGCGGTTCGGATGAAATAATACAATGTACTACCAGTCTGTCAATATGTAATCTTTGCCGCCTGCGAGGCGGGGCTGGGGAATGAAAACATCGTTACAGTGGAAAAATCCCCGCCAGGCCGCCATGGACCCGGAGGCGGTGCTGGCGGAACTGGCGCAGGAACTGTCCCAGCAGGCTTCGGATGAGGTTGATGAATATATCAAGCAATGGCATGAATCGGGCCTGAAAGCGTTCCAAAAAACCAGCGGGGCCGGTGCAACGAGCGTCGGGGAAAGGAAAAAGTGCAGTAAAAACGCAAGAAAAAGAAGAAAATGGGCACAAAGTCCAAACGTCGCAACCGGTGAAAGTTTCCACACCCATCCCGGATTGGGAAGTTGCGGGATCCGCCAAAGTCTTCTGCGGATGGACTTGATTCAAGGAGGACCGGGGAAGTCGGTCCCACCAGACTGAAAAGGGTGAATATCGGCGAAGGGAAAGAATGGGTGGAAATTTACCTAAAAAGAGAAAATTCTTATGAAAAAGCTTAGTTTGGCCGTGCGAATCTTCCTGGTCTTTGGTTTTTTCTTTTCTAGCGCAATGGCAATCTCTGCGGGCAAAGGAAACCCATCGAATCAAGACATCTGTCCGCTACACGGTATCAAAATGAAAAGTTCGAGACTGCGAATGGTTTACGGAATGCCGTCGCAACTTGAATTTGAGGAGATGCGTGTCGGCAAATCCCTTTTTCCTTATGGCCGTGACTATCTGTTGGCCGGCTGTGTCGTCAAGGCCAGAAAGTTCTCTCAAGGGTTTATCTGTTTCGAGTGTGTGAAGGCTCGCAATACATGGATGGCGTCAAAAAAAAGATGGAACGAACTCTCAAAAGCCAGCCAGGCCAGCCTTGAAGAATTCTTTGCCATAGTCAACAGCAGGGATGTTGATGAAGCCGTGAAGTCGATGTCCCCGGCGATGGTCAATACACCGGAAAAACTCAGAAACTGGCGCAGGCATCTATATGCCATCCGCTCAATCCATGTTCTGCATGTCGAGCCTGCCAAGATAGATACCTGGAACGACAGTCGACATATCTTCAGTGTTACCCTCGAAGCCTATGTCGAAAGTACACCCGATGCGCCTATCCCCTTTTTCGGTTGGCAGGACAATCCGAATGTCCGCTGGATAACGATGGAACTCAGTGCCGACCGCCGTTGGGTTGTGGCTGGAATTGCCGCCGGGCCCTGATGTTCCGCCCAGGTAAACCTTGGCCCCCCCTGCCGCCGACTTGGTCTGTCACCTATCTCTGCGCCCCGCCTTTGCCGCTCCGCAGTTGCAAGTAGCGGGCAGCGTACCAAACGGGCATGGTCAGGGCGATCACCGGCAGCGCGGGGATAAAAAGGCCGGTGGCCTGTGCCAGCAGGATCGCGGCGAACAGGGCAGCGACCGAGATCGGCAGGTAACAGCGGCGCTGGTTTGGTCTTTGGCGGAACATTCCGAGCAGATTGTCGTTGACCCCGTGCTGTTTGGCGACAACGGCAAAAAATACCACCATGATCCAATCGGAGAGGCCGAAGACCGGCGCCAGGTCCGCGGCGCCGGGCAGGGCGAATTTGATCAGCACCATGTCGATCAGCGGCGGCGGACCTTCCGGCGCCGTGTAGTACTGCCGAATCTGGCGCGAAAAATCGGCCGTCGGTCCGTAGTTCCAACTGGCAAGGTCGGTCAGCGTCATCGCCACACAGATCGGAACGAGTTCCCAGAGGCGGCGCACATATCTGGCCAGGACAGTTCCGACGAGAGCTCCGATCAGCAGCAATAGCCCTGACTTGATCGCATTCAGGAAAGGCTGCCATCCACCGACCGGTGTTATTTGATGGGCTGACCAGATAAGGAGCAACAGGGTGGCTCCCCAGCAAAGGTAAAAGCCGCGGGTGCGTTCTTCAGGGTGGAGCCGCAACGCCGGGAGGAACATTTGGGCGGCGGCAAAAAGCTGCAGGGCGACCAGACCGACGGTCCACCCGGGGGATGCCGTTTCGATCAGCTGTCCGGTTGACCCAAGCCCGAAGAGAGCGCAGCTCCACAAAAAGTGGCCGGCGGCCAGCAGAAGGATCAGGCGGCGGTTCGGTTTGCTGAAGGTTGTTAAGGGGAGACCTGGCATAGAGGCCCATTAGGATTGTTTTGTCCGGTTCATCTTCATCGTTCCCGAAATGGGAACGATCGTATCGGGTATGAGCAAGATGTTTACCAATTTGGGTAGAAAAGAGAAAATCGGATATCGTGGCGCGGGGAAAACGGGGGGAGCTTGAATGGAGGTGTTTTCACCCAGGCAGAAAGAGTTTTTCAAAAAGAAACTTGAAGATCCCATTCATAACTCTGATACTGGTGCCAAAAATCGCGCCATAGCAGATTTTAAAGGATGTTTTTGGACCAAAAGTTACAATTTGGTCCGACCCTCGAAAGGCTGATTGAAAAACCCGAGCAACGCTGTATGAGAGCCAAAGTAGTGCAGTTTTTCAAGACTGCAGGAAATACCGACGGAGAATGCCATGAGTATCGGACGCAACGATCCCTGCCCCTGCGGAAGCGGGAAAAAGTACAAAAAATGCTGCTTGCAGGCAACGGAACAAGCACCCTCACTCGCCCTTTACTATCAGCGCTTGTCCCGGGCCCATGACCGGCTCATAAATGCTCTCCCGCCACTGGCCATTCAGACCTTTGGCCAGGAAGTCATTGCGGAGGCTTTTGACGAATTCATGCTCTGGCCCGAAAATTCGGAAGAGATCACGGAAGAAATCTTCAAAAAGGCCGGTCCTCTTTTCTTCCCCTGGTTTTTCTTCAATTGGGAGTACGACAGGCTCAGCGAAACGAAACTCGATGGGCCGGAAGGGAAAACCCTGCTCGAACTGTACATTGAAAAGGAGGGAGATCGCCTCGATCCCCTGGAAGATCTACTAATCCGCAGCGTCAACCGCAAGCCCAACAGCTTCTGGGAAGTGATTTCCGTAGACAAAGGAACGAGCGTACTGATTCAGGACATTTTCACCGGCACCCGCATCCAGGCCCAGGAGTACACCGCTTCCCGAAAACTCCAGCCTCACGATATCATTTTCGGTCGCGCCGTCGATGTCGACGGAGTGGGTATGCTGCTCGGAGTCGCCCCCACCATCATCCCGCCGGGAGAAAAACCGACCCTCATCGAGCTGAGGAAACAACTATCTCGAGGACGTGTCCCCATTACCGATGAAACCCTTTACGATTGGGATTATGAAATCCGAAAATTGTATTTCGACATCGAGAAAGCCCTTTTTACCCCGCCCAAGCTCCACAACTCGGACGGCCATCCTCTGGAGTTCCACCGGCTGGTTTACGAGATCACCTCGGCCGAAGAGGCGTTAGGTCAGCTCGGCGACTTATGCTTGACCCTGGCCCCCGAGGAACTCTCCGGGGACGCCAAGCGCAACCGATCAGGCCGGATCACGGAAGTGGAATTTTCCTGGGACCGCAAGGGATACAAGCGTCAGCCCGGCCTGACCCACACGACTTTAGGGCATCTCCTGATCAAGGGGAACCGGCTGACGGCGGAAGTCAACTCCGCCGAACGGGCAGAGGAGTTACGCCGGAAAATAGATGCCCGTCTGAAAGGAATCGGCCGGTTCAAGATGGACGAAATCCAGGACATGGAGACCCTGCTGAGCCAGCCTTCCGCGGAGGGGAAGAACGAGGAAACCGCCCGGGAACACGAAGAACTCATGCAAAAACCTGAGGTTCAGGAATATTTGGCGGAAGTGTTACTGAAGCATTGGGAATACTGGGTGAATCAAAAGTTACCCATTTTGGGCGGAAAAACCCCGAAAAAAGCCGTCAAAACAACCGATGGACGCGAAGCCGTCGAGGCGCTTTTGAATGAAGCGACAAGAGATCGGGGACAGGACCCCTATTTGCTGGAAGGCAACCGCAAAGGTGTGCAACGGGTCCGGGAAATACTCGGTCTGAAAACCTCTCCTGGAGGTCCGGAGAAGTAAAAGGAGGGTGCCCGACGCTGGAGCAGAAAAAGATGTTGGAGGTACTGGGAGTGGCGCCGATTCCGGCAGCGTTCTGAGGGGAAGAGAAGGGTTGTAGTGTAAAAACGTCTTATGTCGCACCTCTAAGTGCTTGAAATAGAAAGAATCGTATGTTACGGGTGTCAAACTTCGGTTTTCACGGAGTATTATTCATGGACAGTGAAGAAAAAGGTGGTGGACAGGCACCCCTTTTTTGGTACCATATTCGGACCGGAGGTAAAAAACAATGAAATTATCGGCCGATATCAAGCCCGTAACCTATCTGAAGTCCCGCGCTGCCGATCTGCTCGATCAGATCAACGAAACCCAACGCCCGGTAATCATCACCCAGAACGGGGAACCGAGAGGGGTATTGCAAGATCCCAAAAGCTACGAAAACCTGCGCAACGCCATCGGCATCCTGAAACTCCTCGCACAAGGGGAAGCGGATATCCGGGAAGGCAAGGCCATGGAACAGGAAGAATTTTTCGATGAGGTGGAAAAAACCTTGAAATGAAAAAAAGGTACCGCGCTGAGTGGGCAGCCGTTGCGCAGCAGGATTTAAAACAGATTATTGACCATATTGCCATGGACAGCCCTGGAAATGCCTTGACGATTTTCCAGGAAATCAGGGAAAAAGCTGCCAACCTCCATCTTTTCCCCGATCGGGGCCGTGTTGTCCCGGAACTCCAGGATCAAGGCATACATCTTTATCGGGAGTTGATCATCACCCCATGGCGAATCATTTACCGGATCTCGGATACCGCTGTTTTTGTCCTGTCGATCATTAATTCAAGGCGGAATGTCGAGGATATCCTTCTGGATCGATTGTTACGGTGACCGTTTGTTCTTCAGCGTGTAAACTCGACCACCATTCCTTCCCACCGCCGCCAGTTTGCTCTATTTCAAATAAAGATAAGTTACAGGAATTGAAAAATTTCAAGGACGCCCTCCCTGTTTCCCTCCTGTTCTTCGAGTCCCCGGAGCTCTACGCGTGAATTACCTGGGAAGCTCCTCAACCTTTTCGAGAACATACCTTGCCGCTTCAATTTGGTCAGAAACCAACTGTTCGCTAAGATCCAGGAACCCTTCATCCTCGCCTCGATTGCGCAGGTTACGACAGTGGGGCAGGATTCGCCAGACGTTAGGCCCCAAGCCAAGGGTGTGCTGGAGACACTGAAAGACGATAAACCTGCTGTTGGCCCGATAGCTGTTCCAGCGTAAAGCGGCCAGGGCGAGGGCATGTGAAGCGTTGTAAGCCAGATCAAAACGGCTTTCTATGGAAAGAGCGGCGTTTCGGGCATCATTCAGGCGGGCTCGTGCCGAATGCACCAATCCGTCAAATTCCTGCCGGTCAGGCGGCTCGCTTTTTAAGGTAAAAACTTTGATCCGGCTGCCCGAATAGTAGCCGCAGAAGCTGGCGCTGGGTTTTGGAAAACAACGCATCGCCCAAGCCGGTTTTATTTTTTCCAATCGTACCCATAATGGGAACGATCAAGCGTTTTTTTCTGAGAGGAATAAGGGGAAAAAGAGCACGGCTCAATTCCCGGAGGCTGGCGTGGAATTGAAAACTTGGATTAAATAAGAAATCGCATGGCGTCGAGAGACACCAGCGGTTTTTTGTTTATGAATTTCAAAAAATAAATCCGGCCCCGATTCTCCTGACCAATCAATTTTTTGGGGTTAGGTATACTGCCCCGAGAATTTGTGAGTCGATAGCGCCCTTTATTCCCACCTGCGCCAGTTGCGGAAAATTTTTCCCGACTCTGGTATGCAAAGCGCTTCCCTTATCTTCTAAACCCGTTAGGCGGTCTGCAGAATTGGCAAAGAGGATGGTTGGGACTTCTTTCTCTACCTTGATAGGCGCCGATGGACGGAGAGTTGTCACGCCATGCCGAAAATCCACATCAGAGCTGGAACGATGAAGATGCCGGGCAAGAGGTTGCCGATGGGCAGCCGCTTGATGCTCAGCAGGTCGAGGGCGATGGCGCAGATGAGCAGGCCGCCGAC
>JAAYDE010000110.1 GCA_012729375.1 Deltaproteobacteria bacterium | reverse complement strand
TTGTCCGCCTGGATCAGCTTCTTGACCGTCATCTCGGCCACGTACTTGCCCATGCCGTCGTTGATGCGCCGGCCCGCCAGGATCACGTCGGGATGGTAGCCGATCTCCTCGGCCTTGTAGGTCAGGTAGTAGGGATCGACGCCGATGCAGTGGCCGCCCACCAGGCCGGGGACGAACTTGAGAAAGTTCCGTTTGGTGCCCGCCGCTTCGAGAACATCCCGGGTGCGGATGCCCATCCTGTTGAAGATAATGGAGAGCTCGTTCATCAGCGCAATGTTGATGTCCCGCTGGGTGTTCTCGATGACCTTGGCGGCTTCGGCGACGCGGATGCCGGAGGCCTTGTGGATGCCGGCGGCGATGATCATGGCGTAGATCTCGGCCACCGTCTCCAGGGTCTCCCGGTCCTGGCCGGAAACCACCTTGACGATCCTGTCCACGGTATGCACCTTGTCGCCGGGGTTGATCCGTTCCGGGGAGTAGCCGACCTTGAAGTCGCGGCCGCAGACCAGACCCGACTCCTGCTCCAGGATGGGCACACAGATATCCTCGGTGACGCCGGGATACACCGTCGATTCGTAGACGACGATGGCGCCTTTGGCCAGGTTCCGGCCAACGGTGCGGGTGGCCGCCTCGACGGGGGTCAGATCGGGTTTTTTGTGGCCGTCGACCGGGGTGGGCACGGTGACGATGAGGAAGGAGGCCTTCTTCAGGCTGGCGGCGTCGCTGGTGTAGTGGATGGCGGCGCTCTTGAGATCTTCGGTGGTGACTTCGAGGGTGGTGTCGATGTGGCGGCGCAGCTCGCCGATCTTGCGTTCGCTGATGTCAAAGCCGATGACTTCGAGGTGGCGGCCGAACAGGACCGCCAGAGGCAGCCCCACATAACCCAGACCGACCAGCGCGATACGAGCTTCACCCTTTTTGATCATTTCAGCGGTAACCATTTTCATTTTTCCTGTCCTGTTTGAAAGTCAAAAATTAAAGTCAAAAGCGTTTACCACAGAGGGCACAAAGAAAACCTTTAAATTCGGTTGGTCGGGGTCTTTACCCTAAATCGCTTTTCCTCTGTGATCTCTGTGTGTCCTCTGTGTTAAAGGTCTTTCAGGTCAAAATCAAAAACATTTAACACATACCCTAAAACCAGTGACTAGTCACCTGTCACCAGCCACCAGTCACAAGTCACCAGTCACCGCCTTTTTCCGGTCTGCCCCTGCTTTCCATGGATCAGAATTGACGGGCGGCGGCGAGGGTTTCCACGATGTTCCGCTGGTCATTTTCCCGCAGATAGGCACTCATGGGCAGGCTCATCACCCGGCGCGCCAAATCGGCAGCCACAGGGGTGGCCCCACCGCCGCAGTTTCCCTTATAGGCCGGCTGCTCGTTCAGGGGCAGGGGATAGTGGACCGCCGTCGGAATCCCCGCCTTTTTCAATTCCTCCTGAAGCCGCTCCCGCTCTTCGATAAAGACCGTGTACTGGGCGAAAACGCTGGTCCGGTCGGATCGCTGCCGAACGCGGGGGATACCCGCCTCATCCAGCAAGCGATTGTAACGGCCGCCGATCGCCAGACGCTGTTCAATCTCCCACCCGAAACAATCCAGCTTGGCCAGCAAAACGGCACACTGCAGGGTATCCATGCGTCCCCCGACACCGATCCGCGTATGGACATAACGTTTGCTCTGACCGTGAACGCGGAGTTCCCGGCAGGCCTGGGCCAGGGCGTCATCACTGGTGAAGATCGCGCCGCCGTCGCCGTAGCACCCCAGGGGCTTGCTGGGGAAGAAACTGGTGCAGCCGATGGCGCTGAGATGGCCGCTTTTGACGCCTTTATAGGTCGCGCCGAAACTTTGGGCAGCGTCTTCAATGACCGTAATTGGGCGAGAGGCCAGGGGCGCGCCACTCGATTTATGAATATTCGTGTGCTTTTCAGCTATGGCGTTGATTTCATCCATGTCCGCCGGTTGGCCGTAGAGGCTGACAGGAATGATGGCGCGGGTTTTGTCGGTAATCGCCGCCTCGATTTGTTGCGCGTCGATATTGCAGGTGTCGGCCTCGACATCGACGAAGACCGGCTTGGCCCCGGTGAGGACAATGACCTCTGCCGTAGCGACGAAGGTAAAAGGCGTGGTGATCACCTCGTCGCCGGGTCCTATTCCCAAAGCCATGAGGCTGATCAGCAGGGCTTCGGTGCCGCTGGCGACGGTGACGCAATGCGCCGCGCCGGTGAAAGCGGCCAATTTTTCCTCCACCTCGGTCACCTCCGGACCAAGAATATACTTGCCGTGGGCCAGAACTTTCTTGATCGCCGCATCGAGCTGAGGGCGAATCCGTTCCTGTTGGGCCTGAAGATCAATAAATGGAATAGCGGCCATGGCGCTTAAACTTTCTTGAATTCATCGTAATATTGGTTGCCGACCGACAGCTTTTCCGGAAGCGGCTGCTCCTCATCAAGATCCAGGCATTTTACAGTCGGTTGACCATCGATGGCTGACAGTTGATAGCGGAGCTTGCTTTCCGGGCATACCATGACGCCGTTGCTGTCCGGGTTTTTCAGTACATGGCCGTGGCGGCTCATCCACCCTTTCTGGCGGGCTGGAACCCCGAGCATAAGGGCGTAATCGGGGACATCGCTGTGAACCACGGCGCCGGCACCGATGAAGGCGTAGCGGCCGATGGTGATGCCGCAGACAATAGTGGCGTTGGCGCCGATGGTGCACCCGCGGCGCAGCAGGGTCTTCTCGTAGAGGGTCCGCCGCACCACCTGGGAACGGGGGTTAGTCACGTTGGTAAGGACGCAGGAAGGGCCGAGAAAGACGTCATCCTCGATCTCCGCCCCTTCATAGATGGAGATGTTGTTCTGCACCTTGACGTTGGACCCGATCGTCACCCGCGGCCCCACCACGCAGTTCTGGCCGAAGGAGCAATTGGCGCCGATGACCGTCCCCGTCAGGATGTGGCAAAAATGCCAGATCTTCGTCCCCGCACCGATGCTCGCGCCCTCGTCGACAAAGCTGGAAGAGTGAACGAAGTAGTCGCCGCCCGCCACCCGCTGAGCGCCGGAACGGAACTTTTGTTGACCTGAATCGGCTTGTGGATCACTCATGTTTTCCCCTTTTCTCTTTGCGCCATTCGGCCGGAACCTTCAATTTCGGCTTGATGGAAAAACTTTTTTATCCGGTTGAAAAATCTCCCCGATCCACCGCCAGGCCGCCGTTCCGGCACCGGAACCATGGAGCGGCGGGAGAAACTTCAGGCGCCGCCGGCCGTCCCGGCGAATGTTGCCTTTTCCGGGCGGTACGGATCGGTGACCAGCGGCTGTTCCACCTTGGTGCAGAAAGGATGGAATTCTCCTTTGGCGCCGAGGGGAGACATCTGGCGGAAGGTATGAACGATGCGGATCGACTCGCGGACCTGGTCGAGGCCGAAGCCGCGGCCGGCGAGGATTTGCCGGTAGCTTTCGGTGTGCAGATCGGTGAAGCCACCGGAAAATTCAAAGGCCTCCCCGTCCACGTTGATGGCGCGGTAGGTCGTCTTCCCCTCTTTTTCGGCCGCGGCGGGAAGATAGGCGCCGTTGACGCTGAGGAACCAACGCACGCGGGCATGCTCCAGTTCGAGATAGCCTGCGGCGGTATCGCCATTGCGGATATGAGCGATATTCTCTTTCACCGGACCGAAGATGTAAGCGAGCATGTCGAAAAAATGGACGCCGATATTGGTGACGACGCCGCCCGATTTCTGGTCATCCCCTTTCCAACTGATGTGATACCAGCAACCGCGGGAGGTGAGGTAGGTCAGGTCGACATCATACATTTTCCGCGGATCCTTTTTCACCTGTTCGTCCACCGATTTTTTCAGGGCGACAATGCTGGGGTGGAGGCGCAACTGCAGAATGGTGTTGACCCGGTAGCCGCTCTCCGCCTCGATCTCCGCCAGCGCGGCGATGTTCCAGGGGTTGAGAACCACCGGTTTTTCGCAGATGGCGTGGGCCCTGGTGCGCAGGGCGAAGCGGATATGGGCGTCGTGGAGATAGTTGGGAGAGCAGATGCTGACGTAATGGACCTCCCGGCCGGCATCCTCCCGGCTCAGTTTCTCGACGTGCCGATCGAAGCGCTCGAATTCGGTGAAGAAACTGGCCCCCGGAAAATAAGAATCCATGATGCCGACGGAATCGCTTTTATCAACGGCCGCCACCAGGACGTTGCCCGTATCCTTGATGGCCTTCATGTGGCGCGGAGCGATGTACCCGCCAACACCGATCAGTGCAAAATTTTTCATGAATTTATTCTCCCTTGTGCTTTGAGTTAAAAATTTTATCGGGCAGACAGGGGAGTCTGTCCTTGGAAACAGTGGCCAGTGCCCAATGACTGGTGGAAGTTCGTTGCCGGTAAAAGCAAAATCAAAAGCATTTATCACACACTCTAAAACCAGTGACTGGTGATTGGTGATTGGTGACGGTTGTAACTCGTGGCAAACCCAAATCCCCCTCGGTCCCCCTTTACAAAGGGGGAAGGGAGAAACCAGTGACCGCTGCTTAGTGGCCGGTTTTTGTCTTTTGGTTTTTACCAGTCACCAGTCACCAGTCACCAGTGACTAGTCACCAGTCACCAGCTACCAGTCACCGCCTTTCTCCGGGCCGGCCCCTACTCCTCCCGCACCTGGTAACGG
>JAAYDE010000109.1 GCA_012729375.1 Deltaproteobacteria bacterium | reverse complement strand
TGAAGAAGTGTGTCGATTTTTTGACTAGAAGTTTTCTGTTGAAAGGATTTTTCTATCAAATTTTTGTCACTTTTTCAAATCCGCCGGTTCCGGCGGCGCAAACAACAGGCGGGGCGAACCCCGGAACAGAACCGTCCTTCCGCAAAAATTTTCTTGAGATCAGTAGCCATTGCGCATATTTTGAAACATCCATCATCTAGGGGATTGCAATTCCCGAAATAAAAAAAGGGCGGGAAGTTCACCTGAACTCCTCGCCTGCTTTAGTTTTATGGCTTTCAAAGGAAAAATTTCCCCCGATACCGGTTGAATTTTTCACAAGGCCAAGGAAATCCCGCTCCGGCGCGGAGTGTGTAACGGGCACGGCGTCCGGGCAAGAACGCGGATTGACGCCGGGATTGCGGAAAAAAGCCGTTTCCGGGATAAAAATTGCTTGGACGAACGATACATCATGATTACAGAAAAACCCCGCACTGCCAACCCATGAGCAGAAAAATCAAGTTACTGCAGACCGAGGCGCGCCTGCTTGCGACCCTGGCGGCGCCGATCCTCATGGCCCAACTGGCGCACCAGACTTTGGCGTTTGTCGATACTCTGATGGCCGGCCGGGTCAGCGCCATCGATTTGGCCGGCGTCGCGGTGGGTGGCAGCTTGTGGATCCCGACCTATCTCTTCATCCATGGCGTTTTGCTCTCCATCACCCCCATGGTCGCGCAACTGGCAGGAGCGGGCCGGACCGACGAAACCGGCCCTCTGGTGCGCCGCGGATTGCTGGTGGCGATTCCTCTGGCCCTGGTTGCCATCTTGTTGCTCCGTCATGCCGGATTCGTTTTTTCCCGCATGGAGGTCGCTCCGCAGGTGGCAAGTATTTCGATCCGCTATCTCAACGGTATTTCCTGGGGGGTGCCGGCTCTCGCCCTGTTTCTTTTGCTGCGCAACCTGAGTGAGGGGCTCGGCCTGACCCGGCCGAGCATGGTCATCGGCCTGGCCAGCATCCCGGTCAACGCCGTCTGCAATTATCTTTTAATCTACGGGAAAATGGGCCTGCCGGCCTTGGGCGGCGCCGGCTGTGGCTGGGCTTCGGCTCTGACCCTGTGGTTTATGTGCGGGTGCATGTTGTTGACCGTCTGGCGCATCCGGCGATACCGGATGACCCATTTTTTCGATTTCGCCAAGGGGCATGGCAGCGAAGGGGCCGGACACATCATCCGCCTCGGGCTTCCCATCGGCTTTTCCCTGCTGGTGGAGGCGAGCGCCTTCGCGCTGATCGCCCTGTTCCTTTCGCCCCTCGGCGGGCGGGTGGTGGCGGCCCACCAGATCACCCTGAACTATTCCTCGCTGATTTTCATCCTCCCATTGAGCATCGCCATCGCCATCACCATCCGGGTCGGGCATGCCGTCGGCAGGAAGCGCTATGACCGGGCGCGGCTGGTCAGCAATGCCGGCCTGCTGCTCAATCTTTTCATTGCCCTGGCGACCGTGGCCGTGACTCTGACCTGCGCCCGGCAGATCGCCGGAATCTACACCCGTGACGGGGAGGTTATCTTCATTGCCCTCGGCCTGCTCAATCTGAATGCCCTCTACCAGTTGCCGGACGCCTTCCAGGTCGGCGCCGCGGCGGCCCTGCGCGGCTACAAGGATACCCGCATTCCCCTGGGGTTGATTGTGATCGCTTACTGGGTCATCGGTCTGCCCCTTGGCTACAGCCTGGCCATGACCGACTTCTGGGGCCGGCCCATGGGCGCCAAGGGGTTCTGGATCAGCCTGATCGCCGGCCTGAGCGCCGCCGCCGTCCTCCTTGGCGGCCGCCTGTTCCTGGTCGGCCGTCGCCACCTCCGCCCTTGAATCAGCGATCACAGGCCGTGGCATCCGGTTGCCAACCGACGCTATGTCAAGCGGATCAGAAATTCTGTTTCGCACCCTGGGCGGATGCCGCTTCAAGGGTGGGTGAAGGTATCTGGCGGAGTCGGGGTATGGGAGCAAACCATTCTCATGACAAGCGGATTCTGTTGGATTGCTGCGACTCCGCAAGGAAAAAGGTTTTTCACCGGTCGCTCCCGCCCCGCTCTGTTGCATTCACCTCCACAGCCGGCATAAAATCCCCTTTAAACCTCCGTCAACCCGTTCCTGGTAAACAGGCATTAACAATTGTCTACCGGTTTCCGTGGTTTTTTTACCTGCTTTCCAACGCCTTTCGCCGCCTCGCCAGGGCGCTCCTGATAGCCCGGTGCGCTATCGGATTCCAGCCGGGAAAAATGGCAAGGTTGGCGGTTATCCTGAATGGAGTCTTCTGAATGTATCTGGCCAGAGACAAAAACAACGACCTTTATCTGTTCTGCAAGCCGCCTGTCCGCGGCAAGGAATGCTGGTGGGCCGAAGGGGGGATCGATGGTACCTATCTGAAGATCGATAACTCCCTTTACCCCGAGGTGACCTGGGCGGGAGAACCCCAGCGAGTGGTTCTGACCGTCCCGTCCGAGGACTCCTGACAGCGCCGACCTGCCCGCGTAAGCCGATCTTGCAAGATCGGTTTTTCCCAGCGGTGCCCGGTTCCAGGCTTTTCAGCCACATGTCCTGTTTTTCGCGTAGTTAAAAAGCTGACGCGGGTGCATCGGCCGGCTCAGAACAGCCCCAGTTCGACGCCGCGGGCCACCGCCGCGGGGAATTTTCTTTTGAGGGCTGCCAGCTCGTCGGCCGTCCTGACCATGCGGATATCCTCGCTGTGCCAGCCCGGCGCCACCATGACCCCGTAAAGCCCCCAATCATACAGGGAATCGGCTTTCCTGGCGAAACCCATCCAGGTGCCGGCCGGAATCACCTGCTGGGCGACCTGCCCCTGGTCGAACTCGGGGCCGAGGACAACCTCCTCCCAGCGGCCGTCGGCATAGAGAAGAAGCTGGATCATCGGCGCCCCCGCATGGTAGAGAAGAACCTCGTCGGAAGTAAGGATATGCCAGGGATCGATGGTCACCTCCCTGGGCATCAGGTAATAGATGAGCGAGGCGGCAGGGCGGTCTTTTTCCATATCCGCCCTGATTGCCGACTGGTAGATCAGCTGGTAGAATCCCGGACAGGCCGCGTCCGACATCGGGACAAGCCCCAAGCCACGGATTACGGCCTCGGCCGAAAGGGGCGGTTTTTTGTTCGCGGCCACGCAGCCGGCAAGGGCCAAGAACATCAGACCCGCCACCAACAGACCAAGAATTGTATCTCGTCTCATCACTGTCTCCTCCGCAATGTTTTCAACCCAAGGGATGGGCGCTTCCGGCGCCGGTCGTTTTCCAGTCATCTTTCCGGTAGGGGATGCCCTGCTTGTCGACATTCCTGTCGACGCCATAGATGGCGGGAGGATAATTCTTCCCGGCCCGCTGCCGGAGGACAAATCCGCAGACCAAACTGAACAGTTCCTCAAAAACGCCGTCGATCACCTCGCCGGGCACGCCATAATAGAGAAAATTGATCGGCATGGAAAACCCCAGAAGATAGATATCCTTCCAGCACTCGCCGCCGGAATCGCCGGTGCCGCCCCCCTCCTCGAAGACGATGCGGACACGGTGACCCTGCAGGCCGCTGTTTTGCGGGTCCTTGACCAGGCGCTTCTCAAGGCGCACCGGGCGTCCGCCGATGACAGGACGGGGAGCGGCGGCCAGGCCTTCCAGCCAGGCAAAGAGATCGGCGAACTCGACGGTCTTGGTGGAGCCGCTGGCGAAAAAAAGCTCCCGCGCCGTTCCCTCCAACACGAGCCGCTCGAAAAAATCCGCCTTGAGCACCGACACGCCGGTCATACCTATGAAAAGATCGAGGGGCTTCCAGATTTCTTCCCCAAGCTGGGCCACGCAAGGATACTCCCGGCGGCCGCCCCCCCCTTCCTCCGTCGCCCGCAGGTCGAGACCGCAGACCTTTCCATAGGAGCCCCGGTCGGCCAGGCCCTTGAGGACGAAGCGGCCGATGTTGCCCCGGGAGCCGAGAACCAGGGCATGGCGGTGGAGCAGGCTCTTGCCCAGGCCGTTGAAGATCGATTCCACGGCGCTGATGATGGAATAGGCGCAGGCCTCCGCCTCGACAACGTTCTTGTAGCGGGAGGTGGCGATAGTCAAGGCGGGAAAGGTCAGTCCCCGGCATTCCCTTGCCACCGCCGCCAACTGCTGATAGCCGTTGGTGGTGTGCTCGAAGGTGGCGGGAAGGAGTTCCCCGAGCCAGGCGCCAAGATCAATGTCAACATCCGCTCCCGGCGGAGGTTCGAAGGCGAAAAGCGCCAGGGTTTCGGCCAGGGACCGGGACTCGCTGCAGAAACGATTGAGAGGGGGCGCCAGGTAGCCGCCGTCCTCGATGAGCAGCAGCCGCCGCCCCTCTTCCCTGGCGGCGAAAGCCTCCCGGAAGAAGAGATGGCCGGCGGCCAGACGCATCGATTCCAGGTAGTCCCCCCGCAGCCTCCGCAGGGCATGGTCCAGGCCCTGCAAACCCTCCAGTGAGGAGAATTGGCGGGAAAGGATATAGGCCCCGTTTACCGAGTCCCGCAGTTCGATGCGCTGCAGGGCGTAGAAAATGAAGCGCTCCTCGGTCAGGCTCAGCATGTCTTCAATATAGAAGTCCGGTATCACCCCCTGATAACGGATGAAGAGGGTGCTCAGAAAACCGCACCGGGCGGCATCGAGGGCCTTGACGAAGCCGAGTACCTCGGAGGTGGCGTGATGCACAAGCAGGATGCGGAAATCCTTCAGCAAACCGCCGGGAGCGGCGGTCGCCGTGCAACGCAGATGGGGCATCCGCCGCAGGTGGGCCTCCATGTCCGGCGGCTGGCGGGGTTCGCCGATGCTGATGTTGACGACGGCCCCTTTGCGGGAGAGATCGATGTAGGTGTGGCAGTCGCCGTGGATCATCTCCAGGGCGCCCCCGCAAGCGAGGATTTTGACCAGCCCGTCATCCTCCAGCAGCAGCAGGATCTTCGCCAGCAGCAGGGAGAAATCCTCGTCCCCGCTCAGCAGGAGTCTTTCCGAGGTCTCCGGCGTCCAGCGGAAAACAGCGCCGGTCACGTTCTCCAGGCCGGAGGAGACCAACAGCTCGAAAAGGGCCGCCTGGCGTCCCGGTATCTCCAGGTATTCGTTGCGCTGGTTCTGGCACTCCCGGTGGATGCCGGTGAAGACCTGCTCGGCCATGACGGCGATGTCCTGGCGGTAGTGCCGCCGCCCCACGTCACCGACCACCCGGTGGGGAATCCGTTTGAGGAAAAGACGGGACTGGCCCCCGTCCTCGACGGTGAGGCGCAGAAAGCGCCCCACAGGGTCATATTCGAGAAGGATGTAGTAGCTTGAGGAAACCTCGTTGCCGGCATGGAAGGGAAAAAGCAGGGCCGTTTCTTCGCTGCCGGCGGCCTTTGACCCCAAGAAGACCCTGGGGAAAAGGATTCCCCCCCAGCGCGGAGTCTGCACGGCATCGAAGATAAGGCGCAGACGACCGCTGAGGGCCGCTTGATCCTCGAGAAGACGGCGGGCGACCGGCGCCCTGGCGTACACCATGACATGGCTTATCCCCAAATCCGCCAGCTCAGGAGTGTTGTCCGGGTCGACCAGGGTGCGACAGAGAATGTCGTGGGGACACCGGCGGCACTGTTCGAGCACCTCCCCGGCCAGAAAACTGACAAAGGCCGGAATTCCCGAAAAGATCTTCATGGCCGTCATGTCGATCAGGTAACTGCCGTCTCCCTGCTCCAGAAGGGGAACGCCGAAAGAAGTGAGCCGCGATCCGTGGGGTGCCTCCTGTTCCCCTTCGTCCCTCGAAAACCGGGCGGAATGCATGAGGTTGCCGAGAATCGACCCGATCTGCTTTTTCCTGCTGAGATCTTCCAAGCCCTTTCACCTCCTCATGAATCCTCGCCGCCGGTGCGGCGGCGCAGTTTTCCGGCTTTCTGTTTGAGACTCTTGAAATAGTCCGAACCGGTGATCTTTTCCAGGTCGGCGCTCTGTTTATCCCGGTCGATCAGAACCTTCAGGGTTTGGACCTCCTTTTTGAGTTCCTGCTCCCTTTTTTGCACCGACTGGACCATTTCCGAGAAGACCTCGGCCATGGTGCCCATTTCATCGGAGCGGCGACGGATCACCTCCAGCGCGTCGAGACGGGAATAGTCGCCGTCGCCCACCTGACGGGCGACCCGGGTCAGACTCACCACGGGCGCCGTGATCCTTTTGGAGGTGAAGGCGCTCACCCCCAGGCCGATAGCCAAAACGACCAGGGTGACCGAACCGAGGGTGTAGAGTTCCTCGACCCGAAGCCGATCCCCCATGGTGATCAGGATAATACTCAGCCAGGTTGCCATAACCGTGCCGATAAGCAGGTAGTAGACCGCCAGGATGGTGCGCATCTCGATGCGGGCCAGCAGCAGGCCGGCGAGCTTCATCAAAAGCGGAATGAAGAGGAAGGCCCACAGGGTATCGGTGATGAAAATAGGCAGAAAAAGGAAGAAAAGGGCCTGATGGAAAGGCAGGCTGCCGAGGGCGACGTCAACCCCGGTGGAGAAGGCGAAGGGGAGACTGGAGGCCAGGACAAGCAGGATCAGCAGTCTGGCGAAGGAAGGGATGGAATCGACGGGCCTGGCTCCCAGACACCGGGACAGGCCCGGGATGAGCCCCATGAAGCCGTTGGCGATGCTCCAGTGAACGGCGAAGAAAAGCCCCTTGCCGCCGATGGCGTAACCGACCATGTCCCCCAGCGCCCCCGCGGCAAATCCGCCCAGGGGACCGTAAAGGATGCCGAGGAACATCGGCACGACCACTTGCGGGCGAAGTTCGGCGAAATCGCAGCCGGGAAGATAGAATCTGCCGGACAAAACATTGGCGAATCCGTACAGGAACCCGGCGGCGATGCAGACCCCCACCGCCCTGATCCGTTTGGCCGTATCGGGTGTCACGAGTTTCCGATCCCTTCAGTCGCGCAGGGCTTTCGCCACCTTCTTGAATTCCAGGACAACAGGATGATCCGGGTAATGAACGGAGAAAATGCCCTGGCTGGCCAGCCCCATCATCTCGTCGGAATGGGGAATGACCCCGGCAACGGGGCAGTTGTAGGTTTCGGACACATTCTGGCGGATCTGCTCCAGATCGAAGGAGGAGGGCGCCTTGTTGATCAGGATCACCATGCGCGGCACTTCCAGTTCGCGGGCCACTTCCACGGTCAGCCCGGTTCCCTGGTAATCCTGGAAATCGGGGCGCATCACCACCAGAAGGGAATTGGACAAAGCGATGGAAAGCAGAGTTTCCTCGTTGAGTCCGGGATGGGTGTCGATCACCAGGATATCGAGTTTGAGAGCCTGGATCAGTTCCCGAAAGCCGTCGCTGAGAAGATCGATATCATAGCCGTCGTGGATGATGCGGGCGATGTCGGCGGCATTGACCCGGGACGGGATGAGGTAGATGGAACCTTGACAGTTTCCATCCAGGGCGGCGCTGACATCATAGGCGGTCTGCTCGATGGTGCAGCGCCCCCAGAGGTAATCATTGAGGGAGAGCGGCGTCTGCTCCTCCTTGAGCCCGAAGATGACATGGATTCCCGGCGACTGGATGTCGGTGTCGACCACCCCCACCCGCTGTCCCTCCATGGCGTAGAGAGCCGCCAGGTTGGCCGCGGTGTTGGATTTTCCGGTGCCGCCCCTGAACGAATGCACGGATATGATACGACCCATCGTCAACCCCTTGAAACAGAAAGCCCAAAATGATCATTTGAGCAGGAAATATCAGAGCGAAGGGCAGATTAGCGGCTTTTTGTAGACATTGCAAGAATTTGACCAGAGTTGCCACCCTGATCCGTTGTTGAAATATCGACGAAGATCCTGGGCGAACTTTTGCTTCCGCCGGGAATCGAGCCGCCAGTGAACATCCTCCCTCCCTGTCCGCCGGTCTCTTCCTCCACCGGACAAACCCCCGATCCCCTCTTGACTTACGCAAAAGTTACGCATATTCTTGAAACAGACCTCTCTTCTCAAGGACTATGCCATGACCACCCTCACCCCCAAGCAGAAAAAGCTCCTCGATTTCATCCGCTCCTTCACCAAACGGGCCGGCTACGCCCCCTCCCAGCAGGAGATCGCCGCCGCCTTCGGCTTTAGGTCGCTGGGCACCGTCCAGAACTACCTGGTGCGGCTGGAGCGCCAGGGGCTGCTGGTCAAGGATTGGAACGCCCGGCGCGGCATGAGGGTGCTGCGGCCCGAATCCCACGGGGCCGAGCTCCCCCTGGCCGGCACGGTGGCCGCCGGCCGGCCGATCGAGGCGGTGGAGACCGCCGACCGGATCGAGGTCCCCGCGATCATGGCCGCCCCCGGCAACTTCGTGCTGCGAGTGCGGGGGGATTCCATGATCGGCGACGGCATCCTCGACGGCGATTTCGTGGTGGTGCGCCGCCAGGCCGACGCCGACAACGGCCAGACCGTGGTCGCCGTGATCCGGGGGGAAGCCACCGTCAAGCGCTTTTACCGCCGGGACAGCCGCATCGAACTCCGGCCCGCCAATCCCGCCCTGCGGCCGATCCTGGTCGAAGACGAAGAGAGCTTCCACATCGACGGCGTGGTGGTGGGGGTGATCCGCCACTGCCCGTGACAGGCTGTTGAAAAACTGCGCCTTTGGCTCTTATGCTACGTTGTTTAAGATTTTTCAAATGCTCACATATTGCTTTATATGCTGCGCTTTTCAAAATCCTCGCGCCTTGCCTAAGAGTCCAAATTCTTGTTTTTCAGCGGCCTGGTAGGAAAACGCCATGGAACGGGACATCCTCCATCTGACAGTGCCGGCATTCCCCATCGCTCTGGCCCGGATCGAAGAGCCCGCCCTTAGGGAGCGCCCGGTGGCGGTGGCGCCGCTCTCCTCGGAGCGGGCCGTGATCCAGTGCGCCTCGCCGGAAGCCAGGGCCGAAGGGGTTCACGAAGGGATGCCGCTCCACCAGGCGCGGCGCTTCTGCCCGGCGCTGCGCCTGCTGCCGCCCGACCCGGAGGCGGTGGCCAAAGGGACGCGGGCCCTGCTGCAGGTGGCCGGCCATTTCAGCCCGGTCTGCGAGGCCGCGGCCGCCGGGCAGGTGTTCCTCGATCTGACCGGCTGCCGCAAACTGTTCGGCCCGGGGCGGGACGCGGCCGAGCGCCTCGACCGCGAGATCGCCTCCAGCTTGCGGCTGCCGGGCCTGGTGGGGGTGGCCGCCAACAAGCTGGTGGCCAAGATCGCGGCGGGCTGCCTGCGCCGGCCCGGCGTCTGCGACGTGCTGCGCGGCGCCGAGCGCCCCTTCATCGGACCGCTGCCGGTCTCGGTGCTCCCCGGCGTCGGCGCGGCGCGGCGGGAGCTGCTGATGCGCGACCTCAACCTGAAACAGGTGGAAGAGATCGCCGCCCTTTCCCCCGCCCAGCTCAAGCTCGCCTTCGGCCCCTTCGCGCCCTTGCTCCACCAGCGCGCCAACGGCATCGACCCCTCCCCGGTGCAGCCGCCGCGGCGCGCCCCGGAAATCCTGGAGGAGGCCTTCCTCTGCCGCGAGGAGAACGACGACACGCTGCTTTTGGCCGAGCTCTGCCGCCTGGCCGAAACCTGCGGCCTCAAGCTGCGGGGGCTGGGCAAGGAGGCGGCGCGGCTGGCGTTGACCGTGATCTACGCCGACGGTGCCCTGGTTCAGCGCACAACCCCGCTGCCGGCCCCCGTCAACCACGATCTGCTCCTCTACGAAAGCGCCGAGCGGCTTTTTTTCCAGGCCAGCGAGCGCCGGGTACGGATCAAAGGCCTGCGCCTTTGCTGCGACCGGCTGTCGGGGGAGAC
>JAAYDE010000108.1 GCA_012729375.1 Deltaproteobacteria bacterium | reverse complement strand
TGCCCACGAGTCGTGCGGGAAATGCGCCCCCTGTGCCCAGGGCTCCCATACGGTGGTGCTGATCCTGAAAAAACTTTTGGCCGGAAACGGCACCCTGAAGGATCTGGAAACCCTGGAGCGGATCGTCGGCACGATCAACGTCGTCGGCTCCACCCTGTGTCCCACCGGCCAGGCCTATGCCGCTCCGGTCAAGGCGATGGTGGAGAAGTTCAGAGGGGAATTTGAGGCTTTGATCAAGTAGTCCATGTATGTATAAACCTACGGAGGCTGTTATGCAGATAACGATCAATGGCAACAGGATGGAAGCGAAGGAAGGGCAGACCGTTTTACAGGCAGCCCTCGCCAGTGGGGTCTACATCCCCCATCTTTGCTACCATGAAAAGGTCGGCGCGGCGGGGAAATGCCGTGCCTGCGTGGTTGAGATCGAAGGGATGAGAGGTCTGCAGACCTCCTGTTCGGTGATGGTTAAAGAAGGGATGGTGGTCAAATCCCAGACCGAAACCGCTCTCCAGGCCCAGCGGCTGGTGATCGATCTGATGCTGTCGACGGGCAAGCACGATTGCCTGGCCTGCGAACAGAACGGCCACTGTGAACTTCAGGATGCCGCCTATTTTCTCGGCATCGAGCGCCCCAGCATTCTCTACGCCGACATCGACCGGGAGCTCGATACCACTTCGGAATTCGTTCATGTCGACCGCAACAAGTGCATCTCTTGCGGGCGCTGCGTGGCTGCCTGCAACGGCACCGTGGTCAACCAGGTCATTGATTTCGGCATGCGCGGCCACAGCACCGAGATCGTCTTCAACACCAACAAGAAAATGGGCGACTCCACCTGCGTCCAGTGCGGCGAGTGCTCCCAGATCTGCCCGGTGGGCGCCCTCATCGACAAGAACTCCATCGGCAAGGGGCGTATCTGGGAACTGGACAAGGTTTCCTCCGTCTGTCCCTACTGCGGCGTCGGCTGTAAACTCGAACTTTTTGTCGATCGCAAGACCAACAAAATAGTCAAGATCGAAGGCGCCGAAGACGGCCCGACCAACGACGGCATGCTCTGCATCAAAGGGCGCTACGGCTACGATTTCGTCGGCCATCCCGACCGGCTGAAGACCCCGCTGATCAAGGAAAACGGCCAGTTTAGGGAAGCCACCTGGGACGAGGCCATCGACCTGGTGGTGAGTAAATTCTCCGCCGTCAAGGAAAAATACGGCCCCGACAGCATCATGGCCCTGTCTTCGGCCAAGGTGACCAACGAAGAGAACTACACCTTCCAGAAACTCATCCGCACCGGATTCCAAACCAACAATGTCGATCACTGCGCGCGACTTTGACACAGCTCCACTGTGGCCGGTCTGGCCGCAACTTTTGGCTCTGGCGCAATGACCAACGACATTCCCGGTATCAAGAAGTCAGATGTCGCCATGATTATCGGTTCCGACACCTCGGAAGGACATCCCGTTATCGCTGCCAGGTTTAAACAGGCGGTGTTGGAAGGTACCCTGAAGCTGATCGTCATCGATCCCAAAGAGATCAAGATGGCCGATTTCGCTGAAATCTATGCATGCCAGAGGCCCGGCACCGATGTGGCGGTACTTAACGGCATTATGAATCTGATTCTCAAAAACGGCTGGGAAGACAAGGATTTCATCAAGGAGCGGGTCGAACCCGAAAGTTTTGAGGCACTGAAAGCGGAAGTGGCGAATTACACCCCTGATCATGTGGAAAAAATCAGTGGTGTTCCCGCCGCAAAGCTGGAAGCCGTCGCCGAACTGTTCGGCAAGGCGAAAGCCGCCGCCGTCTATTATACGATGGGCATCACTCAGCACACCACCGGCGTCGATAATGTCAAATCCGTCGCCAACCTGCAGATGCTCTGCGGCAACATGGGCATTCCCGGCGGCGGTGTCAATCCGCTGCGCGGCCAGTCCAACGTCCAGGGCGCCTGCGACATGGGGGCGCTGCCGGTTTGCTATACGGCCTACCAGGGTGTCGCCGTCGAGGCCGTTCAGAAGAAGATGGAAGAATTTTGGGGAACCAAGCTCAGCAACAAAGTAGGATGCACCATGACGGTGGCCTTCGACAAGGCTTACGAAGGGGAAATGAAGGCCTTTTACATCATGGGCGAAAACCCGATGATCAGCGACCCCGACCTGCACCATATCGAGCACGCCATCGACAACCTGGAATTCCTGGTGGTTCAGGATATCTTCCTGACGGAAACGGCGCAAAAGGCCGATGTCGTTCTCCCCGCCACCACCTATGCGGAAAAAGACGGCACCTTCAGCAACACGGAAAGGAGGGTGCAGCGCCTCTTCAAGGCGGTCA
>JAAYDE010000107.1 GCA_012729375.1 Deltaproteobacteria bacterium | reverse complement strand
TCGGCTGTGGGGGCATGAGGGCCGCCATGCCTTTGTTCATGATGTAGGCCTTGAGGGCTTCGGAACTCATCTGCCACATCGCTCCGCTGAGCCCGGCGCTGGTTTCGTCGAGGGTCACATTGCCGGGATCCCGGGCGTAATCCTCCAGATGTTTCAGGACCCCGGCCTGGTAACCTTCCATCCCGGCATTGGCGAGCGTGGTTACGGTGTTGTAACTTGCGGCGACATTGGTAAAGGCCTTGGTCGGCCCGCCCTCGATGTAACCCGTGGTGCCCTGATAGAGGGTGTAGGCTTGGGCCATCTTTTGCGCACGCATCATTCCGGCGACATAATGCGGCGCTGTATAGGCGTGATAGAGTGGGGCGGCGGTCGAGAGGACGACAAGGTAACCATCGCAGAAGGTCTTGATGTTCTGGGTGCGTTCGAGTCGCTCCGCCGCATCGATCGCGGCAAGATCCGCATCGGCCGATTGCCTCTCCAGATAGCCCATGACCTGATTACTGATCATGCCCGAGACTTTTTTAACCTGTTCGGCATCTATCGTCCCGCCGGGACCGGAACGGAGCCGTTTGTCGAAGAATTTCGTCAACAGCTCACGATCCGCTGGGTCCGCCATGGCGATTAATCGGGGAATCCGCTCCAGCCCACGATTGATCAGGTCGGCATCCTCGGCCATTTTCCGGCTCTCTTCAAGCATCATCTTCATATTGAGCGCATCGAGATTTGTCCGTGTCCGGACAAACTGACCCGTCTGGATCATCGCAATGGCATCTTTTTCGCGCTGCGTGGCATCCTCCTGATAGAGCAGATCGCGGGTGAGTTCATTGCGCCGGTCCGGATCGGTCTCCCCACGAAGACGTTCGTTGAGCGAGCGCATGTTGTCTTCAAAATATTCGATGTTCTTGCGATGGAATTCGATCTGGGCCCGCTTGGATCGTTCCTCCTGTTCAAACTCGCTCAGTTCGGTCTGCTCCTGCTCCTTCCCGGCCAGTGCGTCGGCGGCTTCATCCTCGCCCCAGACCTGAAAGGTTTTACCCGTCGGATCCCATCGGTAGAGATAGCGGACGTTGAAGCGATTGGTCCGGCGCCCCGCGATGCCGCCGCGATATTCCATCGTATTCTCGACATTGATCATCAGGATCTGACCGGTGGGATCAATCCGCTTGCGGGCGCCAAACGTCTCAGCCAGATAGGGTCGCGGCACCTTGACCCGAGATGCGGGCTGCTGACGCATGGGATGGGCCGTCATCGACTGCTCATCGGTAACGGTCTCCAGACCAACGACACTCTTGGCCCGGCCCTCGGCATTCCATTGCAGATCGTTTTGCTCATCCCAGGGGCGGATCCGGGTCAGGCGCGCGGTGATTTCACCATTGGGCAGCGGGCGTTTTTTTTCCTTGTCGAAGTAACGGATCCCGCCTATGAAATCCAGTTCTGCCTTGGTCTGAAAGACCATCTCATCGGCAGGGTTGAGCCGCTTGGGCGGATCGGTCCACCAAAAATGGACCCGCCAGCCCTCATCGCCGGGGGGATTTTTGAAGGTTAGCGTTCCCTGGCAGCTGTCCGGCTGCATCTCCTGAAAGGCGTAAATAAGCTTGTCCTTGTTAAGACTCCCCTCGGCCCCGGTAAAACCAGCATCCCTGGCGGAATTGACAAAATCCGTTGAACAGACACGCTCGATCTGGCGGTCCACCATCACCCATTGTCCCTCGTGATGCTTGACCTTGATCGGCACGGTGACTTTTTCGATGGTGACATTTTTCGGGCTGATCAGATGGACCTTCAGCGGTTGATCCTGCTCACCGAGGCCGGCTTTGATAAAAAATTCGTGCGTCACCTTTTGATTCAAATCAGTGGTCAGGGACCGGCCATCATGAAAAAACCAGCGCAGCCTGGATCCTTCCGGCGCTTCATGAACGAAGGCCTGAAATTCGACCTTGCGCATGGGTACCGTGGTCAGTCCCGACGGGACGACCGCGAGCATCGGCTGCTCGCCGAGGCTGCGGATCATCGCCACGGTTTCCTCGTATTGGTTCTTGCGGCGGCGCTGGAGTTCGGCCGCATGAGGGGGGTCACCGAGTTCGACAATCTGCTCGATGACTGCGTTGAGTTGGTCGTTCAATCGATTCATCATCGCGACCGTGACCTGCTCATTGAACACCAATTCCCGGAGGTAGGGCACATCATCCATGCTGGCCGCGACCGTCATCTCAAAGAGGATCGACTGATAGCTCTCCAGCGTCTGATTCATCGTCCCGCGGATGGCGAGGAAGCGGGCGAGAAGCGGATTGAGCTGATTCAGATAAGCGACGACCTCCTTTGAGGGATGAGCGAACAGCGGCATCCAGTCCGACTCGAATTTTTTTTCTTCAGCGGCGCTCATCTCCCCGTAAACCAGACGCATCCCCTCCATCGCCATCGACACCGCCCCGCCATACTGGGCTCGGGTCATGTCGGCAAAGTCCAGTTCGCCCTCAAACGCAATCTTGCCCACACCCGCTGGCGAGTCCGGCCCTCCTTCCGTGCCCGGCTCGGCCCACCCCAGGCCCGCCGCGACCAGCACCACCATCAACAAAACCGGTAGCCCACGCACACATGAGGATAGGCTTCGCGACATGACTCCTCCACTTTAGTCCGGACCGGCGTCGGGAAATTATTTGAAATAGGTTTGCGACGGTGTTGGAAAAAGCCGCATTGTTGAAAAATTGACTGGAAAGTAGGGAAAATGCCAATTTTCGCTTTTTTTGCAAGGATATCGTTATGATAATTTACACTCGCTTGGGAAACAATCGTTATCCACAGGCATTGACAGTTTCATAAGCCGGAGGAATGGTGGGCCGTGGCCTTCAAATCAGGTTAACCTTTTGATAATAATATAGTTTTTAAAAATTCCCCGCACCATGCAAGTCGCGGCTTTTCTGGGTGAAGGTTTTTCCCTTGTAAAGGCAGGCGGGGGTGCCGTCGGCCAGGAAAAAGAATTCCGCGCCGGGTATGGCAGAGCGACTCCCGGGCCAGGCAAACTCACCGAGGTCGGCGACAATTTCTTCTCTGGTTGGAAATCCGTTTCTGCCGAGCCGGTTTTTGTCCCGCCAGTTGTCCCGGAGGACCTGCAGTTTTCGTAATCCGTTCAGGATCGGGCCCCGCTCCTTCATAACATCCGCATAACTTCCCTGGATGGGTTGCTGGGGACCACTGCCCCTATCCATTTTCGCGGCAAAAACCCCGTAATATTCAGGTTCCAGGCGTTCCGGCAGGGGGCCGGCCAGGAACCCCCGACAACTTTGGGCGTTGCGGATTGTTGCTCTCAAATTCTCCAGGCTTGCCTGGATGTCGCGGCGTCGGGAGGTCATTCTTTCCAGTTTCCGGATGATGCAGTATTCAAACTGTTCCAGGTGTTTGTTGATCCGCTCCACAGGATAATTGAATAACTGCCCATCCTCCGCTGCCTCGCCCATTGCGTTGATCAGCGCCTCCCGGCGGGTAGCCAACTCGGTCATCAGGGTTGCTACCGTGCCTTCGGTGTAGAATTTTCCGAAACGGCCGTCGGGGTTGAAACGTCTCCAGGAAAAGAGGGGGTTGCTTTCCGCGGCGGCGTTGTATAAACGGTGCAAACCTTCAATGGCCGCGATCAGGTTTTCCTGTGAATCGAGGGAATAGCCTTTTTGGTCAAAGGCCTGGACTCGAGCCATGAAACGGCTCAGCGAAATTTTGCAGAGGGTGAATTGGGCGATGGCGCCGAGGATCACCAGGCCGGCCAATATCGCCGCCACACCCCCCAGCCAGAACCAGATGGAACGCTTTTTTGGTTTTCCCGTCGCCGGAGACAGGCGAGGGGCTGTCTGGACCGGTCTTTTGGCCTGGTTGTATTTGCTCACGACGATGCCGCAGGAGGGGCATTCTCCGAGATCTCCATGGGCCTTCAGCAGCGGGTCGTCGACCGTCGCCGCCCGGTAGCCGCAGGCGGGACAGGTTTTGGCAGGCGCTGCGGTTTGCGGCGGCGCTTCCTCCGCTGTCTTTTCAGGTTTTTCCAACGCCTCGATCCGACTGGTGGCTCCTGCCTGGGCGATGACCTCCCGGTAGCGGGCGGCCGTGCGCCGGTCCAGGTTGGAACGGACGACGACGGGAGCGTTAGCCAACAGCCGTTCAATCTCTTCCGGCGGGCAACGGAAGGTCTGGGCCAGTTGCCCCATCACCTGTCGCCGGTCCTGACCGCTGTGGATGCCCAGCAGGACGATTCGGTAGCCTTTGAGTTCCATTCAATGCCTCCTGGTGGTTTTCTGCCTGTTTAACGGCCTGTCAGGGGCGGCGGCTCCCCTGAAGGGATTCGCAATCACTCCGATCCCCGTCGCGGCACATCCCCTCAAGGGCTTGCAGTTGCTGGCAGGCCCCTTTGTCTCCCTGATTGCAACGGGAAATCACCAGGTTGGTGCCCCACCGTTTCTGGGCCTGGTGGAGAGCCCTCTGCTCATTCTGATAAGCTTTCTTCTCCGCCTCCGTCCGCCCCTTGGGGTAAAGCTTCCAATGAATGGCCGTCTCCGTCCATTTGATCATCTGCCCATGGGAAAAGGCGGAAACGACCGCCAGCACGATGCAGAGGGCAAGAGTCCTGATCCCCAGGCGGCTGGCCGCGGCGGTATTTGCGTCGTAAAGGGTATTGGTTCCGGAGATCCAATCCGCGAGGATTTTTGGATGTGGATCCCGGCGGAAAAAGGCAACGAGGAGGGCCAGTCCCAGAGTCCAGTGAGCTATCAGGTAAGTTTGTCCATGGCCGGCGTTGACGTTTTGAAAAATCTGGCCAGTTCGGCGCGGACGCGCAGGATGTCCTGTTTTTCCCCGGCCCGGCCGTCAATCAGTACGCGGTAGGTTGTCCCGTTCATCTCCGTTATCCTCATCAGGTCGATTGTTTCCAACTTTTCTTTCCCCGGGGATAATGGGAAAGAAAGGGGATACCTCATTAAGGGAAATGTTTTTTTCCTAATGCAAAAGCCATGCATAAATGATGAAATCTTGAAAAAATTCTTTCGGAAAGGTGAGAATCAGAGCTTGGCGGGATGGGCCGAAAGCGGATATTTTTGAATCATAATTAATTTATTTGAAAATCTTGAAGAGGTTTTCCCCGGCGGAACAAATCTTTATGAAGTTGAAAGGGACCCATCGATTTATCTGGCCCGCCATTGCTTTGGGTATACTTTAAGAAAGGCTCCCCCTAAACCTGGGCTTCATCGCAAGACCACCGGCAGGGTGGTCAACGAAGAAAAAAACCGCCGACTCAGGATCTGACCCCCCAGGTTTTTCAATTTGATTGACAATTTTGGAAAAAAGTGGCTGATTTTCCGTCCTGGATCAGAAACCTGACCAACCAAGGAAAGGAGATTGGGAAATGGACAAGAAGCGCTTCGGTTTGTTTCCTTGGATGTTGGTTCTGTTTTTGATGACGGCTGTTTCTGCTCCGGTTTTTGCCGCCGGCCATCCCTTTCAGGCCAGCCTGACGCCTGATATCGCCATCCACAGCCGCACCGCCAGGATTGAAGGATTGGCCCTGAGCATCTGGGGAGAAAATCCCCAGAAAGCCCTCTCTCTGGGGCTGGTGAACGGAAGTACGGGCGACAGCGCCGGCTTCAGCTGGGGTTTTCTGCTCAATTATGCCGACAGCTACCGGGGGGTCCATTGGGCCATGGTGAACTTCACGAAAGGGAATTTTCTCGGCTGGCAGCATGGCTTCTTGAACTACACCGACCAAAACCTCAAGGGCGTGCAGACGGGTTTCGTGAACTACGCGGGGCGGGTGAAAGGGCTGCAACTCGGCTTTGTCAACTATGCCGAGAAGGCGGACACCGGCGTTCAGCTGGGTTTGCTGAACCTGCTTCCGCAAAACAGCTGGTTCCGGGAGTTTCCAGATGCTTTGGCCCCCGGCATGGTTCTGGTGAACTGGCGTTTCTAGCAGCGTGTTGAAAACTGGGCCTTTGGTAAGGCACTGGGGTTTTCAAAAACGTCGCAGATGCCCTACAATAGGGGAGCCTTTTGACGGCCCGGGCGATTCCCCACAAGGGCGAAAGGCGGGGTTCCCGGCGGCGGGTCGGGGATCAGGGTGACCGGGACGGACGTTGTTCCGGTCATCTGTTTTTGTCCCTTTTACGGCGATGGGAGATTCTAGCAGGAGCTGTCGCCGGTGGACGGGGCGCTGCGGGTCGCCGTCCCTGGCGTTTACGGGAACAAAAGCGGCGGCTGACCAGGTGCGGCGCTATGGGTGCATGGAAAGGACGGAAGAGGGCTTGGAAAAGAAGATTTTTGCGGATATCGAAGCGGGCCTGGAAAAGCTGGCGGCGAAGGGCCAATTCCGGTCGCTGACGGCGCTGCCCGCCTGCGGGGGGAAGTTCTTTCGCGACGGCAAGGTTTTCCTCAATTTCTCCTCCAACGACTACCTCGATCTGGCCGGCGACCCGCGGGTCAAAGGCGCCGCCCTGGCCGCCGTCGAGCAATGGGGTTGCGGGAGCGCCGGTTCCCGGTTGATGTGCGGTCATCTGGCGCTGCACGAGGCGCTGGAAAAGATCCTGGCGGAACTGCTTGACACAGAGAGCGCCCTCGTTTTCGGCAGCGGTTTTTTGACCAACCTCGGCGCGATCTCGGCCCTGGCCGGGCCGGGGGATATGGTTCTCTTCGACCGCCTCGACCATGCCAGCCTCATCGACGGCATCCGTTTGAGCGGCGCCCGCTGGCAGCGCTTCCGCCACAACGACACCCAAGAACTGCGCCGCCTCCTTGAAGCTCACGGCAAAGGGGAGGGGAGGCTCTTCATCGTCGTCGATTCCGTTTTCAGCATGGACGGCGACATCGCTCCACTGGCGGAGATTCACTCCCTGGCCGATGCCTTCGGCGCTTTTCTGATGGTCGACGAGGCCCACGCCATCGGCGTTTTCGGCCCTTGCGGCGGCGGCATCTGCCGCGATCTCGGCATCCGCGCCGATCTGATCACCGGCACTTTCAGCAAATCCCTGGGTGGGTATGGGGGGTTCGCGGCCTGTTCCGCCCG
Source organism: Deltaproteobacteria bacterium (assembly GCA_012729375.1). Taxonomy (GTDB): domain Bacteria; phylum Desulfobacterota; class Desulfuromonadia; order Desulfuromonadales; family JAAYDE01; genus JAAYDE01. The sequence continues at coordinate 26,133 of JAAYDE010000107.1, read as the reverse complement.
TGTCCGGGAATGGCTCATCAACAGGGCGCGGCCCTTCATCTTCTCCACCGCCCTGCCGCCGGCCTCCGCCGCCGCGGCTCACAAAGCGGTGGAAATCCTTTTCGCGCAACCCGATCAAGGCAAAACACTGCTCGACAACAGCCGCTTTTTCCATGGTCTGCTGGCACAAAAGGAAATGAAGCTGCTTCCTTTCGCAAGCCAGATCGTGCCCATCCTGGTCGGCGAAAACGAGCGGGCCGTGGCCCTGGCGGCAGAACTGGAGAACGCGGGCCTTTACGTAAAGGCGATCCGCCCGCCCACCGTTCCTCCGGGGACGGCGCGGCTGCGCCTCTCCGTGACCCTGGCCCATGACCGCGGGGATTTGGCGCAAACAGCGGAACGGATCGTTTCCGAGGCGCGCCGCCTGGGGGTGCTGTGAGGCCCCTCGTCTTCATCTCCGGCTGGGGGACGACGGCGCAGGCGTGGCGCCAGGTCGTCGCCGGAATCGGCGGCCGCCACCCCTGCTTTTTCTTTTCCTGGCGAGACGCCTTGCCCTCCGGTGATTCCCTGTCGCGGAAACTGGCCGAATTCTCCGCCCCCGTGATCCTGGTCGGCTGGTCTCTGGGGGGGCTTCTGGCCTTGCAGGCGGCGTGTCTGTCGGCAAGCATCGCCGGCCTGGTGCTGGTCGCCGCCACGGCGAGGATGACGGCCGCAGGTGATTATCCGGGAGTCCCGGCGGCGGCGCTGCGGGGCATGATCCTGAAGATGCGCCGCCATCGCCAGGCCGTGCTTCGGGATTTTGCCGCCAACGCCTCTTTCCCCCGCAACGATGCCGGTTGGGAGGAGGATTTTTTGACCCAGAGCGGGAGCTTTGCCACTGCGGAGCTGATTCACGGCCTGGAGTTCCTGGCTGGCGCCGATCTCCGCGACAGCCAGGCGAGAATTACCGTGCCGGCCCACATCCTCCACGGCGATAACGACCGGATCGTTCCCGCGGCCCAGGCCCGCCATCTCCACCTTCACCTGCCCAACAGCTCCCTGACCCTGATCGAGGGCGGGGGGCACATCCTGCCCCACACCCATCCACGAACCCTGATCCAAAAAATCGAGATGCTGGAAAATGCCTGAGAAAAGGATTAAAGCCCAAATCCGCCGCCGTTTCTCCGCGGCGGTGCCGGTTTACGACCGCTGGGCGGCGGCCCAGGGCCAGGCGGCGGGGTACCTGCTGAACCTTCTGCCGGAGAAGCGTTTCGGTCGGGTTCTCGATATCGGCTGCGGCACGGGATTGCTGGTTGCGGGCCTGCTCGAGGCAGGCCGGGCGGGGGCCGTCACCGGCATCGATTTCGCGCCCAACATGGTGGCGGCCTGCCGCCGCCGTTGGCCGGAACATCGCTTCGTCTGCGCCGATGCCGAGGAGTTTGGGCCTTCCTCCCGTTATGATCTGATCCTCTCCAATTTCACTTTCCAGTGGCTGGAGAATATTCCGGGGGCGGTGGCAAAATACTTTTCCTGCCTCGCCCCCGGGGGCGTTCTCGCCTTGGCGGTGCCCGTGTCCGGATCGCTCCGGGAACTGAGAACGTCGGCTCTGGCCGCCAACGGCAAGCCGCTTCACCTCCTCGACTTCCCCGACCGAAATGTTCTGGAATCCGCTTTCCAATCTGTTGCGGGGTGCCCTTACCTCCGGGAGCTCCGGGAAGTGACGGCCTGGTTCGATACGCCGCTGGCCAGCCTGCGCTCCCTGAAAGGGATCGGCGCCTCTTTCGGCGGAGGGGAGGTCTACACGGTCGCCCAGATGCGCCGCCTGTTGCAGGAATACGAAAAAGCCTTCGCTGTTTCGGGTCTGGGATGCCCGGTGAGTTACCGGGTCTGGTTCGGGGTGGCCGAGAAAACGGCAGCCGCCGAGCGCTGATCGGCAACCTGGCTGTATTCAAGTTTTGCTTTTGATGATAGCTGGCTATACTTTTTCCGTCCACCGTCCACCGTCCACCGTCCACCGTCCACCGTCCACCGTCCACCGTCTAATATGGTCAAAGGTTCTGAGACTCGCCGAAACGTTCCAACCGTAGCAGCAAAGGAAACTGCAGGACTTTCTGGAAAGGATCCGGCGGGACAATGATGAAGAGTTTAACGAGCCGTCTTTAGACGCCCGATTCGCTCAAAAACTGCGTCCCTTCGATCCACCAAGCGCCCTCGCGGAGGACATCCTTGCAGTCCTCGGTCTGTCCGGAAAAAAACTGTGAGGGCCTAAAATTACCCTCACAAAGAAAACATTTCAAAAGTTCACCGGTTGTGTCTGGGGAGTTTTTCCGGCCGGCGATTTGACAAGTTGCACCCAAGGCTGTTATTATCGTTCAAATGATTTGAATTAAAAGGAGTTGGTGGCCTCCCGGTTTGTTTTACCCCACGGCAATACACACCCACGTTCCTCCCCGGTTTTCCGTCCGCCATCGGAAAAACCGCTCCCGGCCGGGATACTCCGGTTCGGCGGCTTCTTTCCGCTCCATGCATCTGGTTTCCCATCCTTTCCTTTTGCGTAAGGGTTTCTCTCCGGCAGAAATCCGCTGTCGGGGCATTTTTAACCGAAAATTCCAAAATAGTGAAAGTCGTTTATTTATATGAAAAAAATCGAGGTTGAAAAACTCGGCAAGGTGTTCGGCAAGCCTTCCCGTCAGGTCCTGTCTCTCCTCGACCAGGGGTGGGACAGGGAACGGCTGATGAAGGAAAAGGGGTTTGCCCTCGGTCTCTGGGATGTTTCCTTTTCCGTGGAGGAAGGGGAAATCCTGGTGGTGATGGGACTTTCTGGGAGCGGCAAATCGACCCTGATCCGCTGTCTGAACCGTCTGATCGAGCCAACCGCCGGCTCCATCCTAATTGACGGCACCGATGTCCGTGGCCTCAATGAAGCCCAACTCCGGGAGTTTCGTCAGACCCGCTTCGGCATGGTTTTCCAGCGCTTTGCCCTTTTTCCCCATCGCACGGTGATCCAGAACGTCGCCTACGGTTTAGAAATTCACGGCGAAAGCAAGGACACCTGCCGGAAGAAGGCGGAGGACGCCCTGGCGCTGGTCGGTCTCAAGGGATGGGAAGACAACTATCCCGATCAGCTCAGCGGCGGCATGCAGCAACGGGTCGGGCTGGCCCGCGCCCTGGCCATCGATCCCGGTATTCTGCTGATGGACGAGGCCTTCAGCGCCCTCGATCCGCTGATCCGCAAGGAGATGCAGGAAGAATTGCTGCAACTGCAGAGTCGGGTGGGCAAAACCATCGTTTTCATCACCCACGACCTGGATGAGGCTCTCAAGTTGGGGGATAAGATCATCATTCTGAAAGACGGGCGGCTGGTTCAGCAGGGGACCCCTGAAGAGATCCTCACCAATCCCGCCGATGATTATGTGGAGAAATTTGTCGAGGACGTCGATATGTCCAAGGTGCTGACCGCCTCCTCGATCATGAAAAAGGCCTATTCCATCACCTGGCCCAAGGACGGCCCCAAAACGGCCCTGCGGGAAATGGAGGAGGTCGGCATTTCGAGCATCTTTGTCGTCGACCGGAAACGTCTGCTGCTCGGCATCGTCAACGCCGACGACGCTTCGGAGCTGATCCGCAAAGGAATCTCCGATCTGAAGGAAATTCTCAAGGAACCCTCACGGGTCACCCCGGATACCAGTCTGACCGAACTCTTCGCCCTGGAAAGTTTTCCGGCGGCGGTGGTGGATGAAAGCGGCGTCCTCAAAGGGGCCATCGTGCGCGGCAACATCATTGCCGGCCTGAACCGTGAAAGGTAACTTCCATGACCATTCCCAAACTCCCTCTTGGTGAGGCTATCGAGGCCGCCATCGATTTTCTCACGGAGAATTTTTCCTTCATAACCAAGGCGGTTTCCAATGTGGTCGAAAACGCCAATGAAGTTCTGGTGGAGAACCTGGAAAAAATACCGCCCATGGTTCTGATTCTGCTCATTGCCCTTTTGGCCTGGCGTCTGGCCGGCCGGCGCATCGCCCTTTTTTCGGTGGCCGGTCTCGCCCTGATCTGGAATCTCGGGCTGTGGGGGGCCACTATGGCCACCATTTCGCTGGTCATTGCCGCCACCCTGGTGGCGATCAGCCTGGGCATTCCCATCGGCATTGCTTCAGCGCTTTTCCCCCTGGTCAACCGTATCGTCCTGCCCATTCTCGACCTGATGCAGACCATGCCGGCCTTTGTCTACCTGATTCCGGCCATCCCCTTTTTCGGCCTGGGGCCGGTGTCGGCGGTTTTCTCCACCGTCATCTTCGCCATGCCGCCGGCCATCCGGCTCACCGACCTGGGTATTCGGCAGGTGCCCAAGGAACTGATCGAGGCGGCGGATGCCTTTGGCTCCAGCCGTCTGCAGAAGTTGCTCAAGGTTCAGCTTCCCCTGGCCAGACCGACCATTATGGCCGGGGTCAACCAGACCATCATGCTTTCTCTGTCGATGGTGGTCATCGCCGCCATGATCGGCGCCGGCGGTCTCGGCAGCGAGGTGTGGAAGGCGATCCAGCGCTTCAAGCCGGGGATGGGTTTTGAAGCCGGTTTGGCTGTCGTCATCATCGCCATTATTTTTGACCGCATCACCCAGAAGATAACCCACCAAGGGAAAACCCACTAACGCAAGGAGGATGGAATGAAGAGAAAGCTGTTTTCAAGTCTGACTCTCGTCCTGGCAGCTCTGATGATCTTTGCCTGTCAGAAAAGTGAAAAACAGGAAAAAACCGAGTCCAAGGCGGCACCTGCCGCAACTGAAACCAAGGCTCCGGCCGCTCCCGCCAAAAAGAAGGTGGAACTGGTCTATGTGGAGTGGTCCTCGGAAGTCGCCAGCACCAACCTGGTCAGGGCGGTGTTGCAGGAGAAACTCGGTTATGAGGTCAAGATCATTTCGGTCAGCGCCGCCGCCATGTGGCAGGCGGTCGGCAGCGGCGACGTGGACGGCCTGGTCGCCGCCTGGCTCCCCACCACCCATGGTCACTACCTGAAAGAGGTTCAGGACAAGGTGGAAGACCTTGGCCCTAATCTGGAGGGGACCAAAATCGGTCTGGTCGTTCCGACTTACGTCACCATCGACTCCATCGAGGAAATGGATGCCAATGCGGATAAGTTCGAAAAGAAGATCATCGGCATCGATCCCGGTGCCGGCCTGATGTCCAAAACGGAACAGGTGATCAAGGAGTACGGCATCAAGAACATGAAACTGGTGGAGGGCAGCGGGTCCACCATGACCATGGTCCTTGCCGACAAGATCAAAAACAATCAATGGGTTGTGGTGACCGGTTGGACCCCCCACTGGAAATTTGCCAAATGGGACCTCAAATATCTGGCCGATCCTAAGGGAGTCTATGGCGGCGCCGAGAATATCAACACCATCGTCCGCAAGGGGCTGAAGGAAGAGATGCCTGAGGTTTACAGGGTTCTCAACAACTTCCAGTGGAGTCCCAACGATATGGCCGAACTGATGGTGTGGAACGAGGAAGGCGGCGATCCCTATGACAACGCCGTGCGCTGGATGAAGAAATATCCCAAAAAAATCGAGGAATGGCTGAAGTAACGCTCTTTCGACAGGGGCGAAAAAAAAAACGGCGGTCCGGAAGGGCCGCTGTTTTTTTTGGTGGGAATCGGGGAAAAAAACTATAACAATAATAATTATTATATAGGAATATATTGACAGATTAGTTTTAATCCGCTATAAACATTCCAGAACTTCGCATCAACAAAAAGTTTCATGTTTGTCCTGGTTCGAGCCCTTTGGTGGCCGGCGTATTTCCAGGCGACCGTGGACAGAAGAAGCAGATGGGGCTTCGTTACTTTATAAAAACATAAACAAGGAGGAAAGAAATGGAACAGGAAAGACCCGCAATGCCGTTATTGGGCGATAAGTTTCCCGAACTCGAAGTTCAGACCACCCATGGTCCCATGAACATTCCGGGCGATCTCAAAGGTTCCTGGTTTGTCCTCTTCAGCCACCCGGCTGATTTTACGCCTGTCTGCACCACCGAATTCGTCGCTTTCCAGAAAAGGTATGACGATTTTAAAAACCTGAATTGCAAACTCGTGGGCATGTCCATCGACCAGGTTTTCTCCCACATCAAATGGGATGAGTGGATCGCTGAAAATCTCGGCGTGGAGATCCAATTCCCGATCATCGCCGCCAACGACACCATCGCCTACAAGATGGGGATGCTCCATCCCAAGTCCGGTTCCAACACGGTCCGCGCCGTCTTCGTCGGCGATCCGGAAGGAAAAATCCGCCTGATTCTCTACTATCCCCAGGAACTGGGGCGCAACATGGACGAGATCGTGCGCGCCGTCAAAGCCCTGCAGATTTCCGACCAGGAAGGGGTGGCCATGCCGGCGAACTGGCCCAATAACGAACTGATCCAGGACCGGGTCATTATTCCCCCGTGCAAGGACTGCAAGTCGGCCAAAGAACGCAAAAGACAGTATCCGGATGGTTACTACGACTGGTGGTTCTGCCATCGGACGTTGAAAAAGTAACTACGCAGCTGGGGAGGCGTCTACCGGGGGAGCCCGGGGACGCTTCTCTCTTTTTTCCTCCTTCCCCTTGATATACTCAACGAGGGAGGTATAAACATCATCGTAACCATCCACCCAGTCGAACCAAGGGCAAAGGAGTTAAGACTATGTATTTCAAGCAGATTGTTGTTCCCGGTCTCGGGTGCTTTTCCTACGTCATCGGTTGTCCCGGCGCCAAGGCGATGGTGGTCGTCGACCCCAAGCGGGACGTCCAGGATTACCTCGATATCTCCCGCAACGAGGGGATGAAGATCTCTCACATCATCGATACCCATGTCCACGCCGATCATGTCAGCGGCGGGCAAGAGCTGCGCTCCCACACCCAGGCGCCGATTTATCTCCACGAAAAGGCCGCGGTGGACTACGAGCATAAAACCCTCAAGGAAGGGGACATCATCGAGATCGGCAACGCACGGATCAAGGTGCTTTACACGCCGGGTCATACCCCCAACGCCTTGTCCCTGCTGATCAGCGACAAATCCCGCTCCGCGGATCCGTGGATGGTGCTGACCGGCGATCTCCTTTTCGTCAACGACATCGGCCGTCCCGACCTGGCGGGGGACGAGATTCTCGAGGAGCAGGTCCACAACCTCTACGATTCCCTCTACAACAAACTGGGTGCCTATCCCGATCACCTCGAGGTCTTTCCCGCCCACGGCATGGGTTCCCTGTGCGGCCGGGGAATGAGCTCCAAGACCAGTTCCACCCTCGGCTACGAGCGGCGCAACAACCCCATGCTCGGTTTTAAGAATTTTGCCGATTTCAAGGCCGAGATGAGTCGCGGTTTTCCGACCCGGCCCAAGAGTTTTACCCACATCATCCAGACCAATATCAAGGGCGCGCCCCTGCTGAGCCGGTGTTCTTCCGACCAGGCGCTGACTCCGGACCAGTTCGAGGAGCGGATGAAGACCGGGGCGGTCGTCATCGATTCCCGCGACATGGCGGCCTTCGGCGGTTTCCATATCCCCAACTCCCTGAATATCGGTTTCGAGAAGCAGATGGCCAACCTGGTGGGGATGACGGTGGATCCCCACAGCGATTTGCTGCTGGTGGTGGATGACAAGGAAGCCTACGACGCCATGTGCGTTGAACTGCACCGCATCGGTTACGACAAGATTCTCGGCTATCTCGCCGGTGGAATCGCCTCCTGGGTCTATTCCGGCCGGCCGGTGGAAAAACTCGATCAGCTTTCGGTGCAGGAACTCAAGAAAAGGCTCGAAAAGGGCGCGGCGCCACGCATCATCGACGTGCGCAATCCTCCCGAGTGGGGTCGCGGCCATATCCAGGGCGCCGAGAACCTGCCCCTGCCCAAAATCCTCGGCGATGATTTCAGCCTGCCCAGGAATGAAGAGGTGGTGGTCACCTGCGGGACGGGGTACCGCTCCAACATCGTCGCTTCCTTCCTCAAGCAGAGCGGCTACGCCAAGGTGTACGGCATGGCGGGCGGCACCATCGCCTGGAATCAGGCGGGCTTTGAACTTGTCAAATGATCGTTGCGGGATCCTCATAAGGAGTAACGGAAAATGACTTCCACAATGAAATCATTGTTGTTTGGCTTGGCGATATTTCTCCTGGCGGCCTCCGGGGTTTTCGCCGCCGAAAACAAGGTTGATCCGGCGGCCACAGAGAAGCAGGTACATCAGGAGATGAGGAAAGAAATCTCCGCCGAAAAGATCATCGGCGTGGAGGAGTTCAAAAAGATCGTCGATGAGGTCAACGACGGCAAAAGAAAGGCCTATATTGTGGATTTGAGAAGCGCTCCCGAATTCTACACCTTCCACATCGAGGGGGCCGACAACATCCATGCCGGGCATTTTTATACCATTCCCAAGGCCATTCCCGATGCCGGAGCGGAGCTCTACATCTTCTGCCGGACATCCCACCGGGCTTTCTACATCGCCCCCTATCTGCAGAAATTCGGCTACACCAACATGAAAATCGTCGATGGCGGCATGCTCGCCTGGATCAAGGCGGGCTATCCGGTGGTCAACCAGTACATGGGCAAATTCACCCCGAAATACGAGGACTTCAGCAAGGATTACAGCCCCGATTTTCGGGAGACCGGGAAATACCGCGTCCGGGAGTTCCATCCCTATTGATCAGGACTGGGGTCTGTTCCGGTACTGTCCGTAAACAAAAAAGAGCGCTGCGAGTCGGCGCTCTTTTTTGTTGGATGTTGCCTTTCACCAAAAAATGGTGACTGGAAAATGGTTTATGTGGTTGATTTTACTAATAACTAATCACTAATCACCAATCACCGGTCACCGGTCACTTCAAAGGCCAGGTCACCGGCAAAAGGAGGAAGGTTACGGCGCAAACCACCAGGGTCAAGGGGATGCCGAGTTTCAGGTAATCGGTGAAGCGGTATCCGCCGGGGCCCATGACCAGGGTGTTGGCCGGATGGGAGACCGGGCTGGCGAGACTGGTCGCGGCGATGGCCACGGCCATAATCCCTGTCTGGGGGGCGATGGCCAGGGCCGTGCTGAGGGTCAGGGCGATGGGGGCCATGATCAGCACCAGGGCGGGCGTCGGCACGATCAGGGCGCCGCAGGCGGTGATGGCGTAAAGGCCGATAATGACCGCCCACGGCCCCGCCGCGCCGAGGAGGCCGAGCACGCCCTGGGCGATCCAGGCGGCGGCGCCGCTGTGCTGCATGGCGGCGCCCAGGGGCAGCATGCCGGCGATGAGAAAGATGGAGCGCCATTCGATGGCCCGGTAGGCCTGTTCCATGGTTATGCAACGGGTCAGCACCATGAGGGTGGCCGCGGCGACGGCGGCCACATAGATCGGCAGCAGGCCGAAAAGGACCGAGGCGACCAGCAGCAGCATGAGGGCGCCGGCCAGCGGCGCCTTGCGGGTATCCACCGGTTTGACATGGACCGGGTTGAGGATGATGAGGTTCTCGTCGCCGTTGAGTTCGGCCAGGCGCGACCGCGGGCCGACGATGAGCAGGGCGTCCCCCTGCTGCAGGACCATGGTCCCCAGCCCGGAGCGGTAGGGCCTTCCTTCCCGCCAGATGGCCGCCACCTCGACCCGGCGCTGATAGAAATTCAGGGCCTCCACCCGCTGCCCGGCATACTTGCCGTGGGGGTGGAGGGTCGCCTCGACCAGATCGAGGTCGCCGTGATCGAACAGATTGAGATAGGACGAGACGTCCTCCATTTTCTCCAACTGCTGGAAACCGCGCAGGATGTCGAGATCCGACTCCCGGCCCTGAATGAGCAGGAGGTCGCCCGTCTGCAGGATCTCTTCCGAGGAAGGGGATTCCAGTACTTCGCCGCCGCGGAAAAGCCCCAGCAGGCGGAAATCGAAGGCGTCGCCGAGGCGGTTTTCCCCCAGCGAGGAGCCGACCAGCGAGCTGTCCTCCGGCACCCGCAGGACGAAGAGCCGTTCGTCGAGCTGGTAGAGGGAGCGCATCTCGGCGACCTCAAGAGGAACGATTTCGGTAAATTCGGCTTGGCCCTGGAGCGCCTCCAAAGCCTGTGGACTTCCCTGCACCAGCAGACGGTCGCCGGCGGCGAGAACCTGTTCCGCCAGGCGGGTGCGGCGCACCCGGTCGCCGCGGCGCACCGCCAGCACATTGAGGCCGAAGCGCTCGCGGAAGGTCCGGTGCCTCAGCGATTGGCCTGTTAGGGAACTTTTTTCCGCTGTCACCAGTTCCGCCAGGGCGCTGTTGGTGACCAGTTTTTCATGGAGAATCGGCGCCTCCCGGACGATGGCCAGAGTGTTCCAGCTGCGCAGCCGGGTGAAGCGGTCGAAGCGTCCTTGGGCGAGGAGGATGTCGCCCGCCTGGAGTATCGTGGTGCGGGCCGGCAGGGCCTCGGTGCGGCCCCCCCGGGTGAGGGCGATGATCATCAAGCCGGCGATGTCGACGAGGCCCGAAGCGGCGATGGAGCGGCCCGCCAACAGGGAATCGGCCGAGACCTTGAGGGCGAAGACGCGCTCCTGAAGGCTGTATGCGGCGCGCAGGTCGCGGTGGTGAGCCGAGTTGCGGGCAGGATCGGCCTTCGGCAGGAGATGCCGCCCGGCCAGGGCGACAAAAGCGGTGCCGGCCACAAGGACCGGGACCCCGAGATAGGCGAAATCGAAGATGCCGAAACCGTCACCGACGGCATCCTCCAGGGCCATGCTCAGCAGCAGGTTCGGGGCCGTGCCGAACAGGGTTGTCAGGCCGCCGAGGAGGGTGCCGAAGGCGAGGGGCATGAGCACTTTGGAGGGGGAGACCCCGGAGCGGCGTGTGACCTCGGAAACCACCGGCATCATCAGCGCGGCCACGCCGATGCTGTTCATGAAGGCCGAAAGCAGGCCGCCCCCGATCATGAAAATGACGATCATGCGCGTCTCGCTTTGGCCCGCCAGGCGCATCACCCGGCGGCCGATCCGGTCAGCTACGCCGGCGCGGGTGAGCCCCTCGCTCATGATGAACATGGCCCACACGGTGATCACCGCGGGGTTGCTGAAACCGCCCACCGCCTCGGCGGGGGAGACCAGGCCCAGAATCGCCAGACTGGACAGCACCGTCAGGGCGACGACATCCATACGCACCCATTCGGTAATGAACAGAACCAGGCAGGACAGAAGAATCAGCAGCACCAAAGCGATTTCAAGGGTCATGTCGGCAAGTCTTTCGGCAGTGAAAAAGAAAAAAGAAAACCTGTCGATGCCAATAATTGATTTCGGCCGCCGCCAAGAAGTATACAAAAAAATGGCGGTGGCCTACTGGTTTTCATCAGGAAACAAGCTTTTTCGCCAATCTCGGCGTCAATCCGCGCAAGAGCTTGATTCTCCGGTCCTTGGGAAAATTTCCGTTCCCCATGTGAAGCCATGGCTGGTTCGCTTGTGATTTTGCGGATGAAGGAAATCAACTGGAAACTATTTTAAAAACTCCGCTAAGTTTTGCGTTTCGGGACCTGATTGCATTATTATCGACTTTTGATCCGGAATCCCCTCGCTCCAGGGCGTTTTCGTCGTTGTCGATTTACGCGGAGCGGGGATCATCGTTCATCCTCAGGAGATCCCATGCGTGCCCATTATTTCCAACATGTTCCCTTCGAAGGTCCGGGAAGCATCGAGGAATGGCTTGATGCCGCCGGTTACGAAACGACTGCCACCCGATTCTACCAAGGCGAAAGCCCTCCCGAGGGACAAGAAATGGATCTTCTGGTGGTTCTGGGCGGTCCCATGAGCGTCAACGATGAGTCGGCCTATCCCTGGCTTCGGGCGGAAAAGGAGTTCCTGCGCCAGGCACTGGCCGCCGGTACGCCTATTTTGGGCATCTGCCTCGGCGCCCAGCTGCTCGCCGGCGCCCTCGGCGCCAGGGTCTTTCCCAATCCCTGCCGGGAGATCGGCTGGTTCCCGGTGCGGGGGATAGGCCACGGGGATGCACGGGCTTTTTCTTTTCCCGCCGCCGTGGACGTGTTCCACTGGCACGGCGAGACCTTTGACCTTCCCGCCGGGGCGGTACCTCTGGCGCGCAGCGAAGGGTGTGCGAACCAGGCCTTTCAGATTGGTCGCTCGGTCATCGGCCTGCAGTTCCATCTGGAAACCACCCCCGAGTCGGCGCGCCAACTGGTCTTCCATTGCCGGAATGAGTTGATCCCCGCCCGCTATGTCCAGGAGGAAACAGCCATTCTCGGAGCTTCCGCCGAAAAATACCGGACGATCCATGCGCTCATGGACCAACTTCTTTCCTATCTCAGCGCCAAGTGAAGGCCGCCCCGATGGCCATTAAAAGCCTTTGCCGCTCCTTGGCTTTTCTGCGTCGTTGCTACGAACAGCATTTTTTCCCCTGGTTCAATGACCGGCTCGGCCGTTTTGCCGCCATCGAGGAACTCCGCGCCGTGGAACTGAAGGAGGTGCGGGGCCGGGTCCTCGAGATCGGTTTCGGGACGGGACTGAACCTCCTCCATTACCCCCCGGCGGTGCAATCCCTGGTGGCCGTGGAGCCCAATACGGGGATGCTCAAGAGGGCCGCTTCGCGGCTGGCTGTGGCGCCGATGCCCGTGGACATTTTTTGCGGCTCGGCCGCGACTGTCCCTTTTCCCAAGGGCTCTTTCGACTGGGCCGTCAGTTTTCTCACCCTCTGCTCCGTGGACGACCCGCAGCGGATTCTGGCTGAACTTCGGCGGCTTCTGGGCGACGGGGGCCGGCTTGTGGTGGTGGAGCATGGCCTGTCCGAAGAGCCGCGAATCGCCCGTTGGCAGCGCCGCCTCAATCCTCTGGAGGTGGCCTTGGCCGGCGGCTGCCACCTCGACCGCCCGGTTTTTCAGCTGGTGGAAAGTCAGGGCTTTTGTTTCGAAAGGGTACGGAGTTTTTACCTGCCGGGAGCGCCCCGCACCCACGGCTGGTTCACCGTCGGTTCCGCCCGCAAGTCCTGAAAGGAAAGGGATGAGGCGGGAAAATCCGCGACCGTTGGCTGCCTCGCTGATCCGCCACGGGACAACTGTATCTTGTTTTGCGAAGCGATATTTGCTAAGGATGGCGGCGGCCCCATTGGCGGCCAAGCCATCTTGAAAAGGAAGATCCCTGGTGGTCGAAGAACTTGAAAACGCCAAGAAGATCCTGATCCGCTGCCCCAACTGGGTGGGGGATATCGTCATGGCCACACCCCTTTTTGAGGCTTTTCGGAGCGATTTTCCGCAAACCGAAATCGTCGCCGTGGTCCGTTCCTATGCCCGCGGCATCCTGGAGGGCAGCCCCTGGTTCGACGAGGTGATCGGCTGCCGGGACCAGGGGGCGGGCAATTTCCTGGAATGCGTCCGCCGCATCCGCGCCGCGCGGCCCGATGCGGCCGTGCTCCTGCCCAACAGCCTGCGTGCCTATTTTTCCGCCCGCTTGGGCGGGGTGAAAAGGATCTACGGCTACAAATGGCAGATGAGGAGGTTTCTGGTCACCGCCGGGCCGACGCCGCTGATGGAAAACGGCGTCTTCAAGCCACAGCCGATGGCCGAGTACTATGGAGCGCTGGGCCGCTATCTCGGTCTGCAAATGCCGTCCCGGCCCAAACCGCGGCTTTACATCTCCGCCGCGGTTGCGGAAAGAGGACGGCGCCGGCTTGCCGGCTACGGCGTGGACGAAACGGAGCGGGTCATCGGCCTCAATCCGGGGGCCAGTTTCGGTTCTTCCAAGTGCTGGCCGCCCGGGCATTTCGCCCGCCTGGCCGAATTGATCGAAGAGGCCTTCCGGTGCCGGATCCTTCTTTTCGGCGGTCCGGGGGAAGAGCCGATCGCCGCGGCCATCGTCGCCGCCAGCCGGGCGCGGATCGTCAACACTGTCCCCGACCGCATCGATTTGGCCGAGCTGAAGCCTTTGATCCGCCGCTGCGATCTGCTGGTGACCAACGATACGGGACCGCGCCATTATGCCGTGGCTTTTGACGTGCCGGTGGTCGTGCTGATGGGACCGACGGATCCCCGCTATACCGCCGCCAACCTGGAAAAGACGCGGGTGATCCGCCATGAAACCGAATGCGCTCCGTGCCATAAAAAGGTCTGCCCCACCGATCACCGGTGCATGGCCGGCATCCGGCCGGAACGGGTCATGGATGAGATCCTGTCCCTTGTGAAGGAAACCGATTTGTCATGAAACCCGCATTTTATCGCCGCCAATGGGACACCCTGAGACAAAACCCGAAGCGGGAGGCCCTCGATCGCCTGGCCAGGCAGATCGCCCTTTCCTTTCTGGACCGCTATTACTTCAACGATCACCATGAGGCCGAATATATCCGTCTGCTCTGCGAGATGGCCACCTCCTTCGCCGGGGAAGAACTCAACAAGCCGGGCTCTGCCGCGCTGTTCGGAATTATCGTGGAGGGGCTCTGCGACGATTTTGAGGAACTGCAGACGGAGGAATACAACCGGGTCATAAGCCGGGTGGTCGATTTCTGCCGCCACGCCCCCGGCGGGGAGCGTCTCCACCGGGAACTCGGCGCCTTCGGCCTGGTGACCTACGATGATCTCTTCAAAAGGATCGAGGGCATCCGCTCGCGGGCCGCCGAGCGGGTTTTGCTGAAGACGCCGCCGCGCCGGATCATCCTTCTCTCCCGCGTCACCATCGGCGCCGACGTGGCGGTAACCAGCGTTCTCGTCCAGCGCCTCATGGGCCTTTTTCCGGCGGCGGAGATCGTCCTTCTCGGCGCCGACAAGCTGGCCGAGATATACGGCGGGAATCCCCGTATCCGCATCCGCGAGGTCGCCTATTCCCGTCGGGGCAATCTGGTGGAGCGTTTCAACAGCTGGTTTGCCGTGCGTTCGGCTATCGAGGACGAACGGAAAGGCCAAAACGATGAGGAGATGATCGTCATCGATCCCGATTCGCGGCTCTCCCAGCTCGGGGTTCTGCCCGTGATTGACGATGACCGCTACCTCTTTTTCAACAGCCGTGGCAGCGACGCCTACCCGAAAAAGATGTCCATCGCCGAACTGGCCAACCATTGGATCAACGAAGTTCTTGAGCCTGGACCCTTCTGCCACCCCCAGGTCTGGCTGACGGAGACGACCCTCGCCACGGCGGGCGGCTTCGCGGCCGCTTTACGGCATGCCGGCTGCCGCAAGCTGATTGTCATCAACCTCGGCGTGGGCGGAAACGCCCGCAAACGTCTCGGCGACGCTTTCGAGGAACGGATGATCCATCGCCTTTTGCAGGAACCCGGTACGGTGATCCTGCTCGACCAGGGGTTCGGCGAGGAAGAACTGGCGCGGTCGCGGGCGTTGATCCGTTCCGCCCAGTGGCGGGGAGTCGCCACCGAGGCGACGGTGTTCGGCTCCTGGCAGGGGATAGGTCTTTCTGCGGGATTGGTCGCCGTTTCCGCAGGGATCGGCGAGATCGCCGCGCTGATCGCCCACAGCGACGAGTTCATCGGCTACGATTCCGCCTGTCAGCATATCGCCGCGGCTCTGGGGGTGCCGACCTACACCCTCTTCGCCGGCAGCAACAATCCGCGCTTCATCCGCCGCTGGAGCCCCTGCGGGCCGAATCGGAGCGAGATCATCCACGTCGACACCCTGACCCACCCCCCCATGTTCGAGATCGACGATGTGATAACCCGGCTCATTGACGCCCGTGCGGTCTGACGGGGTGGTCCGGTCCGGCAAATTTAAAGGAAACGATGAAAATACTTTTTTTCTATCCCAATTCCGGTTCCCAGCTGGGTTTCAATTACGGCGTCGCTTATCTGGCCGCGGTCCTCAAGGAGGCCGGGCATGAGGTGGTTTTCCGGCAGCTTTGCGAAGATCTGGGACCCCTTCCCGGCAAAGAGGAACTGATCGCCTATGTGAGAGAGGTGGCGCCGCAAATCATCGGCTTTTCCGTGGTCACCAACCAGTGGCGCTATGCCGCGGAACTGGCCGGCTGGCTGCGGGAAGCGGTCGATGTGCCGCTGGTCTGCGGCGGCATCCACGCCACGGTGGCCGCCGCAGAGATTCTGGGCACCGGGCTTTTCGACTATGTCCTGGTCGGCGAGTGTGAAGAAGCGCTGCTCGAGTTCGTGGACAAACTCGCCGCCAAGGAGGATGTCAAGGAAATCCGCAATCTGGGCATGATGGTGGACAGCAAGCCGCGGCTCAACCCGGTGCGGCCGCTGCCCGATCTCCGTTCCCTTCCCTTCAAGGCCTACGACATCTTCGATTTCCAGAGGATCATCGACGCCAAGCATGGCTGGGTCGGCCTGATGGCTTCCCGTGGCTGCCCCTTCCAGTGCAGCTACTGCTTCAACCACTTCATGGTCGGCAAATACCGCTCCGATCTGGGCTGCACTTTTCAGGAGCTGAACTATATCCGCCATCACAGCGTCGCCCAGTTGATCGACGAGATCGCCTTTTTGGAGAAAAACTACCGCAACATCACCATGTACATTCTCGATGACGATCTCTTCACCTTCGACACCGATTTCGTCGCCGAATTCTGCGCCGCCTACAAAAAGGTCACTTCCCTTCCTTTCGTGGTCAACGGCCACGTCGGTTTCTTCGACGACCGCCGCGCCCGGCTGCTGGCCGACGCCGGCTGCCGGATCGTCAAATTCGGCGTCGAAAGCGGCAGCCCCAAAATCCGTTCCACGGTGATGAACCGCCACATGAGCAACGACAAGATCGTCGAAGCCCTGGGCCATGTCCACCGCTACGGCATGCACAGCTCGGTCTTCATCATGATCGGCCTTCCCTACGAAGAGCGCGAGGATGTGCTCGATACGGTGCGTTTTCTGGGTCGGGCCCAACCGGGACGTTTCCGCTGGACCTATTTCTTTCCCTTTCCCGGCACCGAATCCCAACGGCTGAGCATCGAAGGGGGCTACGTGAATCCCGAAAAGGCCGAATCGCTGATGAATTTCACCGACGAATCCCCCCTCGACTTCGGCGCGGAGCACAACCTCTTTTTGGAGAAGATCGGCCGTATCATGCCCTGGTTCGTCAACGCCCACGCCGGCTTCGAGGCCTCACCTCTGTTCCGGGAGAAAAGCGAGGAGCTTCTGGCCATGGGCCGGGAGGAATGGGATAAGGCTTTTCCCCGGCTGCTGGATGAGGACAAAAGGATTTCCCTGCAGCTGCAGGACCGGAACCTGCGCCACTACGCCGTGAAATACAATCCTTTCATGGGTGTGATCTCCGATTACTTCATGAACGAAAAGTGACGTTGGCCTTTTTTTCTGGGAGCGAGCTGATTTTATGGATAAAAAGATCGTTTTCGGCAACACCGGACTTTCTGTCTGTCCGCTCATCTTCGGCACCTTGCCCTTGGGGCCTTTGCAGGCCGGTCTGTCGGCCCGGGAAGGCGGAAGGCTGATCCGCCACGGCCTGGAGCGGGGGATCAACCTCCTCGATACCGCCGAACTGTACGGCACCTATGGCCACATCCGCGCCGCTGTCGACGGTTTGCGCGGCGAGTTGTTCATCGCCAGCAAGACCCACGCCACCGATGCCGCCACGGCCCGCTCCCATCTGGAACGCGCCCTGCGGGAAATGGGGCGGGAATATGTCGATATCTTCCATCTCCATGCGGCGCGTCTGACCGATCCTCTCGGGGAAAGGAAAGAGGTCTGGGAAGAGATCCTGAAAATGAAGGAGGAGGGGAAGGTGCGCCACGCGGGGGTTTCCACCCATCTCGTCTCCGTCGTCGAAGCCCTGGCCGGAGTCCCTGAGGTGGAGGTGGTGCACCCCCTGATCAACCGCACCGGCATGGGGATCATCGGCGGCGACAGCGCCGCCATGGCCGCGGCCATCGCCGCCTGCGCCGCGGCCGGCAAAGGGATCTATGCCATGAAGGCCCTGGCCGGCGGCAACCTGATCTCGGCGGCCCGCGACAGCCTCACCTACGTGAAGAATCTGCCGGGGGTCCAAGGTGTCGCGGTGGGCATGCTGTCCAGCGCTGAAATCGACGCCAACTACGCTCTTTTCGCCGGCGCCATGGGGAAGGAGGCCGACTGGGAGCGTCTGCAAAAGCGGCACAGACATCTGCGCATCATGGATATGTTTTGCAACGGCTGCGGGGCCTGTGTCGCGGCCTGCACCAACAAGGCCCTGTTTGTGGAAGAGGGAAGGGCCCGGCTGCGCCAAGAGGATTGCATCCTCTGCGGCTACTGCGCCGCCGCCTGCCCCAATTTTCTGATCCGGGTGGTGTGACGGAGTGGGACGGCGCGCGGTCGGAGCCATGCCTCAATCAGGGCAAAAAGAAGCAGCGAATCGGGACAACAATCCATTGTCCCGATTTTTTTTGTAACCCTTTTGGGGAAAAGGACCATTATCAACATGAATTCATCAGTCAGGCCGAGGAAACGGCAGGTTGCGCAACCGACAACATTCCCTTAACTACCCCACCAAGGAGAAGCAAAATGAAAACAATCGAAACGGCATCCCCTCTTTCCCTGAAACGATTTGTCCCGGCAATGGCCGCTTTCTTTTCGCTGCTGCTGATTGCGGCGGCGCCTTCCATCTCCAATGCCCGCGGACCCCACGGCGAAGGACCTTCGGCGGAGCGCATGCTGGGCCATCTCCAGTATCGGCTCAAACTGACCCCGGAACAGATGGAGCAGGTGCGTCCCGTGGTTGCTGAGGAAAGCGCCAAGATGCAGGAACTGAAGGCGGAACACCAGAGGAAAATGCGGGAACTGAGAGGAGAATTCCGCAAGGAGATGAAAGCCCATCACGACCGCATCGGGGAGCGCCTTAACGAAGTCCTCACCGCGGAGCAGAAGGAAGAGTATCGTAAAATGCAGGAAGAGCGGGAAGCCTGGCGCAAGGACCGCATGGAGAGGGGATGCAAGGGTAAATTCAGAGGCGAAGGCAAAGGTAAATTCAAGGGCGAGGGCAAAGGTCCGGGTCAGGGTCAAGGCCAGGTCAAAGATGCTCCCGCCGCCAATCAGTAAAGGTCTTCATGACGTATCGCGCTGCTGAAAAACCGCGATTGGCCCCAAAGAACGAAAACCCGGTCGCCGGCAGCCTCGCAAAAAAACGGAATTTGACTTGTGATTTTCAACGGGTGGCGCAACAGCGCCACCCGTTTTCTTTAGCTGCGCTGTTCCTTTTCCCGCAATTCCTGGCGGCGGAAGAGGGTGATCAGATCCCCCAGCTGTTCGGCGATCAGTTCGATCAGATCGTCCACGGCCAGGATGCCCGCCAGCTTTCTCTGACCATCGACGACGGGGATGCGCCGCACGCCGTGGTTCTTCATCTGTTTCAGCGCTCTGAATATATCCTCGTCCTCCCGGACCGTGATCAAGTCGAAGGTCATCACCTCGCCCAGGGTCAGGATGCGCACATCCACATCGTTGGCCAGAAGCTCGACGACGATGTCGCGGTCGGTGAGGATGCCGACAGGAACCGGCGGCCCCTCTTCGTTTTCCACGATGACGATATCGCCCACATGATGGCGGCGCATCAGTTTGGCGGCATCGGCTACGGTGATCTCCCGGCCCGCCACCACCACTTCCCGATTGCAGAATTCTCCCACTTGCACGCTTTCCTCCTTTCTGCCGATCCCCTGCGGAGGAATTTGGGGAACGGTCTTGCCGCGAAACGGAAAGCCGCCTCCCTTCAGCTTCTTTGGCGGGTCAAGGGGACGAAAGCCACCCCCAGTATCTCCCGCCATTGAAGGGCGCCGGTCTGTTCCTTGAGGAGCAGGGTCAACTCCTGGTAATGATAGGGCTCCCCCAGGGGGATGACGAGGTGGCCTCCCGGCTTGAGCTGACCGACCAGCTGGGGGGGGACGCAGGACGAGGCGGCGGTGACGATGATGCCGTCGAAGGGGGCGTATTCCGGCAGGCCGTGATAGCCGTCGCGCAACAGAACCTGCACATTGTCGTAACCGAGGCGGGCCAGCCGCTGCCGCGCTTCATCCGCCATCTCCGGGATGATTTCGATGGAATAGACCCGGGCCACCAGGTTGGCGAGAACGGCGGCCTGGTAGCCGGAGCCGGTGCCGATTTCCAGAATGACGCTTTCCGGCGTCGGCCGCAGCAATTCGGTCATCAGGGCGACGATGAAGGGCTGGGAGATGGTTTGCCCGTGGCGGATGGGCAGGGCGTTGTTGTCGTAGGCGAAGGGGCGCATCTCCTCGGGGACGAATTCCTCACGGGGGACCTCGGCCATGGCCTTGAGAATCCTTTCGGCCGGGATGAACCCGCCGGCGGAATCGAAGGAAAACTGGTAGGAAAGGCGGATGCTTTCCAGCATCTTCTGCATGGGGGTTTTGGTCATGGCCGTGATCCCTCGGGTCGCTTTCCAGCTGTTTCCCTTTGTTTCGATTATACCTTAGGGAGGCTCTTTTGCGAGAAAAGGGGGCATACTGGGCACTGGCAGATGGGACATGGTTTTTTTGATTGAAGAAGAACGGTGCTGATGATAGCTTCCCGACGGGCCTTTTGAGGAATTCAGACGTGTCAGGTGGCGTTGAAAGCGGCCGGGAGGTGAAGGGGTTTGTTGGCTGTCGCCGATCTTTGCAAGAGGTTTGCCTCATTGGAGGTGCTCAAGGGGTTTTCCCTGGTTGTGCCGCGAAACGGCTTTACCGCGCTTGTCGGCCCTTCCGGTTGCGGCAAGAGCACCTTTTTCGATCTGTTGACTGGAGTGGTCGGCAAGGATGAGGGGGGAATACGCTGGCTGGACAAGGAGGTCGACCATCTCGGCGGCGTGGCCTCCTACATGCAGCAGAAGGACCTTCTTCTTCCCTGGCTCAGCCTGATGGACAATGCTCTGCTGCCGGTCCGGGTGGGGCAAGGCGCCGACCCCCGGGAGGCTGAAAAGGCCCGCGCCCTGTTCCGCCGTCTTGGCCTGGAGGGATTCGAAGGCTATATCCCCGGCAAGGTTTCAGGGGGGATGCGCCAGCGCTGCGCCCTGGTCCGCACGCTCATGTTTGAAAGGGAACTGGTGCTCCTCGACGAACCTCTGTCGGCTCTCGACGCCATCACCCGGCGAAGCCTGCATTCGGTTTTGCTGTTGCTGCAGACCGAATTCAAAAAGACCCTGCTGATGATCACCCACGATGTGGAGGAGGCGCTTCTTCTGGCCGACGAGGTGGTGGTGCTGACCCAGGCGCCGATGAAAATCAGGGAACGCTTCCGCCTGACATCCCCCAAACCGAGGAAAATGACCGATCCGGACCTGATAGCGATGAAGGAGCACATCCTCGAGGAACTTCAGGAGGAGTTGAACCATGACGCGCTCTAGATGGGTGTCCCTGTTGATGATTCTTGTCATTCTGGTTGCCTGGGAGGGCTACTGCCGCTTCTTCCATGTCCCGGACTACATTCTGCCTCCGCCCTCCCGGATACTGGCGGTCTCGGTGTCCCGGGCTGCTCTTTTGTTCCCCCACGCGGCGGTCACCGCTTTGGAGATCCTTCTCGGCATCTTCCTGTCGCTGATGGTCGCCGTTCCCCTGGCCGTGCTGATGTTTTTCCATCCCAGCATCGAGGAGGCCATTTCCCCCTTTCTGGTCGCCTCCCAGTCGATCCCCGTTTTCGCTTTGGCCCCGCTGTTGGTGATCTGGCTCGGCTACGGCATCGCCAGCAAGGTGCTGATGGCGGCGATCATCATCTTTTTTCCGATCACGGTCAGCCTGCTGGAGGGATTCAAGAACTGCGGCCCGGAATATGTTGTATTATTTCGTTTGATGGGGGCCGGTTTCTGGACGCGGATGCGCCTTCTTTACTGGCCCTGGGCGCTGCCCTATTTTTTCGCCGGACTGAAAGTCGGAGTGACCGTGGCCACCATCGGCGCCGTCATCGGCGAATGGGTCGGCTCCCAGCAGGGGCTCGGCTATCTGATGATCCAGATGAATGCCCGCTTGCGGGTCGATATGGTTTTCGCCGCCATCCTCTGGCTGTCGCTGATGGGCCTGGGGATGTGGAAGCTGGTCAACGTTCTGGAACGCAAAGTGATCCACTGGAAATGATGATTGTGGAAAAATCCGACAGGAGGAAAGCACGATGAAACACAGATTACTGGCTTGGCTGTTGACGGTCATGGTTCTTGTGCCGGGGATCTGCCTCGGGGAAAAACTGACCCTGATGCTCGATTGGTTCCCCAATATCGACCATCTGCCGATCTATGTGGCGCAGCAGGAAGGGTATTTCAAGGAAAAAGGGCTCGAGGTGAAGATCCTGAGCCCCTCTGAGACCACCGACGCCCTCAAGCTGGCGGCCAGCGACAATGTGGATGTGGCCGTTTCCTATCAGCCTCAGGCGGTGATAGGCCTCGCCCGCGGCCTTGACATCCAGGTGGTGGGACGCCTGGTGGAACATCCCCTGGGAGTCCTGTTGTTCCTCAAGGAGAGAGGATTCAAGGCGCCCCAGGATTTGAGCGGCAAACGGATCGGCTACACCGTTCCCGGAACCGAGGAGGTGCTGCTCGAAGCCTTCGCCAAGATCAACGGTGTCAAGGACTACACCCTGGTCAACGTCGGTTTCGCCATTGTCCCTTCGTTAACGGCCAACAAGGTGGATGCCATCATGGGTCCCTACAAGAATTACGAAACGATAGCCCTCGAAGATGCCGGGCATCCTTCCGCTTTTTTCCAGCTCCAGGACTGGGGGGTCCCCGATTACGATGAGCTGATTTTCATCGCCGGAGCCACAGCCGTCGCCAAAAAGGAGCAAGCCATAAAGGGCTTTGTGGATGCGGTGCAGCGGGGTATCGAATTGGCGAGATCGGATCCGGACCGCGCCCTGGCGGCCTTTTTCAAGGGGGTTCCCGATGCCGACCGCAGTCTGGAAAGCCGCGCTTTCCAGTTGACGGTTCCCTACTATGCCCAGGACCAGAAACATGATCACCAGCGCTGGCAAAAGTTCGCCGATTTCGCCGCCCGGTACGGCCTGATCGAAAAGGCCGTCGACACCCGGCCGGCGTTACGCTCCTGGGAATAAGCCAGGACCGACACCGCTGCGATAAAAAAATTAAATTTTTGCAAATATTTGACCGCTCCATGGAAAAAGCACCGGGAGCGGTTATTTTTTTTAAAGGATGGTAATTTTTTCCCCACAGTATATTGACAAAAATAAAATAGTATTTTAAATTTCAAAAAAGACGCCTTAAAAGAAACCTCAAAAAGCCTTTGTTTATTTTAAAAATTCACATATTTTTATATGTAATTCAGTATGTTAAGGCTCTTTATACGTTAATTTAACGTTGTTGTAAAACAAACCTGAGAAGGAGGACGATCATGGCACAGAAGAAGTTATCTGGAGAAGTGTTCCTTCCCTCCAAGGCGGTAATCGAGAAAGCCACCGTTAAGGATTGGGATGTATTGAACAAGCGGGCCCAGGAGGATTACGAAGGTTTCTGGTCTGCCGAGGCGGAAAATCTCCACTGGTTCAAAAAGTGGGACAAGGTGCTGGATGAGTCCAACAAACCTTTCTACAAATGGTTTACCGGCGCCAAGACCAACATTGCCTACAACTGTCTGGACGTACACCTCACAACCTGGCGGCGTAACAAACTGGCCTTCTTTTGGGAGGGGGAAAACGGTGATTTCAAGTCATACTCCTATTACTATTTAAATAAATATGTTTGTCGGTTTGCCAACATCCTGAAGAGCATGGGGGTAGTCAAGGGGGATCGTGTCACCATCTACATGGGCCGTGTTCCGGAACTGGTTTTCGCCATGCTGGCCTGTGCCCGTCTGGGGGCCATTCATTCGGTGGTTTTCGGCGGATTTTCCGTGGAAGCCCTCCATGAGCGGCTGGAAGACAGCAAGTCGAAGGTGCTGATCGTTTCCGATGGTTCCTATGTCCGCGGCAAAATCGTCGATCTTAAGGGGATTGCCGATGAAGCCCTGGCCCGGGCGGCCACCGTGGAGCACGTGGTGGTGGTGAAAAGAACCGGCCACGATATCAATATGGAAGCGGGGCGTGACTACTGGTATCACGAACTCTGCGCCCTGCCCATGGGCAATCAGGGTTGCGAAGCGGAAGTGCTTGACGCGGAAGATCCCCTTTTTCTCCTCTACACCTCGGGAACCACCGGCAAGCCCAAGGCAATTCTCCACACCCACGGCGGCTACATGGTGGGCACCTATGCCTCCCTAAAATATGTATTCGACATCCATGAGGAGGACCGGTACTGGTGCGCCGCCGACCCGGGATGGATCACCGGCCACAGCTATATCGTTTACGGCCCCCTGCTCAACGGCGCCACCTCCTTCATGTATGAAGGGGCTCCTTCCCACCCCTATCCCAACCGCTGGTGGCAGTTGATCGAGAAGTACGGGATCAACATCCTCTATACGGCGCCCACGGCGATCCGCGGTCTGATGAAGTACGGAGACGCCTGGCCGCAGCGCCACGATCTCTCCTCTCTGCGGCTGCTGGGGACAGTGGGGGAACCGATCAATCCCGAGGCCTGGAAGTGGTATCATCGCGTCATCGGCCGCGGCGAATGCCCGATCATGGACACCTGGTGGCAAACCGAGACCGGCATGTTCATGATCACTCCCATGCCTTGTGTGCCCTTGAAGCCGGGCTCCGGTGGGCGGCCGTTTCCCGGTCTGATCATGGATGTGGTCAATGAAGACGGTGAATCGGTAAAAGCGAACGAAGAAGGATTCCTGATCATCAAGCGTCCCTGGCCGTCGATGATGCGCACCATCTACAATGACCCCGAGCGCTACGTCAACCAGTACTGGAGCCGCTATCCCGGCTATTACCTGACGGGGGACTCGGCCCGCCGGGACGAAGACGGTTATTACTGGATCATCGGCCGCGTCGACGATGTCATCAAGGTATCCGGCTACCGTCTCGGCACGGCGGAAATCGAAAGTGCCCTGGTCAGCCACACCTCCGTTGCCGAAGCCGCCGCCATCGGTCTCCCCCACGAGGTCAAGGGGAACGCCATCCACTGCTTTGTCATCCTCAAGGAGGGGGTCGAGGCAACGCCTCAGTTGGGCGAAGAATTGCGCAAGCATGTCGGCCACGAGGTCGGACCGATCGCCAGGCCGGAAAACATCGAGTTCGTCAGTTCCCTGCCCAAGACCCGCAGCGGCAAGATCATGCGCCGGGTTCTCAAGGCGAAGGCTTTGGGAGTTGATCCCGGCAATCTGAGTACCCTGGAGGAGTAAGAGAACCGCTGCACAGACGGACTTCTAGCGGGAAAAAGCGGGGGTTTCGGCCCCCGCTTTTTTGTCTGCGGCGGGTGGAAAAAAACAAAAAAAGTGTGACCGGTATCCGCTTTGGGCCAATCCGCAGATCGGGAATCTACCGGGGAAGAATCCTCTCAGCTCCTTGGGGGACCTGATGCGACCCTTTCCCTTTCGGTTCCGGATTCATGGATGGGAAGACAGGGCTTCCGGCCTTGGATCCGATCACACTCGAGGAGGCGATTTTCTTTTTTTCTAAAGCAAGTATAGCATATTTGAAACTTGCCGGAAAGAGAGCCTATTCGCGGACGTAGGTATCGATGTCGGTCTCATGAACCATGCGCATCAGCCGGGCGTATTCCGATTCGATAAGCAGATAATGGTTGCGGGTCCATTCGGCATTTTTCAGGTAAATATCCTTTACCTCGGGTTCGGCGATCCGCTCACTCAGTTTCCGCAGTTGCCTTTCCAGTTCTTCCTCCCTTTCCATGGCCAGTTCCAGGGCGCGACGCTCATCGAAGCCCGGTTCGGCGATCATCTTGGCCAGGGCCTTGGACCAACTGGAATCCGCCTCCGGCGGCCGTTTGAGGAAGGCCTCTATGTCGTCGATTTCCGTGCCTTCGTAGATGGCGAAAAAGGAGTGGGCGTGTTCCATCTCTTCCGTGGCCAACAGTTCAAACACCCGCCGCACCTCCTTTTTTTGGGCATGTTGGGCGGCCAGGCGGTAAAAATCCATGGCGTACTTTTCGGTTTTGATGGAATCGCGGACAGCTTTGGCGAGATCGGCTCGGTTCAGCATGGTTTTCCTCCTCATCGGGGCGCAGGGGGGGGAAGGGAACAACAGGTTTCCCTTATCAGTTTACTTGGGCAAATCCCTGTTTTCGATTTCCGGGGCGAAATATTTGCCGGGAAAACCTTTTTTGGGCTTAAATTTATTCACTCAGCTTTTTCTCGACACGCTGCAGATAGGCCTTCATGTCACATTTGCGCTCCAGGCCGGTCGCCGTCATGGAACGGACCTTGCCAAAAACCGGTCGCGCCGGCCAGGGGCGGTCG
>JAAYDE010000106.1 GCA_012729375.1 Deltaproteobacteria bacterium | reverse complement strand
CGGGCCGGGGACAACGGTGGAAGTAAAAAGGAGATTATGGAGCCGATCAGGATAAAAAAAGGGCTGCGACTGCCCGTCGCCGGTGAACCGGAACAGGTCGTTCATGAAGGCAAAGGGGTCACCCGCGTGGCCGTCGTCGGCGACGACTTCGTGGGCATGAA
This sequence comes from Deltaproteobacteria bacterium, assembly GCA_012729375.1. Classification (GTDB taxonomy): domain Bacteria; phylum Desulfobacterota; class Desulfuromonadia; order Desulfuromonadales; family JAAYDE01; genus JAAYDE01. The sequence goes on along the minus strand of JAAYDE010000106.1, from coordinate 7,459 downwards.
GCCGACCATGGCGGTCGCCGTCGGCGACCGGGTGAAACTCGGCCAGCTGCTTTTCAGCGACAAAAAAAACCCCGGAGTTCACTATACCTCGCCCGGCGCCGGGACGGTTGTCGAGATCAACCGCGGCGCCCGCCGTCATTTCGAATCGGTGGTCATCGCCCTGGAGGGAGAGGAGGAGGTGGAATTCCCCTCCTGCGCCGCCGAAAAACTGCCTTCCCTTGACAGATCGGTCATTCAAAGACAACTCATCGATGCCGGCCTGTGGCCCGCTTTCCGCACCCGGCCCTTCAGCAAAGCTCCGGCGCCCGATTCCGCACCCCACTCCATCTTCGTCACCGCCATGGACACAAATCCTCTGGCCCCCGACCTGGCGGTGGTTCTCCACGGGAAAGAAGAACATTTCCACTACGGTCTGACCCTCATCTCAGGCCTCACCGACGGCAAAGTCTACCTCTGCAAGGCGGCCGGCAGCGCCCTGTCCGTCCCTTCGAGCCAGGTGACCGAGGTCGAATTCGCCGGCCCTCATCCGGCCGGCAACGCCGGCACCCATATCCATTTTCTCGATCCGGTGGGGGAACACAAGACCGTGTGGCATATCGGAGCCCAGGATGTAGTCGCCATCGGCCGGCTGTTCACCACCGGCAGACTGGCTACGGAGCGCATCGTTTCCGTGGCCGGTCCCGCCGTTCGCCGCCCGCGCCTGGTGCGCACCCGTCTGGGGGCCTGCCTGACGGAGCTGATGGACGGAGAAATGACAGAAGGCGAGGTGCGCATCGTCTCCGGCTCCCTCCTCTGCGGCCGCAGCGCCCAAAGCTCCTACGCCTATCTGGGGCGCTTCCATCAGCAGGTGTGCGCCCTGGCCGAGGGAGGGGAGCGAAGATTCCTCGGTTGGTTCTATCCTGGCCGGGCCCATTCGGTCAAGAACATCCTCCTGAGCCGTTTTTCCTCCCACCGCCCCCTCGCTTTCACCACCACCCAGAACGGCAGTGAGAGGAATATCTTGCCGGTGGGCAGTTATGAGAAGGTGATGCCCCTCGACATCCTGCCCACCTATCTGCTGCGCGCCCTGGCCGTCAACGATATAGAAGAGTCGGAAGCCCTGGGCTGTCTCGAGTTGGACGAGGAGGATCTCGCTTTGTGCACCTACGTCTGCCCGGGCAAGATCGATCACGGTAACAACCTGAGAACGGTTCTGAACCTGATAGAAAAGGAAGGCTAGTGAAGACCTTAAGGAAAATTCTCGATTCCCAGGAAAGGCATTTTCTCCGGGGGGGGACTCTGGAACGGCTCTATCCCCTCTACGAAGCGGCCGACACCCTCCTTTTTTCGACGGGCAAGGTCACTCGGGGAATGACCCACCTGCGCGATGCCCTGGATCTGAAAAAAACCATGACCTGGGTGGTGATCGCCTTGCTTCCGACGGTGGTTATGGCCCTCTACAACACCGGCCTGCAGGCCAACAGCGTCCTCAGCTCTCTGGGCAGAGAAGGAGCGGACGGCTGGCGCGGCCTGGCTCTCTCCCTGCTGGGCATCGGCATCGATCCGGGGAGCCTGGCCGGGAACATGGTCCACGGCGCCCTCTATTTCTTCCCTATCTACCTGGTGACGGTGGCCGTCGGCGGTTTCTGGGAGGTGCTCTTTGCCTGTATCCGCCGCCATGAGATCCATGAGGGGTTCTTCGTCACCAGCCTGCTTTTTCCCCTCATCCTGCCGCCGACCATACCCCTGTGGCAGGTGGCCTTGGGGATAAGCTTCGGTGTGGTGTTCGGGAAAGAGGTCTTTGGCGGCGTCGGCATGAACATCTTCAATCCCGCCCTGGTCGCCCGCGCCTTCCTCTTTTTCGCCTATCCCGGCCAGATTTCCGGGGACAGGGTATGGGTGGCCGTTGACGGTGTCAGCACAGCCACGCCGCTGGCCAGTCTGGCTGAAACCGGAGGACAGCTGACCGTCTCCTGGTGGCATGCCTTCATCGGCCTCATGCCCGGTTCCATGGGAGAAACCTCGGCTTTCGCCTGCCTGCTGGGGGCCGTCATTCTGCTGGCCACCGGTATCGCCTCCTGGCGGACCATGGTCAGTGTCATGGCGGGAATGATCAGCTTATCGCTGTTTTTCAACCTCATCGGCAGCGCCACCAATCCCCTTTTCGCCCTTTCTCCCCTGTGGCATCTGGTCCTCGGCGGATTCGCCTTCGGTGCCGTCTATATGGCCACCGACCCGGTCTCCTCGGCGCTGACCGATCAGGGAAAATACATCTACGGCTTTCTCATCGGCGCCATGGTGGTGCTGATCCGGGTGGTGAACCCCGCCTTTCCCGAAGGCATGATGCTGGCCATCCTCTTCGGCAACCTCTTCGCCGCCATTATCGATCGCTTCTTCATCAACGCCAACATCAAGAGGAGGCTGCTGAGAAATGCCTAAAGAGACAAAAACCAAGACTGTCGCCGTCGCCCTCGGCGTCTGCCTGGTCTGTTCGGTGCTGGTTTCCTCAGCCGCCGTGTCCTTGCAGGGCAAACAGGAACGGAACAAGCAACTGGACCGGTTGACCAACATTCTGGTTGTCGGCGGCCTCTATTCCAGAAAAGCGGATATCGCTCAGGTTTTCCAGGAGAAGATCCGCTCCATCATCATCGATCTTGAAACCGGCTCGGTTCTTCCCGAGGAAAAATTCGACACCGCCTTGAACCCCGATGATTTCGACATCAAAAAAATGGCCGACAGTCCCCGCTACGGGTTATCTATCCCGGCGCCAAAAGATATCGCCGGAATCAAACGCCGGCCGCGCTACATGACCGTCTACCAGGTGATCCGGAACGGCGCGTTGGAAAAGATCATCCTCCCCGTCTACGGCAAAGGGGTCTGGTCCACCATGTACGGCTTCATAGCCCTAAACAACGACCTCACTACCGTGGAGGGCTTCTCATTCTATGAGCACGGAGAGACTCCCGGCCTCGGCGGCGAGGTCGACAATCCGGCCTGGCGGCGGTCCTGGGTCGGCAAAAAGGCTTTCGACGACCGGGGGAAGGTGGCCATCGAGGTTCTCAAGGGCGCGGTCGACCCCTTAAGCCCCGAAGCCGTGCATCAGATTGACGGCCTCTCCGGTGCCAGCCTGACCACCCGGGGAGTCGACAAACTGGTCCGCTACTGGCTGGGGGAACACGGCTACGGTCCCTACTTGGGAAAACTGCGCCGGGAGGGGAAGGCATGAGCAAACTCAGGAACGTCTTTTGGGAACCGGTCCTCAACAACAACCCCATCATCGGGCAGATTCTGGGGATCTGCTCCGCTCTGGCGGTGACCTCCAAGCTGGAGACCTCCATCGTCATGTCGCTGGCGGTCATCTTCGTCATCGCCTTTTCCAACCTGTCCATCAGCCTGATCCGGAAACATATTCCGTCCAGCATCCGTATCCTCATCGAAATGACCATCATCGCCTCCCTGGTCATCATCGCCGACCAGCTGATCAAGGCTTTCGCCTACAACGTCAGCAAACAGCTCTCCGTCTATGTCGGCCTGATCATCACCAACTGCATCCTCATGGGCCGGGCGGAGGCCTTCGCCCTCAAGGAACCGCCCCTGAAAAGCTTTCTCGACGGCATCGGCAACGGCATCGGCTACAGTCTGGTCCTGCTGATCGTCGGCTTCACCAGGGAGCTTTTCGGTTCGGGAAAAGTGCTCGGTTACTCGGTCCTGCGGCTGGAAACCGAGGGTGGCTGGTACCTCCCCAACGGATTGTTTCTCCTCGCGCCCAGCGCCTTTATCCTGATCGGGGCGCTGATCTGGCTGCTCAGGGCCTGGAAACCGAAACCGGTAAAAGAGGATTAAACCGATGCTGGAACACTACCTGAGTCTTTTCATAAAAGCGATCTTCATCGAAAACATGGCGCTGGCCTTCTTCCTCGGCATGTGTACCTTTCTGGCCGTTTCCAAAAGGGTGGAAACGGCGACCGGGCTGGGCATCGCCGTGGTGGTCGTCCAGACCATAACCCTGCCGGCCAACAACCTCATCTACAACCATGTGCTGCGGGAAGGGGCCTGGGCCTGGGCCGGCCTGCCGAGTCTGGACCTTTCCTTCCTCGGCCTGATCACCTACATCGGCGTCATCGCCGCCATCGTCCAGATCCTCGAGATGACCCTCGACAAGTATGTGCCAGCCCTGTACAACTCCCTCGGCATCTTTCTACCGCTGATCACCGTCAACTGTGCCATTTTGGGGGGCTCCCTGTTCATGATCGAGCGGGATTACACCTTCCCGGAGAGCGTCGTTTTCGGACTCGGATCTGGAATCGGCTTCGCCCTGGCCGTCATCGGCCTGGCGGGCATCCGCGAAAAGATGAAATACAGCGACGTTCCCCAGGGATTGCGCGGGCTGGGAATCACTTTCATCACCGCCGGACTGATGGCCATCGCCTTTATGGCCTTTTCCGGAATCCAGCTGTAATGGACCCTTGACGCAGCCGCCAACAAGGAAAAATGAATGGATGGAATTAGTCTGATTCTCTTCGGCACGTTGATGTTCACCATCATTGTCCTGGCCCTGGTCGGGGTGATCCTTTTGGCCAAGTCCCGCCTCGTGGCTGAGGGCAAGGCCCGGATCAACATCAACGACGATCCCGATAAACAGCTGCTGATTCCCACCGGCGACAAACTCCTCGCCGCTCTGGCCGCCCAGGGGATCTATCTGCCCTCCGCCTGCGGGGGCGGTGGCTCCTGCGGGGAATGCAAAGTCAAGGTGGTGGACGGTGGCGGCTCCATCCTTGCCACCGAAAAGAGCGTTCTCAGCCGCGGCATGCAAAAGCTGGGATATCGTCTCGCCTGCCAGGTGCCGGTCAAGGGGGACCTAAGCCTGGAGATTCCGGCGGAAGTCTTCGAGATCAAGAAGTGGCAGTGCACCGTCCGCTCCAACAGGAACGTCGCCACCTTCATCAAAGAATTGGTGCTGGAGCTGCCGTCAGGGGAGGATGTCAACTTCCGGGCCGGCGGCTATATCCAGATCGAGGCCCCTCCGCACACCGTTTTTTACAAGGATTTCGAAGTCGAGGAAGAGTACCGCGGAGATTGGGACAAGTTCAACATGTGGCGTTACGTTTCCAGGGTCGATGAGCCGGTGTCCAGGGCCTATTCCATGGCCAACTATCCCGATGAGAAGGGGATCATCATGCTCAACGTGCGGGTGGCCACGCCGCCCCCGAGCGACACCGGCCTGCCGCCGGGGAAAATGTCTTCCTACATTTTCAATCTCAAGGTTGGGGACAAGGTCACCATATCCGGGCCCTACGGAGAATTTTTCGCCCGCCATACCGACAACGAGATGGTTTTCGTCGGCGGCGGCGCCGGCATGGCCCCCATGCGCTCCCACATTTTTGACCAGCTCAAACGGCTGAAAACCAACCGCAAGATCAGTTTCTGGTACGGAGCGCGGAGCCTGCGGGAAGCCTTTTACCGCGAAGAATTTGACGCCCTCGCCAAAGAACACGCCAATTTCAGCTGGTTTCTGGCCCTCTCTGATCCCCTGCCGGAGGAAAACTGGAACGGCCCCAAAGGATTCATTCACAAAGTGCTTTATGACCATTACCTCAAGGACCATCCGGCCCCCGAGGACTGCGAGTATTACCTGTGCGGGCCGCCGATGATGACCAGCGCCGTCGTCAAAATGCTCGAGGATCTGGGGGTGGAGCCGGAGAATATCCTTTTCGACGATTTCGGCTCCTGATTCACCGTCTTCAGGGCGATGCCGTCTGCCGCGCCGTGCCGAACCCGGAGGAAATATGCTCTCGTTCCTGCTTTCCCTGTTTTTTTTCCTGTTGGCTCTCGGGCTCTTCTGGGGTGTTCTCCACTGGGTGCGCTATAAAAAACGCACCGATGCCTGCAGCTGCGGCACCGGCGCCTGTCTTGCCGCCTCTTCACGCCAGAAAAAAGTCAAGGCCCCAGCACCACCGGATCACCCCTGCGGAACCAGCTCCTGCGGGTGTGAGGAATAATAGCGCCAGGACCTTCATGCCAGGACAGGTGCCGCCTGGCGGAATCATCCGGGGTGAAAGTCCGACCCTACTTTGGAGGCTGCCCTATGAAACCGTTACCGCTTGTGGCCGAAATAATGGATGCGGAATTCCTCAAAGTGGATGCCGCCACTTCAGTCAAGGAGGCCGTCGGACTCATCTGGAAAAAACGCCTTTTCGGCGCCTGCGTGGTCGACAAGGAAGGAAAGCTGGTAGGCATACTCGCGGAAAAGGAGTGCCTGAAAATCTACCATCAGGCTCTGGCGACCAACAACCCGCGGTGCCTCGCCGAAACAACCGTTGGGGAAATCGTCCCCGGCGACGCCAGGACCGTTCCGAGCACGATGAATTTGCTCGATCTGGCCCAAATTTTTCTTGAGCACGAGTTCCGCCGGCTTCCGGTGGTCGACGGGGGAGTGCTGGTCGGTCAGGTCACCCGCCGCGATCTGATCCGAGCCATCCTTAAATACGCTTCACTGGAGTCTTTCCGGATGGAAAAACAGTAATAATTCCAAGGGCAATGAGCCTCCTTAAAAAGGAGAAGAAATGAACCTGAACGGGACCGTCAACGATTTCATGGACAAAAGGAGTATTGTCCTGAGAGCCGCCACCCCCATCGCCGAGGCGATGGAAATTTTCCTTAAAAACCGCCTTTTGGCCGCTTTCGTTGTCCACGAAAGCGGTGCGGTTATCGGGGTTCTTTCGGAAAACGACTGCCTCAGGGTGCTTCTTCAGCAAACCTATCATCATCAACAACCCGAGGATACGGTGGCCAATTTCATGCGTGAAGCGCCCATGCCGATCACCCGCGGCACGGCCATCGGCGATGCGGCACGCCTTTTTCTTGACAGCAGGCATCGTCTCCTTCCCGTGGTGGAAGATGGGAAATTCGTCGGCCAGGTCTCCCGCCGGGGGCTTATCCTCGCCATCCACCGCTACCTGTTCTCACCGCCAGCGGAAATGAATCCCGCCGACGCCTAGCGAACCAGGGCGATCCAAAAAGAAAAAGCGACCTTTTCAGGTCGCCTTTTCTTTTTCCTGTCTTTTGTTTTATTCTCAACGCCCTCGGCGGCCGGCCACCTGGATGCGGATCAGGGCTCGTGCCAGGGCGGCTTCCATGAGCTTGTATTCCTTATCTTCGTCGCTCAACTTCTTGAGTGCCTCTTCCGCCCGCCCCATCGCCCTCCGGGCCCGCTCCAGGTCGATCAGGTCCGCCGGCTCGGCCGTTTCGACCATAACCGTCACCCGGTCCTGGTGAACATCAACATAGCCCCAGTTGACGGCCACAAAATTGCGCTTCCCTTTCTGGAGGTAGGAAAATTCTCCTACCTGAAGAAGGGCCAGCATCGATCTATGACCCGGCAAAACCCCAAACTCTCCCATAACCCCCGGCGCCACGACATCATCCACTTCCGTGGCCAGTATCTCCCCGTAAGGGGTAATCATTTCAAGCTTCAGCTTAT
>JAAYDE010000013.1 GCA_012729375.1 Deltaproteobacteria bacterium | reverse complement strand
GGGCGCGCCGCGCCTGCGTCGAACTGCTCCTCTCCGATCACGAGGGGGACTGCCTTGGCCCGTGCATGACGACCTGCCCGGCAGGTATCGACATCCCCGGTTTTGTCAAGCATCTGGCCGAGGGGAACGACCGGGCCGCCTTGGAGCTGATCAAGCGCAACATGCCGCTGCCTGCGCTCCTGGGGCGGATCTGCACGCGCCCCTGCGAGGGGGAATGCCGCCGTCAGCTGGTCGAAGAGCCGGTGGCCATCTGTCAGCTCCACCGTTTCGCCGCCGACCGGGTTGCCGCTTCGGGGATGGAGTACATCCCCCGCAAGGCCCCTTCCTCCGGGAAGCGGGTGGCGGTCGTCGGCGCCGGTCCGGCGGGTCTCGCGGCCGCTTATTATCTGCAGATTCTGGGGCATTCATGCACCGTTTTCGACTGCCACGAAAAGGCCGGCGGCATGACCCGCTACGGCATCCCCAGCTACCGTTTGCCGCGTGACGTCATCGAGCGCGAGGTCGCGGTCATCGAAGAACTGGGAGCGAGGTTTTGCTTTCACACCCGCCTCGGGCATGACATCACCCTCGACGGGCTGTGCGCCGCTTTCGATGCCGTATTCCTCGGCCTGGGCGCCCAGTCGGCCAAGCCGATGAGCATCAGGGGAGAGAACACGGAAGGGGTTCTTTCCGGGATCGGCTTTCTGGCGGCCTCTTCCCGGGACGAAAAAATGAAGATCGGCCGCCGCGTCATGGTGGTCGGCGGCGGTAATACGGCCATCGACGCGGCGCGCACCGCCCTGCGCCTGGGGGCCGAGGAGGTGTCCATTCTCTACCGGCGCACCCGCGCCGAGATGCCGGCCTGGCAAGAGGAGGTCCACGCCGCCGAGAAGGAGGGGGTGCGGCTCGACATTCTGGCCGCGCCCGTGGCCATCGCCAGGGAGGCCGACGGCGCGCTGCAGGTCACCTGCATTCGGATGGAATTGGGCGAGCCCGACGCTTCGGGAAGGAGGCGGCCGGTCCCCCAGGAAGGCAGCGAGCATCTGCGGGTGGTGGACAACGTCATTGCCGCCATCGGCCAGGATGTCGATGCCGCGGATTGTCCCGGCCTGAAGCTGACCAAGTGGCAGACCATCGACGCCGATCTTCACAAGGGAACGACCTCTGTCGACAAGATCTTCGCCGGCGGCGACTGCGTCACCGGGGCCGACATCGCCGTGGCCGCGGTGGGGGCCGGGCGCCGCGCCGCCGTTGCCATCGACCAGTTCCTGCGCGGGGAACAGGTGATTGGGGAACCCGGGATTTACAACCACACCATGGGTAAAATCAGGGAAGTGGACCCCAAGGTCGCCGAAGGTTTTGAAAAGGTCCGCCGCGCCGTCATGCCGGAGCTGCCGGCGGGCGAACGTATCGCCGGGTTTTCCGAGGTGGAGACCGGGTTCAGCGAGGAGGCGGTGCGCCGCGAGGCGGCGCGCTGCATGGAGTGCGGCTGCCGGGATGTCAACGAGTGCCGGCTCCGTGCCTATGCCGCCGAGTTCGGCGCCGACCAGTTCCGCTACCGCGGCCTGAAGCGCTCCTACGAGCGGGATGACAGCCATGGTCTGGTCATCTACGACGCCCACAAATGCATCCAGTGCGGCAACTGCGTCCGTATCAGCGAGGAGGTGCTCGGCACCTGTGCCGTCGGTTTCAGCGGCCGCGGCATCGGTGCCCGGGTCAAGCCGGCTCTGGGGCGGCGCCTGGTGGAGGTAGACGGCCGGCAGATCGAACAACTGGTGGAAAACTGTCCGGTGGGAGCGCTGATCCGCAAGGATGACGCGGTCGCTGCGCTGGAGGTCGATTTCCACCGACCGGAACCTCGCCGGCCCAAGTGAGCGTCGGCAGAGAAGGATCAGCCGCGGTACCCTTCATGGAAGGAGAGGACAAGGATGAGCCGATGGAACTCGGTTGACGAGGTGCTTGATTTCGCCATTGCCAGGGAACAGGAAGCGGTCGATTTTTACCTGAAACTGGCCGCCCAGGTCGCTTCTCCGGCGCTGCGGGAAATGCTGCAGGATTTTGCCGAAGAAGAGCGAGGACACAAGGAAAAACTTCTCGGCGTCAAGGCCGGAGACAAGCTCAGGGGAGCCGATGCCGCGGTGACCGACCTGAAGATGGCCGACTATCTGGTCGATGTGGCGCCGCGGCCGCAGATGAGCCTGGCGGAGATTTTGATCCTCGCCATGAAGCGGGAAAAAGCGGCTTTCAGCCTTTATACCCGGCTGGCCTCCATGATCAGTGATCCCGATGTCCGCAAGCTCTTTTTGGCCCTGGCCCAGGAAGAGGCCAAGCACAAGCTGCGTTTTGAGATCGAATATGACGAGTATCTGACCGAGGGGTGAAGGTTGCCGACGGAGTTTTTCAAAACGGGGGCACGAGCGTCTTGGAAGAAGTCGGTCTGCTGCCAAAAAAATCACCGTAAAAAGGCAGGCAGGTTCAAAGCCGTACATTGACCCGTACCGAAAAATTGCCGCGTCGCCTGGGGTTGCGGGCTGCGTAAACCAAGATGGGGATGCGTGCCATGAGCCGCCTTGCGGGACAGCTTTTTCTCGCCTATTCCCGGTGTCGTATGCGCCGCATCGCGCGGTGGATGACGGACCCGGCCTCCGCGCAGGCCGCCCTCCTCGCCCATCTAACGCGAAAAGCGGCGGGGACGCGGTTTGGCCGCGACCACGAACTCGGCGCGGTGCGTTCCGTGGCCGGATACCAGTCTCGCGTTCCGCTACGGCAGTTCCACGAATTCGAACCGTACTGGGAACGGCTTCGCCAAGGGGAAGCCGACGTCCTCTGGCCGGGCCGGATCCGGCTCTTTGCGGTCACCTCGGGGAGTACCGGCGAGCCCAAATACGTCCCGGTGTCCCGGGAGGGGCTGAAAGGCTTCCTTCGTGCCGGACGGGACATCCTGTCCCACTATATCGTCAACACAGAAGACGTCGACCATTTCCGGGGGAAATTTCTCTATCTCGGTGGCGCCCGCGAACCTCTCCCGGGACCGCACGGCTCGGTGAACGGCGATCTCAGCGGGATTGTCGCAGAAAAGACGCTGTGGGCCTACCGCCGCTTCCGTTTGCCTACTCCGCGGGTGCATCTGGTGGCGGACTGGGAGGCGAAACTCGACGCGGTGGCCGACGAGGCCTGGAACGCCGATGTGCGCGGCGTGAGCGGGATCCCGTCCTGGCTCGTGGCCCTTTTCGAGCGTGTGCTTCAGCGCCGCCGCGAGGCGGGGCTGGCGGCGGGTTGCGTCGCCGATGCCTGGCCGAACCTGAATCTCGTCGTTCATGGCGGTGTCAGCTTCGAACCGTATCGGGAACTGTTTTGCCAACTCATCGGCCGGCCTTTCTACGGCCTCGAGGTGTACCTCGGGTCCGAGGGCTTCCTGGCGATCCAGGATCAACCCGGATGCGGCGACCTGTTGCTGCGGATGGACGCCGGCATTTTCCACGAGTTCATCCCGGTCGAAGCGCTTGGCTCCGAGCGACCGCCGCGCCACTGGGCCGCAACGGTGGAGACAGGGGTCGAGTACGCCATCGCCGTGACCACGGCAAGCGGTCTGTGGGGTTCGTTCATCGGCGACACGGTGCGCTTTGTGTCGCTCTCGCCCCACCGGATTCGTTTCAGCGGCCGCAGCGAACAATTCCTGAGCGCCTTTGGCGAGCATCTGCGCGCCGCCGATGTCGAGGCGGCCATTGTGGCTGCCTGCGAGAAGGCGGGAGCGCGCGTTGCGGAGTTTCACGTGGCGCCGGTCTATCCGCGGGCCGATTCCCTGCGCCGGGGACACCAGTGGTTCATTGAACCCCACTGTGCGCCCCGGAACCCGCAAGCTTTCGTTGCGGCGCTCGACAGGGCACTCCAGCGTCGTAACGTTGATTACCAGGAACATCGCCACAACGATGCCGATCTCCCTCTGCCAGAGGTAGTCTTCGTGCCTGCGGGCACCTTCTATGAGGCCATGCGCCGCCTCGGCCGGTTGGGAGGGCAGTTCAAGGTACCCCATGTCCAGAACGACCGCCGCTTCGCGGAGGTACTGATTGGGGTGCTTAAGGCCCGGCGCTGCCAAGGGGGGGACAACGGGAGTGATAGCGGGTATTGCTGACCCTGTTAGCGCTTTTTTCCGTTTGCTTTTTTGTAGTGGTTTCTTTGGATTTCCTGAAAAGTGAGGTAGAATTCTCCGCCGCCGATCAGATGACCAGGGCTCGGGCGAGTTTGAGAATGGTTTCGTCAATGGAGCGCATACCGGCTTCGAAAACCTCTTCCAGAGGGGTAAAGCGGACGCTGCCGCAGGCCAATCCGGCCATGCTTCCCCCTTTGCCGTGCAAAAGTCCGTCCACCGCCTTCATTCCGAAGCGGGCTCCCAGAAGGCGGTCGAAAACCGATGGCGACCCCCCTCGCTGATAATGTCCGAGGACCATCAGGCGGGTCTCGAAACCGATGCGGTCCTTGATCTGATCGGCAATGTCCTGGGCCTTGGCGGCCCCTTCGGCGACCATGATCAGGGAGTTGTCCCGTCCTTCCCGGTAGCGTCCTTTGAGCAGTTCACATATTTCATCGATATGGAAAGGGACTTCGGGGATGATGGCGTATTCCGCCCCGCAGGCGACCGCCGCCACGGTGGTCAGATAGCCGCAGTGGCGCCCCATGCACTCCACCACGAAGGCCCGGCCGTGGGAGGAGGCCGTATCCTTGAGGCAGTCCACGGCATAGACGATGTTGTTCAGGGCGGTATCGACCCCCAGGGACATGTCGGTAAAGGGGATGTCGTTGTCGATGGAGGCAGGAATGCCGATAGCGGGTATGCCTCTTTTGTTGAGGCACAGGGCCCCCTTGAGAGAGCCCTCCCCACCGATGACGATGATCCCTTCAACCCCCAGTCCTCGAAGGTTTTCAGCGGCCAGTTTTTGGCCGGCCTCCTCCATCATCGCCTTGCAGCGGGCGCTGTGCAACACCGTTCCTCCCCGCTGCAGAATGCCGCTTACCGAATGACTCGTCATGAGCTGATAGTTGCGATCGATGAGCCCCTGAAACCCTTTCTGGATACCGACCACCTCCAGGTTCTCCGAGATGGCCTTGCGGACCACCGCCCGCACACAGGCGTTCATGCCCGAAGAATCGCCGCCGCTGGTCATTACCGCAATTCGTTTCATACCGACTCCGCTGCTGGAAAAAGAGTGGAAATTATGGAAGTTCGGGGCGGTCGGCCGACCTTGACAGGCGGCCGACTGTTGATAGTGTAAACTATGTGGGAGGTTGTGCAATTGCCGCCGGTTTCTTTTTCCGGAAGAGTATTGTTTTCCTGCGGGAAAGGAGGCCGGTCCGGCGGTCTTTCGCCATCTCCGCAGGGAGTCCTTCAATGCCCGACCGAAAACCGAACCTGCCGCAGATCATGCCCGTTTATCCCCTTCGTGAGCAGATATTTTTTCCCCACGAAGTGGCTCCCATCACTGTGTCCGCGGCCAATATGGCGTTGATCGGGGAGGCGATACGCAATGAGTCGATCATCGCCCTGACCTCTTTTTTCCGCCCCGGAAAGGGAACCCCGGATTTCGAGGAGATTTCCAAGATCGCCACCGCCGGACGGATCAGGCAGGTCTTCCGGCTCAACGAAGGGGGTTGCAGGTTTGTTTTCGAGGGCCTGCAGCGCATCCGCATCGATGCCCCTGTGCAGACCTTCCCCTATTTTCTGGCCAGGGTCTATCCCCTTGCGGAGGGGGCTTCCCGCGGGCCGGTGGCCGAGGCGCTGGCCAAGAGCGTCAGCGCCATGATGAGGATTCTCATATTTTACGGCCAATCCCCGTTGAACGAGGGCCAGCTTGTCGCCGCCGCCGTGGATCCTGGGCAACTGGCCGACATGATTGTCGCTTCCCTGGAGATGTCGCCCGCCGACAAGCAGCGTTTCCTGGAAACCGCGGAGCTGATGGAAAGGCTCAAAGGCCTCCATGCCCTGCTGGCGTCGCGCATCCAGAGAATGAAGCTGCAGAACGTGGCGGCTTCCCCCCTCTACCCCGAAATGGAAAGGGGCGACCGGGAAAGTCAGATCAAGGAACCGGTCCGGGATTTTCCGGACGATCTCGGCGATCGCGGCGGCAAGCATCCGGAACTCGACCAGCTGCGCGAGCGCATCGCCCGCAGCCGGATGCCCGAGGAGCCGCGGACTGTCGCCGACAAGGAGTTCTCCCGTCTGGAACGGCTGCACCCGGCCTCTCCGGAATACCATGTCTCCTTCAGCTACCTGGATTACCTCTGCGCCATGCCCTGGTCGGAGGAAACGGAGGACAACCTCGATATCGTCCATGCCGAGCAGATCCTCAACGAAGACCACTACGACATGGCCGATATCAAGGAGCGGATTGTGGAATTTCTGGCGGTCCGTTCCCTGCGTTCCTCATCCCAGGGTTCGGTGCTCTGTTTCGTCGGCCCTCCCGGCGTCGGCAAAACCTCCCTCGGGCAGTCGATCGCCCGTGCTTTGGGCCGCAAGTTCGTGCGCCTGTCCCTGGGCGGAATGAAGGACGAGGCGGAGATCCGCGGCCACCGGCGCACCTACATCGGCGCCATGCCGGGGCGGGTCATCCAGGACATCTGCCGGGCCAAGGTCCGCAACCCGGTGTTCATGCTCGACGAGGTCGACAAGATCGGCAAGGATTTCCGCGGCGACCCGTCGGCGGCCCTGCTCGAGGTTCTCGATCCGGAGCAGAACCGGGCCTTCACCGATTACTATCTGAACGTTCCCTTCGATCTCTCCCGGGTCATGTTCATCACCACCGCCAACACCGTCTATCCCATCCCCGCTCCGCTGCGGGACCGCATGGAAATCATTCAGCTCCCCGGCTATAGCAGCGAGGAGAAGACGGAGATCGCCTTTCGCCACCTGATCCCCAAGCAGCGCCGGGAGAACGGCCTCGACAGGGAGAAGGTGGCATTCGACCGGGAGGCCGTGGAGCGGATTCTCGATCTCTACACCCGCGAGGCGGGGGTGCGCAACCTGGAGCGGTGCATTGCCGCCATTTTCCGCAAGGTGGCCCGGGAGGTCGCCCAGGGGAAGGGCGCTCAGCAACGGATTGACGCCGGGATGGTGGAGGAATACCTCGGCTCCCGCAAGTTTTTCGCCGAGATCATCGGCCGCGAAAACCAGGTCGGCGTAGCCACGGGCCTGGCCTGGACCGAGGCGGGAGGCGAACTGCTCTTTATCGAAACCTCGATCATGCCGGGGCGTCAGGAACTGATCATGACCGGCAATCTCGGCGCCGTGCTCCAGGAATCGGCGCGGGCGGCCCTCTCCTTCATCCGTGCCCACGCCGCGGAACTGGGCATCGACGGCGCCCGTTTCCGGGATAACGATATCCACATCCATGTCCCTTCCGGAGCCGTCCCCAAGGACGGCCCCTCCGCCGGCGTGCCCATCGTCACCGCCCTGGTCTCTCTGCTCACCGGCCGCCCGGTCCGCCGCAACGTGGCCATGACCGGGGAATTTTCTCTTTCCGGCCGCATCCTGCCCGTGGGCGGGGTCAAGGAAAAGGTGCTGGCCGCCCACCGCGCCGGCATCGCCACGGTCGTCCTTCCCGACGAAAACCGCACCAATCTGCGCGACATCGGTCCCGATCTCCAAGCCGATATCCGCCTCGTCTTCGCCGACAATCTTTTGGCGGTTCTGGAAAAGGCCCTCTGCTGACAAACGCCGGCTTTCCAGGGCGGCCCTGCTCCGTTTTTTCCCGCAGCCTCCTGCTCTGCGGTTTGACCCCGGCCGGG
This sequence comes from Deltaproteobacteria bacterium, assembly GCA_012729375.1. Taxonomy (GTDB): domain Bacteria; phylum Desulfobacterota; class Desulfuromonadia; order Desulfuromonadales; family JAAYDE01; genus JAAYDE01. Next base: position 12,582 of record JAAYDE010000013.1, on the reverse strand, counting down.
GAGCAGGGTAGAATAGGCGCTGTCATCGGCCTCGGCCAAAGGCTGCCCGCGGCACCGCCAGCCATGGGGGAAAGGGTATTCTAGTGAAAGTGAAAAGACTGTTCTCTCTTTGGGTCGCCCTGACGGCGGCGCTGGCCTTTCATGCCCACGTGGAAGGCCAGACACTGGCAGAAAAGGTCAGGGAGTTTCAGTTGAACAACGGCCTGCGCCTGCTGGTGGTGGAGCGGCGCGGATCGCCCACCTTTTCCGCCCATATCGCCATCGGCGTCGGCGCCGTCCATGAAACCAGCCGCAACCGCGGCGTCGCCCATCTCCTCGAGCACATGCTGTTCAAGGGGACCAAAACGGTGGGGACCAAGGATTACCGCCGGGAGCGGCGGCTTTTGGAGGAGATCGAAAAGATTGGTGCCGCCCTCGACGAACTGCGTTTCCGCGCCCAGGGGGAAAGCCCCGAGGCGGCGGCCTTGAAGGACCGGCTGGCGGCTCTGCAGGAGGAGCATAAACAGTTCGTCGTCAAGGACGAGGCGGCGCGCATTTACGCCGAAAACGGCGGCGTCGGCTTCAACGCCTACACCAGCCGCGACCTGACCGCCTATATCGTGTCGCTTCCCTCGAACAAACTGGAGCTGTGGGCCTTTCTCGAATCGGACCGGATGAAAAACGCCGTTTTCCGGGAGTTTTACACCGAGCGGGAGGTGGTCATGGAGGAACGCCGCCGCGCCTATGACAGCGATCCCCAGGGGCTGCTGATGGAAAACCTGCTCGCCGCGGCCTTTGCCGTACACCCCTACCGCAACCCGATCATCGGCTGGGAATCGGACATCCCCTTTCTCACCCTGAGCAAAACGCGGGATTTCCACGACAAATATTACGCCCCGGTCAACACGGTCATCTCCCTGGCCGGGGATGTCGACGCCGAGGCGGCCTACCGCATGGTGGAGCGCTATTTCGGCGCTATTCCTCCGGGGACCCCGGTGCCGCCGGTGGTTGCCGTGGAGCCTCCCCAGCGCGGCGAAAAACGTCTTGAGATCCACTTCGACGCCGAACCCAGGGTGATGATCGCTTTTCACAAGCCGACCCTGCCGAGCCGTGAGGATTACGCCTTCGATCTCATCGATATGATACTCGGCGACGGCCGCACCTCCCGGCTTTACCGTTCCCTGGTGGTGGAGAAAAGGCTGGCCACCTCGGTTTCCACCTCGACCCTGCCCGCCTCCCGTTATCCCAATCTGTTCGTCATTTCCGCCGTGCCCCGCCATCCCCACACGGCGGCCGAGGTGGAGAAGGCCGTTTATGAGGAATTGGCCCGGCTTGCCGCCGAGCCGGTGGCCGCCGAGGAATTGGAGAAGGTGCGCACCCGCCTGCGGGTGGACCGGCTGCGGCGCCTCAAAAGCAACCAGTCCCTGGCCGGCATGCTCAGCTATTTTCAGACCGTGGCCGGCGACTGGCGTTACGCCACCCGTTACGACGACGAGATCGCGGCGATCAGCGCCGAGGATGTGCGTCAGGCCGCCGCCACCTACCTGCGCGGCGGCAACCGTACCGTGGCGGTTCTGAAGCGAGGCGCCCCATGAAAACAGCCACGCTTTTCTTTTGGCTGGCGGCCGTTTTTCTGCTCGCCAGCTGCCATTCCGGCGCGGCACGCCTCACCGACCCCGACCAGTTCCAGGCGCAACCGCTGGTTTTCCAGTTCCCCGCCGTGGAGCGGTTCCAGACCGCCAACGGCATCCGCGTCTTCTTCATCGAAGACCGGGAACTTCCGCTGGTCAGCATCAGCGCCCTGGTCGGCGGCGGCTCTCTCGCCGACGATGATGGGAAAATGGGGCTCGGTGAACTCTTCGCCGCTACCCTGCGCAGCGGCGGCGCCGGTGCCCATGGTCCCGACGCCTTCGAAGATCTGCTGGAAGCCATGGCCGCCAACCTGACCGTGGTCACCGACACCTACGCTACCCAAATCGATCTGTCCCTGCGCCGCGAGGATCTGGCAAAAGGCCTGCATGTGCTGGATGATCTTCTGCGCCGCCCGTTGCTGGCCGAAGACCGCCTCGATCTGGCCAAGAAACGGATGGCCGAGGCCATCCGCCGGCGCGGCGATTTCCCCCGGGAACTGGCGCGGGAGCGTTTCCGGCGCCACATCTATCAGGGCCATCCCTTGGGCCGGGAAGCGACGGAGGCGACCGTAAAGCGTGTCACCCGCGTCGATCTGGCCGCTTTTCATGGGCGTCATTTCCATCCCGACAACCTGTGGCTGGCCGTATCCGGGGATGTCGGCCGGCAGGAGTTGGGGGAGCTTCTGGACCAGGTCTTCGGCTCCTGGGCCGCGGCCGGCGTCGCCCCGTTGCCGCCTCCTCCTCTTCCGCAGCCCGGCGCCAGGGCGCTGCTTCTGGCCCGCCGCGACCTTCCCCAGACCACCATCATCATGGGCGACCTCGGCATTGACAAGGATGCCCCCGATCTTTTCGACGCCCTGGTGCTCGATTTCATTCTCGGCGGCGGCGGGTTCAATTCCCGGCTGATGCGCCAGATCCGCTCCGATCGCGGCCTCGCCTACTCGGTCTACTCCCATTTCCAGGTGGGGCGGCGGCTGCCGGGGCTCTTCTGGGTGGGGTGCGAAACCCGCGCCGACGCCACCCTCGAGGTGATTCGCCTGATCCGTTCCATCATCGAGGGATTGAGAAGCAGTCCTGTCGACGAGGCGGAGCTGCGGCTTGCCCAGGAGAGCCTCATCAACTCCTTTGTCTTCGCCTTTGAAGACAGCCACACCGTCGTCGCCCGCGAGGCGCGCCTCGATTTCTACGACTATCCGGAGGATTATCTGCGCACCTACCGGGACCGGATCGCCGCGGTGACGGCGCCGGGTGTGCTGGCCGCGGCGCAGCGGCGCCTCGATCCGCAACGCTTCACCATCGTTTTGGTCGGCGACCCGGGCCGCTTCGATGCCGCTCCGCAGACCCTGGGGTGGCCCGTTGAGGAGTTCAGCGGCGGCGATGGAGCGATGGTGAAATGAATCTTTTTCAGGATCTGTTCGTCAACTTTTTTTTCCAACTATTCATCATTGTCGATCCGCTGCTGGCCCTGCCGGTCTTTTTGGCCATCACTCCCAACCGCACTCCCCAAGAGCGCAAGGCCATGGCCCTGCGCGGTTCCGTCATCGCCTATCTGGTGATAGCCTTTTTTCTGGTCTGCGGCGGTTTTCTCCTCGGTTATCTGGGGATCGGCACTTCGGCGGTGCGCATCTGCGGGGGGGCATTGCTCTTTCTGATCGGCCTGGAGATGCTCTATGGCCGTCAGTCGCGCACCGAAACCAGCATCCGCGAAGAACGGCTCGCCGAAGAGAAAGAGGACGTTTCGGTGACGCCCCTGGCCATCCCTTTGCTGACCGGTCCCGGGGCCATCGCCACTGCGCTGCTGTTCGCCGGGCGCACCGACACCCTGACCGGCCTGATGCTGCTGCTCGCCAGTTCCTTTCTGGTCTTTGCCGTTACTTTCGCCATCCTCTGGAAAGGAAAACGCCTGGCCGAATTGATCGGCCAGCTGGGCATGACGGTGGTGACCAGGGTCATGGGTTTGTTGATGGCCTTCATCGCCGTCCAGTATGTCATCGATGGGATCAAGGGGGCTTTCGGCATCTGAGGTCCGAGAATCGTATATGACCGGAGACTGTCTCGACAATTATCGCGCCCTGGTGGCCAGGGTGGACGAATTCAGCGCCCGCATCCACCGGGAATTTGCCGATCATCTCCGCTGCCGCCGGGGATGCGACGCCTGCTGCCGCCATCTGACCCTGTTTGCGGTGGAAGGGGCGGCTTTGCGCGGGGCCTGGCGGAAACTGCCCCCCGGCCAGCGTGACACCGTCTCCCGGCGGGCCGCGGCCGCTGCCGAGGATGGCCCCTGCCCGCTGCTGGAGAATCAGGCCTGCCTTCTTTATGAAGCGCGGCCGATCCTCTGCCGCACCCATGGACTGCCGCTTCTCTATCGGGGCGAAGACGGTCCCCAGGCGGTCTGCTGCCCGTTGAATCTTCGCGGTCTGACGGCCTTTTCCGGGGCGGCGGCCCTCGACATGGAGGTGGTCAACGCCGCGCTGGACGCCGTCAATGGGCTGTTTGTCAGAAAGGTGTTCCCGCCCGGAGGGGACGCTGGCCAAAGACTGCCGATGGGGAGATATCTTCTTCCGCAAAGTGAATACGTGCCCGCCTTATTTAAAGAATTGGAAAGGCCAGGAGGATGAGTGCCGTAGAAAGTATCAAAAATCTATGGAACAGCACCCGACGCTATCTGGAACGGGGGCTGTGGGAAGGCGACGGCGGCAAATCCCCTGGAATCCTTCGTTTTGTCAAGCAACTGGTGCGCATCCTCCTCGTCGTTTACCGGAAATTCATCGACGACAGCTGCCTGCTGCGGGCCTCGGCCCTGACCTATGCCACTTTGCTCGCCATCGTCCCTCTGCTGGCTCTGATGTTTTCCGTGCTCAAGGGCTTCGGGGTGCAGGGGGTTCTGGAAGGGGTGATCCTCAAACAGATCACCGTCGGCTCGGAGGAGATCGTCCACCAGATCATCACCTACATCAACAATACCAACGTCGGCCGCCTCGGGGCCGTGGGACTGGTGGCCCTGCTGCTGACGGTGGTGGCCATGCTCACCAACATCGAGCAGAGCTTCAACCACATCTGGGTGGTCCGTGAAACCCGCACCTGGGTGCGCCGTTTCTCCGACTACCTGTCGGTGCTGGTGGTCGGTCCGGTGTTCCTCTTCGCCGCCATCTCCATGACCACCACCCTGCAGAGCCACGCTTTTCTGCAGCGGCTCATTGACATGGCCTACGTCGGCGAAGTCATCCTGACCCTGTTTCAGGTCCTTCCCTACGTGGTGATGTGGGCCGCTTTCACCTTTCTCTACATCTTCATGCCCAACGTCAAGGTGCATATCTCCGCGGCGCTGACCGGCGGCATCGTCGGCGGCTCCCTGTGGCAGCTGGCCCAATGGGGCTATGTCTACGCCCAGGTGGGGGTGGCCCGCTACAACGCCATCTACGGCACCATGGCGGCGCTGCCGATTCTCATGGTGTGGATCTATACCTCGTGGCTGATCGTGCTGATGGGGGTGGTGCTCACCTACGTGGTGCAGAATATCGACAGCATCCGCCGGGAGATCGCCGAACGGGAGGTCGGTTTCATCTGCCGGGAAAAGGCGGCCCTGGCGATCATGGCGGTGATCATCCGCGGTTTTTACGGGCAGGAGACCTGGACCTCCGCCCGCTTGGCGAGTCATCTGGGTTTGCCGCCACGGCTGCGTCAGGAGGTTGTGGAGGATCTGCTCCGCTTGAATTTTGTGGTCGAAGCCATGGAAGAGGGCGGCGAGGAGGGCCCTCTGACGCCGGGCCGGCCGCCGGAAACGACGACGGTGGCCGAGTTGCTTCATGCCTTCCGCAACCGCGGGGGGGATTTGCCCCGGCGTCTGGAAGCCGCGGAATGGAAGGAGGCCGATCGTCTGGAGACCTGGCTGGAAAAGGCTGAAAAGGAGGCGCTGCAGGGACTGACCCTGAAGGACATGGCCCTGGAGGAGGGGCGGTAACGGCAAATCAGGGGTCGAAAGACGATGGCGGGTCGCCGGCCGGGGCGTAGCTGGTCAAGAGGATTTGCCCCTGGTCCATGACGGCGTAGGAAAACTGGCTGATCCAGTCCCCCAGGGAGAGGATGGTTCCCGCTCCGCTTTGCTCCCGCCAAGGGAGATGAAAGTGGCCGCTGATCACGATGTCGGCGCCGGCGGCGAAACGGCGCCGGGCGTGGCGCCGAAGCAGGTTCTCCGGGTCCCAGCGTCTTTCCCTGGCGGCCCGTTTTTTGCGGCTGCGCCGTCCCGCCCGGCGGGCGATCGCCCACGCCCAGTCGGGGGGAAAAACGCGGAAGGCGGCGTAAAACAGCGGGCAGCGCAGGAAAGCGCGCAGCAGACGGTAGGGGACATCCTCTTCGTCCACCAGATCCCCGTGGGAGATGTGCAGGCGGCGCCCGTCCCGTTCCAGAACCCCGTCACCGGAAAAGACGGTGCATCCCAGCGTCTCGGTAAAATAGGGTCCCATGCGGAAATCGTGGTTTCCTTCCACGAATACGATTTCCGTGCCCCGTTCCCGCAGGCGGCGCAATTGTTCCAGAAGGGGTACATAGGGGGCGAAGAGAACATGGCGGTAGCCCATCCAGAATTCGAAGATATCCCCCAGCAGGATGAGTTCGCAGGGCTCCTTCTCCAGGGAGCGGAGAAAGTCCAAAAGATGACGGTAGTTGCGGTCCCCCGGGTCCTTCAGGTGGGCGTCGGCGAGAAAATATCGTTTCATGGGGGGAAATTGTGGGGGAGGAGAGGTTGAATGTCAAGTTTTGCGGTGTTGAAGGCAAAAATCCACAGAGAGGAGACAAAGATTGATCGATCTGCGAAGTGATACGGTAACCCGGCCGACGCCAGCGATGCGCGCAGCGATGGCCGCGGCCGAGGTGGGGGATGACGTCTACGGCGAGGACCCGACGGTCAACCGCCTCCAGGAAACGGCGGCGGCAATGCTCGGTTTCGAGGCGGCGCTTTTTCTCGCCACCGGCACCCAGAGCAACCTGGCCGCCCTCATGTCCCACTGCGAGCGGGGGGACGAGTATCTGGTCGGTCAGCAGGCCCACACCTACAAGTACGAAGGGGGCGGGGCGGCGGTGCTGGGCAGCATCCAGCCCCAGCCGCTGGAGTTCGAGGCCGACGGCACCATCGACCTCGAGCGGGCGGCGCGGGCGGTCAAGACCGACGACGTCCATTTCGCCAGAACGCGGCTTTTATGCCTGGAAAACACCCAGGCGGGGAAGGTCCTTCCCCTGCCTTACCTGGCCCGCGCCGAATCCTTCGCCCGGGCCCGAAAACTGGCTCTCCATCTGGACGGGGCGCGGATCTTCAACGCGGCGGTGGCCCTCGAGGTGGATGTGAAAAGGATCGCCCGCCACTTCGATTCCGTGTCGGTGTGCCTCTCCAAAGGGCTCTGCGCGCCGGTGGGGTCGCTGCTCTGCGGCAGTCGTCCCTTCATTGCCAGGGCGCGGCGCTGGCGCAAGGTACTCGGCGGCGGCATGCGCCAGGCCGGGGTGCTGGCCGCCGCCGGCATCATCGCCCTCACCACCATGGTCGAGCGCCTCAAGGAGGATCATGACAACGCCGCCCTGCTGGCCGCCGGTCTGGACCGCGCCGGCAACGGCTTGCTGCGGGTCGAGGAGGTGCAGACCAACATGGTTTTCGTCTCCCTGCCGGCGCGGGTTGCCGAGGAACTCGCCGTTTATCTGCAGGGAAAGGATATGTTGGTGACCCCGGCCCCGCGCATGCGCCTGGTGACCCACCGCGATGTCGGCGCCGCCGGGATCGCGGCTTTTATCGAGGCGGTGGCGGAATTCAGTGGCAATCCGGCGGCGGCCCGGCTGTAAAGATGCGCCGGACGCCATTTCTGCCGACCCGGTAAACCGGCTTGGCGCCGGTGTTGTAGGGGCAGCCTTCGTAGTCGAAGCGGTCCCTGCTCCGCAGTCCGCAGACCACGTTGGGGGCGAGGCGGGTGCCGATCCTGTTTTCGTAGATCGCGCAGAAGGTGGTGCCGTCGCCATTGAAACGAAGGTAGCGGCAGGGGGTCGCCGTCATGTTGCCGGCGGCGTCCGGCATGTAGCAGCATTGCCCGCAGCGCAGGCATTTGTCGTCGCTCATGGTAACCTTTACGGCGGCAGGGTTTGCGGAGGCAGGGTTTCCGGTAGGGCCGCCTCTTTTTGATATAACGCAGGATATGCCGGCCGGTCAACAGGGAGTTGGTGGACGCCCCTTTCGTTCCGGCAAGTTTTCCCTTCCTTTCCACGGTGCCGATTTGGTAGATTTTCAGCAGACCGCAACCTGCGCCGGAGAGGGAAAATGAACGACGCCACGACAACGCTTCAGGAGCTCAAGGAACGTACCGCCGAATTCGTCCGTGAGCGGGACTGGGAGCAATTCCACACCCCCAAGAACCTGAGCATGTCCATCGCCATCGAGGCGGCGGAACTGATGGAGCATTTCCAGTGGCTGACGGTGGAGGAGTCCCGCCGCCTCGCCGCGGAAACACGGGCCGACATCGGCGCGGAGGTGGCCGACATTCTGCTCTATTCCTTCTCCCTGGCCAACGCCCTGGGTCTCGATCTGGCCGGGGCCGTCGCCGACAAACTGGCCAAGAACGCCGTCAAGTACCCCTGCGACCGGGTGCGCGGCAAGGCCCACAAATACACCTATTACCAGAACGAGGAAAAGTGACGGCCGCGCCTTTACCGGCGGCCTTAAAGCCAAGGATGATTCGGCGCCGATGAAAAACCTGGTTCTCGCCTCCACCAGCCCTTACCGCCGGGAGCTGCTGGAACGTCTCGGCATCCCTTTCGAGACCGCCTCGCCCCGTTATGAGGAAGTGGTCGATCAGGGGGTCGCCCCGGAACTTCTCGTCAGACATCTGGCCCTTGGCAAAGCCCAAAGCCTCGCCGATTTTTATCCCGACGCCCTGATCATCGGCGCCGACCAGGTTTTCGTCAACCCCCGCGGCGCCATGGTGGGCAAGCCCGGCGGATTCGAGGCCGCCCGCAGCCAGCTGGCCGCAATGGCGGGCAGAAAGAGTCTTTTCTATACCGGCATCGCCGTCTACGACCAGGCCGAAAACAGATCGCTGACCGATTTCGCCGTCACCGCCGTCACCTTCCGCGATCTCAGCGATGCCGAGATCCGCTCCTATCTGCTGCGGGAACGCCCCTATGATTGCGCCGGCTCCTTCAAGATCGAAGGGCTGGGGATCGCCCTCATGGAAAAGGTGGAGGGGGACGATTACACGGCCCTCGTCGGTCTGCCCCTGATCCGTCTCAACCGCATGCTGATGGCCATGGGGGTGAACGCTCTGCGCTGAAGCTACGAGCCTGTTTGAGCCTGTTTGGCCGCGGGCAGCCGTCGGCTCCTGGCTGCCGGCCGGCAGGAAAGGAACCGTGACCGGTGAACGGCCGAAATCCAATTAAAAACACCAGTCACCAATTATCAGTCACCGCTTTCCGGTGCCGCTAAAGGCGAACCGTCGCCGAAGGTTTCATGATGTCCCAATCCTCATTTGTCCACTTGCACTTGCATACTGAATACAGCCTGTTGGACGGCGCCATCAAGATCGACCGGCTGGTGGAACGGGCCCGGGAGTACCAGGTTCCGGCTTTGGCGATCACCGATCACGGCAACATGTTCGGCGTCGTCGACTTCTATCTCCAGGTCAAAAAGGCAGGACTCAAGCCGATCATCGGCTGCGAGGTCTACGTCGCTCCCGAATCCCGTTTCGACCGCACCAAGACCCGCCGCTCGGCCGAGGCCTCCTTTCACCTGCTGCTGCTCTGCCAGGACTACACCGGCTACCAGAACCTCTGTTCGCTGGTTTCCGCCGCCTACCGGGAAGGCTTCTATTACCGTCCCCGCATCGACTGGGGTCTGCTCAGGGAAAAGAACCGGGGCCTCATCGCGCTGACCGCCTGCCTGGGTGGGGAGATCCCCGACCTGATCCTCGGCAAGCGGCCCGAGGCGGCCCGGCAGCGGGCCGTCGAGATGGCCGAAGTCTTCGACGACGGCCGTTTCTTCCTGGAAGTGCAGCGCAACGAGATCCCCGAGCAGCAGATCGTCAACGACGAACTGATCCGCATTTCCGCGGACCTCGGCCTGCCCCTGGTGGCCACCAACGACTGCCACTATCTCGACCGCCGGGACGCCTACGCCCACGAGGTTCTGCTCTGTATCCAGACCGGCAAGACCATGGAGGATGAAGAGCGGATGCGTTTTCAGAACGACGGCTTCTACTTCCGCTCGCCCCGGGAGATGCGCGAGCTTTTCGCCGATCTCCCCGAGGCCCTCGACAACACGGTGAAGATCGCCGAACGCTGTGACCTGGAGATCCCCCTGGGCAGCTATCATTTCCCCCAGTATGAAAAGCCGGCCGACCAGACCCTCGAGGAGATCCTCGAGGCCAAGGCGCAAAAGGGCCTGGAGGAGCGGATCAACGAAATCCGCAAGGTGCGTCCCACCTTTGCCGGCGGGGAGGAGGAGACCTACCGGAAGCGCCTGACGGAAGAGCTTGCCTGCATTATCCAGATGGGTTTTCCCGGCTATTTCCTGATCGTCGCCGACTTCATCAACTGGGCCAAGGATCACGGCATTCCCGTCGGTCCCGGGCGCGGCAGCGCGGCCGGCAGCCTCGTCGCCTACGCCCTGCGCATCACCGACATCGATCCCATCCGCTACCAGCTTCTCTTTGAGCGCTTCCTCAACCCAGAGCGGATTTCCATGCCCGATATCGACGTCGACTTCTGCATCCACGGCCGCGAGGAAGTGATCCGCTATGTCCAGGAAAAGTACGGGCGCGACAAGGTCGCCCAGATCATCACCTTCGGCACCATGCAGGCGCGGGGGGCGATCCGCGACGTGGGGCGGGCCCTCAGCATGCCCTACGCCGAGGTGGACCGGATCGCCAAGCTGGTGCCGCCGCAACTCAACATCACCCTGGAAAAAGCACTCAAGGAGGAACCGCGGCTGCGCGAGGCCATCGACAAGGAGCCGCGCTGCAAGAAGCTCTTCGAGGTGGCCTCGGCCCTGGAGGGGCTGCATCGCCACGCCTCGACCCACGCCGCCGGCGTGGTCGTCACCCCCAACCCCCTGGAGGAGCATCTTCCCCTCTACATCGACCCCAAGTCGGGGGGGCAGGTCACCCAGTTCGCCATGGGCTTCGTGGAAAAGATCGGCCTGGTCAAGTTCGACTTCCTCGGCCTCAAGACGCTGACCGTGATCAACAGCGCCATTCGCCTGATTCGCAGCGGGCGGCAGGCCGACTTCGATCTGGGGATGATTCCTGACGACGATCCGGACACCTTCCGCCTGCTTTCCGCCGGCGAGACGACGGGGGTTTTCCAGCTCGAATCGTCGGGCATGAAGGAACTGCTGATCAAGCTAAAGCCCAACTGCTTCGAGGATATCATCGCCCTGGTCGCCCTTTACCGCCCCGGCCCTCTGGGTTCGGGGATGGTCGAGGATTTCATCCAGCGCAAACACGGCAAGAAGGCGATCACCTATGATTTCCCCCAGCTGGAGTCGGTTCTCAAGGATACCTACGGCGTCATCCTTTATCAGGAACAGGTCATGCTCGTCTCCCGCATCCTCGCCAACTACACCCTCGGCGGTGCTGACATCCTGCGCCGCGCCATGGGCAAAAAGAAGGCCGAAGAGATGGCCAAGGAGCGCGACAAGTTCCTCAAGGGGGCGGCCGCAAACCGGCTCAACGCCAAGAAGGCCGAGGCCGTTTTCTCACTCATGGAAAAGTTCGCCGAGTACGGGTTCAACAAGTCCCACTCGGCGGCCTACGCCCTGATCGCCTATCAGACGGCCTATCTCAAGGCCCACTATCCGGTGGAATTCATGGCCGCCCTGCTCACCGAGGACATGGAGTCGACGGACAAGGTGATCAAGAACATCGCCGAACTGCGTTCTATGGGAATCGCCGTGCTCCCTCCCGACATCAACCAGTCGGACAGCTCCTTCACCGTTTGCGAAAACGCCATCCGCTTCGGCCTCGGCGCCGTCAAAGGGGTCGGCGGCGCCGCTCTGGAAGCGGTTCTGGAGCCGCGGCGGGAAAAACCTTTTGTCTCCCTCTACGATTTCTGCGAGCGGGTCGATCTGCGCAAGGTCAACAAGAAGGTGGGCGAAGCCCTGATCAAGTGCGGCGCTTTCGACTCTCTTCCCGGCCACCGCGCCCAGCAGCTGGCCGCCCTGGAGAACGCCATGGAACTGGGCCAGAAGGCGCAGCGGGAAAGGGAGCAGGGACAGGTTTCCCTGTTCGCATCCTCGGTCATCGTCGCCAGCAACGGGCAGGGCTACAACCGGCTTCCCGAGATGGACGAATGGCCGGAGAAGATCAAGCTTGCCTATGAGAAGGAAGCCCTCGGCTTCTATATCACCGGCCACCCCATGGCCCGTCATGAAGCGGCGGTCAAACGCTACGCCACCTGTGAAACCGCCGCCCTCAAGGAGCGCGGAGACCGGGCCGAGGTGACCCTCTGCGGCATTGTGACCGGGCTGCAGGAGAAAATGACCAAGAAGGGGGAGCGCATGGCCTTCTTCTCCCTGGAGGATCTCGGCGGTGCCGCCGAGATCCTTGTCTTTCCCGAACTTTACAAGAAATGTTTCGAGGAGTTGCACGGGGAGGAGCCGCTGCTGGTCAAGGGGGTGCTCGATGTCAGCGACGAAAGCTGCAAGCTGATCGCCAACGAAATCATCCTCCTCGAGGAATACCAGAAGCGGGAAACGCGGCGGGTGCATTTCCGGCTGAACGCGGCGACGGTGGATGAGGAGATGCTGCAAAATTTCCGCGAGGTCATCTCCCGGCACCGGGGAAACTGTGAGTCACTCGTCCATGTGGTGATCCCCGAACACAGCGAAACCGTCATTCGTTTGCCCCGGGAAATGGGTGTGGCCGCCGGCGGGGAGATACTGAAAGACAGCGAGGCACTTTTTGGTCACAATGTGATCACTTTTGAGTAGGGGAAGAAAATCCTG
>JAAYDE010000105.1 GCA_012729375.1 Deltaproteobacteria bacterium | reverse complement strand
GTTTCTCCTGGGACCGGCTGCCTGACGCCTTGGCCGTCCCGGCCGCCGCCGGTCTGATCCGCCTTGTCGTGGAGGGAAAAAAGGCCGCGCCGCGGATTGGCAAGGATGGGCGGCTTTGGCTGCGGGCCGGCCAGGACCGGGAAGCCGTTCTCGAAGATCGCCTGCAGATCCAGGTTTTCCGCAAACTGACCGATGAGATCCCCGTGGTGCTGACCACGCGGTTGGTCCTCGATGTCAGCGGCCGATCACGGGAGGTGGTGCTCGGCAAGGCCCTGCCGGCGGGTTTTCTTGCTGCCTCCCTGCAGAGCCCGCTGCCGATCCGCCTGGAGGCCGACGGCCGGCCGCGCATTCAGGCCCGTCCGGGACGCTGGGCGGTGGAGATCATTGCCCGCCACCAGGGCCCTTTGACCCGCCTGACGATGGAACATCCCCAGGAATCCTGGCCGGGGGAGGAAATCTGGTCCTTTGAGGCCCGGCCTCACCTGCGCCTCGTCTCCCCGGTGGGACTGACCCCCATCGACCCCAAGCAGACCCAGCTGCCCGGCGCCTGGTCCGCTTTTCCCGCTTTTCTGATTCGTCCCCAGGAGACCCTGACGCTGACGGAAAAACGCCGCGGCGATCCCGAGCCGGCACCGGATCAGCTTGCCCTACAGCGCACCCTGTGGCTCGATTTCAATGGCTGTGGATTTACCATGCAGGATCACATCACCGGTTCCATGACCCGCGGCTGGCGTTTGCAGCTGTTGCCTCCGGCCGATCTCGGCCGGGTGGCCATCGACGGTGTCGACCGTTTCATCACCCGGGATGAAGAGGGCTCCGGCGCCGGGGTCGAGGTGCGCCGCGGCCACCTGAACCTGGTTGCCGACAGCCGCCTGGAAAAACGGGGGGGCACCCTTTCCGCAACCGGCTGGAATGCCGATTTTGTCAGCGTCCAGACGACGCTGAACCTGCCGCCGGGGTATCGGCTGCTTTATGCCGCAGGCGCCGATGCGGTTCCCGGAACCTGGTTCAGCCAATGGAGTCTCTTTGATCTCTTTGTGGTGTTGTTGATCGCCCTGGCCGCCGGCAGGATCCGGGGGTGGCCCTGTGCGGTTTTGGCTTTGCTGGCCCTCGCTCTCTCCTATCACGAGCCGGGCGCGCCGCGCTGGGTCTGGCTGCATTTGCTGGCTGCCGTCGCCCTGGTCCGGGTACTTCCCGCCGGGCGCGCCAGAACCGCTGCCGGCCTTTATCGGAATGTCGCACTGGCGGCATTGCTGTTATTTTTTCTGCCCTTTGCCGTCCATCAGATCCGCTCCGGAATCTTTCCGCAACTGGAATTGGAATATGGCAGCTTCGGGCCGTCCCGAAGGGTCAAGCCGGCGCTGGTTTCCATGAAGAACCAGAGCCCGGAACTGATTGGGGAGGCCATGGACGCCGGCGCCGCAAGGCCGGCGGGTGCTCCGGCTCGTTCTTCCTTGCCCCAGATGAAAAAAGCCGAGGAGCCGTTGCTGTTTCATGACCCCGATGCCAAGGTGCAGACCGGTCCGGGACTGCCCCAATGGCGGTGGCGGTCAATTCCCATCCGCTGGAACGGCCCGGTCAAGGCCTCGCAGACCCTGCAGCTGATCTTTCTGTCACCAGCGGTCAACCTGCTGTTGAGTTTTCTGCGGGTGGCGCTGGTGGGTTTTTTGATTTGCCTGTTTCTCGATCTGCGCAAAGGAGGAGAAGGGAAATGGCGCCTGGTGCCCCGCGCCGGCTGGCTGCCTCTGCTGGCTTTCGGCCTGGCGATGGGGCCGGTGCCGGCGTCGGCCGCCATCCCCGGCCCGGAGATTCTCGAACAGCTCCAGAAGCGCCTCCTGGAGCCGGCCGAATGTTTCCCCCACTGTGCCGAAATCCATTCTCTCGATGTGGCCTTCACTGCCGACCGTCTGAGTCTCGACATGGTAGTCCATGCCGAAGCCCATGTCGCCGTTCCCCTCCCCGGAGCAAGGGATCAATGGATCCCCGACCGGGTTAGTCGCAACGGTCAGCCCGTGCCCCTTCACCTCGATGCCGCCGGCCGCTTGTGGACGGCGGTGACGCCGGGGCGGCACCGGCTGACCCTGGAAGGACTTCTGCCCCCCCACGAAGCGCTGGTTCTTCCCCTGCCCCTGGCGCCGAGGCAGGTTGCTTTTTCCGGCCGGGGATGGGAGGTGGCTGGACTGGACGGCGCCTGGCCTCCCCAGCAGCTACAGCTGCGGCGGCTGGCCGGCACCGGGGAAAAGCAGTCGGCTTTTCTGGAGCCGGCGACTCTGGCCCCCTTTTTCCGCGTCGAGCGGACCCTAAAACTGGGCCTGCAATGGAAGGTCGACACCAGGGTAATCCGCCTTTTCGGTGACGGGAGCGCCACCGTGATCCGTGTTCCGCTGCTCCCCGGGGAAGCGGTGACCAGCGAAGGCATTGCGACAGCTGACGGCTCGGTGACCCTGAACATTCCCGCCGGCGTCAACCAAATCGCCTGGAATTCGGTCCTCGACATTGCGCCGCGGCTGAACCTCAAGGCCGTTTCGGCGGAACAGTGGAGCGAGAGCTGGAAGCTCGATGTCAGCCCCATCTGGCATGTCGAATGGCAGGGGATTTCCGTCATCCATCATCAGGATTCGGCCGGGAACTGGCTGCCCGAGTGGCGTCCCTGGCCGGGGGAGGAAGTCCATCTCCTCATTTCGCGCCCGCAGGGCGTGGGCAGACAGACCCTGACCATCGATGACAGCGCCCTGACCATAAAACCGGGGAAAAGGGCCACGGAAGCCAGCTTGAAGTTGCAACTGCGCAGCAGTCAGGGGGGCGAACAGGCCCTGACCCTGCCCGAGCAGGCCGAACTTCAAGGCGTGTTCATCGACGGCAGGCCCCAGCCGATTCGCCAGGAGGGGCGCCAAGTGACGCTGCCGCTGACCCCCGGCAAAAGAGAAATCGACCTGAGCTGGATGACTCCCCAGGGGGTCGTGTCCCTGTACCATACCCCCCTTGTCAACCTGGGAACGGCAAGCGTCAATGGGCGGATCCATCTGGAAATGCCCGGCGATCGCTGGGTGCTGTTTGCCGGCGGACCACGGCTGGGTCCGGCGGTCCTTTTCTGGGGGGTGCTGCTGCTACTTGTCCCCATCGCTTTCGGCCTGGGATGGAGCGCTCTGACTCCCCTGAAATTCCATCACTGGCTGCTTTTGGGAATCGGTCTGACCCAACTGGAAGCGGTCAACGCCCTGGTGGTGGTCGGCTGGCTGCTCGCCCTCGGCGTACGCAGCTGGCTTACTCTGGACGACAGGGACTGGGCCTTCAACTTCATGCAGATCGGCCTGGCGATCTGGACCGGTTTCGCCCTCCTGTCGCTGCTGGTTTCGGTTCAGCAAGGGCTTCTGGGCTTTCCCCATATGCAGATCGCCGGCAATGGCTCTTCCGCGAGCCGTCTTCTGTGGTATCAGGACCGGGCCGCTGAAATCCTTCCTCAGGCCTGGGTGCTGAGCGTCCCCATGATGGTCTACCGGCTGCTCATGCTGGCCTGGGCTTTGTGGCTGGCCATGGCTCTTTTGCGGTGGCTGCAGTGGGGATGGGAGGCCTTTTCCCGCGGTGGCTTATGGCGGCCGGTCAAGATCCGGCGGATGCTTAAGGAAAAGGAAAAGCCGTAAACGGAAACAGGAGGATGGTTTCGTGGGCGCACCGTCGATTCGGGTCTGGTTTTTTAAAAAAAGGCGTCAAATCGATGCCGATCCGGCTTCATCCTGAAAAATCGGGATTCCCCATTGGCGGGCAAAAGATCTCAGCGTTACCCGTTGCCCAGGGGGTTGGCCTCGGCTTATGAAAGGAAGGGGACCATGGCAGATTGTCGAGTCGCCTACATTACCGGCGGCGCCCAGGGGATAGGCAAGGGGATTGCCTTGGAACTGTTGCGCCGTGGCTACGGGGTGGCCATAACCGACATTGACGACGAAGCCGGGCGGGAGTGCGTCGCGGAACTGAGGTCCATCGGTCCGCTGCTCTTTTTTTCCACCGATGTACGTGAGGAGGCGGCGGTGGCAGCCAGCATCGGCGAGACGGTGGCCCGCTTCGGCCGCCTCGACGGCCTGATCAACAACGCCGCCTGGGCCGATCCCCCGCGGCTGGCGGTGGAAAAACTGAGTCTCGAAGCTTGGCGGCAGGTCATCGACATCAATCTCACCGGCGCCTTCCTTACCGTAAAACATGCCGTGCCCCATCTGCGGCGGAGCCGGGGAAGCATCATCAACATCGCCTCAACACGGGCCCTGCAGTCGGAACCCGACACGGAAAGCTACGCCGCCAGTAAGGGAGGGC
Organism: Deltaproteobacteria bacterium; assembly: GCA_012729375.1. GTDB lineage: Bacteria > Desulfobacterota > Desulfuromonadia > Desulfuromonadales > JAAYDE01 > JAAYDE01. The sequence goes on along the minus strand of JAAYDE010000105.1, from coordinate 1,137 downwards.
TGGTCGCTCTGACCCATGCCTTGGCGATGAGTCTGGGGCCGGAGATCCGCGTCAACGCCATCAGCCCCGGCTGGATCGACGTGAGCTGCTGGAAGAAGCGCGTCGCTCGTCATCCCGTTGAACTGCGGGAAATCGACCACCGGCAGCATCCTGCCGGCAGAGTGGGCACGCCGGGGGATGTCGCCGCCCTGGCGGCTTTCTTGCTTTCGGCGGACGCCGGTTTCATCACCGGCCAGAACTTTGTCGTCGATGGCGGGATGACGCGCAGAATGATCTATGAAGAGTGACTGACGGCTGTGCCGGTCATGGGGAAATTTCTCCGGCGAATTCCTCCCACACATCCCCGATCGAGATGGCGAAGCCGATCCCCTGGGTATTGTTGAGGATGGCCGTATTGACGCCGAGGACCCGCCCCATTTCATCGACCAGCGGACCGCCGCTGTTGCCGGGATTGATCGGCGCGTCGGTCTGAATGACGGTGCCGGTTTCCTGGTAGCTGCGGTAGGCGGAGATGATTCCGGCGGTGACGGTGTGCTGCAGGCCGGAAGGATTGCCGATGGAATAGACCTTGGTGCCGGGGGGGAGACGGTTGAAGTTGGGCTTGATCGGCGGCAATGGCTGGCCGTCGATGGTCAGCAAGGCGAGATCGTATCGGTTGCTATAGTCTACAGCGGACGCCGTATGTTCCTGACCGTTGATCAGGGTGACCCTGATCGCCGCCGGATAGTCTGAGTATTCGATTTTGCGGCGCTGTTCCAAAAACTTCAGATAGACTTCGTCATGCTTGCGGTATTGCTCCCGGCGGGTGCGGAGATCCTTCTCTATCTTTCGTTGCAGGTTTTGATCCCTTGCCCGGGAAAGCCTTTCTTCCAGGGTCCTGATGTCTTCCTGTTCCTTTTTGAGGGCGTTTTCCAGCTGCTCGATCCTGGACCGAAAATCCTTCAACTTTCCCTGATCGAACTGGACCACATGGCGGTTGGTGACGATGTGCCCCTGCTCGTCAACAATGAAGCCTGAGCCCTGGCCCCAGGGCGTTTTAATAAAAACAGTGGCGCTGCGGGCGGCCAGAATGGGGTTGGCGGGGGGAAGGGAATCGGCTTCCGAAGCGGCTGCCGAGGGGGGAGAAACGGCCCCTTC
>JAAYDE010000012.1 GCA_012729375.1 Deltaproteobacteria bacterium | reverse complement strand
GGCCGCGGTACATGCGCAGGACGATCTTGTCGGAAAACCAGTAGGAGCCGAGATTCATGACCCCGGCCAGAATCAGGGCGATGAGGGCGCCGCCTCGGCCGCCCACGGCGCCGCCGACCATCACCAGAATCACGGTCAACAGCAGCATCAGCATCAGGGTACGCATCGTATTCATTTATTCCACCTCTTTCGTCGACGGTTCAACGTTGTTTCCACTCGTTGGCTGGCTTATCTAAAATAACGTTTCCCGTTTAAAAATCAAGGGATTCCGGAAAGGATTTGCTCTTCCAGAATGCGCGCCACCCGGGCCACGTCGACACGGGTGTTGACACAGGGTCCCTCGGGCCTTTCGTTGGTCACGCCGATCACCGGCAGCGGCCAGGCGTCACGGATGCCGGACGCCAGATCCCGCTCGCAGGCCACCGCCACGATCAGTTTCGGCCGGCGCTGGGCGATCACCTTGCGGGCCAGGGTACCGCCGGTCACCACCGCCAGGTCGACCCCCTTCCTCTGAGCGAGATCGATCAGCTCCATGACGGCGCAGCGGCCGCAGCGCCGGCACCGGCCTAAATCCTCGGTGATGCGCACCGGACAGTCGGCCCGCTGCAGACAATGGGGAAGGAGGATCATCACCTCCCGCGCCGGCACTGGCTGCAGAGCGGCCCGCACCAGTTGATTGTTGAAAGCGATGAAGGACTGCTGGAGCCGCTCCCGGTCGCAACGCAGCAGGTGCCCCAGGCCCAGAATCCCCGGCACCAGGTATTTAACGGTGATACGGCGCAGGAAATCGCTGAGGAACAGATCCCGTCCCGTCACCAGCGTCAGCAGCAGCAGGGTCAGGCCGAAGCAGAGGAAGAGCGCCGCGCCGCCGATGATCAGCGCGGCCAGCCAGGGCAGCAGGGGATGGATGTGGACCAGGCCGACGCTGGGCAGATACCAGGCCAGGTAGGCCAGCAGGGGAAAGACGACCAGCACCGCGGCCAGCAAAAGCAGCAGGAGGCCGTTTCCTCCCTTGGAGTCTCTCGCGGAAGGGGATGAAATCACCGGATCATTGTCCCAGAAGTTCACCGACGGCAAAGGAGCGGCCGTGCAGAAATTCCGCCACCGGCAGCCGCTTGCGCCCCGGCAGTTGCACCTCGCGAACCAGCAGGGCGTCACTGCCGCAGAAAACCAGCAATCCCTCTTCGCCGACCACGGCGACCATTCCCGGCTCGCCCCCCCGATCGTCGGCGACGGGCCGGGTGCGGAAGATCTTCAGCGGGGTTCCCCGCCACAGGGTGAAGGCCCCCGGCCAGGGATCGAGGCCGCGCACCTGATCGTGGATGCGGCGCGCCGGGGCGCTCCAGTCGATGAGGCCGTCCTCTTTTTTCAGCAGCGGAGCGTAACTGCTCCCGGCGTCGTTCTGCGGCTCGGGATGCAGTTCTCCGCGGCACAGCAAGTGGATGGTTTCCCGCAGCGCCTCGCCGCCGAGAAGAGCGAGGCGGTCGTGCAGATCCCCCGCCGTCTCCTCGAAACCGATGGGCGTCGTCTTCCTGACCAGCATGGCGCCGGTGTCGAGCCCCGCGTCCATGAGCATGGTGGTGATCCCCGTCTCCCTCTCCCCCTCCATGATCGCCTTGTTGATGGGCGAGGCCCCGCGGAAGCGGGGCAGCAGCGAAGCGTGGACGTTGATGCAGCCGAAGCGGGGGATCTCGAGAACGCTTTTGGGCAAAATCTGCCCGTAGGCCGCCACCACGACCAGATCCGGGGCGATTGCCTTCAGTTTGGCCACCATTTCCGGGTCGCGGAGCTTAACGGGCTGGAGCACCGGAATGCCCAACTCCGCGGCCAGCACCTTGACCGGCGGCGGCGTCAACACCTGTCCGCGGCCCTTGGGACGGTCGGGCTGAGTGAAGACCGCCTTGACCGGCATCCCCAGTTCCGCCAGGGTGCGCAGGGCGGGAACGGCGAACTCGGGGGTGCCCATGAAGACGGTGGGGATTGCGGCCGGCTCCATCACATCCGCTCTTCCTGCTGGGCTTGAAGCTTCTTGTACTTGCGGCGGAACATGGATTTTTTCAGGGAGGAGAGATGATCGATGAACAGCACACCGTCCAGATGGTCGATTTCGTGCTGGAAACAAACCGCCAGCAGACCGGCGCAGTCCAGGGTCACCTCTTTTCCCTTCAGGTCGAGAAAACGCACCTTGATGCGGGAACTGCGGGTCACCTGGCTGTAGTATCCGGGCACCGAAAGGCACCCTTCCTCCTCGTAACACTCGCCGTCACGGAGGATGATTTCCGGGTTGACCGCCGTGATCAGCCGCGGGGAGTCCTTGGGATTGCAGTCGAGGACGATCAGCCGCCGCGATTCCCCCACCTGGGGGGCGGCCAGGCCGACGCCCGGCGCGGCGTACATGGTTTCAGCCATATCCCCGGCCAGGTCGATCAGGCGCTGATCGATTTCTTTTTCCAGGGGAACCTGTTTGCGCAGCACGTCATCGGGATAATGACGAATGGGAAGAATAGCCATCGTTTTTCTTTCTTCGAGCCGCCCCGGTCCGTCCCCTTCCCGACGGGGAATTTGACCCATAAGCCCGGAACCACGGCGCCATGGATAAAAATATGAAATAACAAAGGGTATTGGGTTTCTCTGCTGATGATAAGTCGATGGTGCCCGCGAAGTCAACGCCCCAAAACAACGAGTGGCCGACCCGCTTGAATCCAACCATCCCGGAAATACTCTTTTTGCAATAAAAATTTTAGGCTATCCTTCTATTACACATTTCAGGCAATGCCTGAAATGTGTAATAGAAGCGGTCACCGGTTTTCATCCTTCCTGCTGGCGGATGGCCTGGGGTTTCCGCTGCGGCCGTTCGGCCAGCGGCAACACGGGACGGCAGGTCTGCCCGATATAGACCTGGCGGGGGCGGCCGATGCGGTGATCGGGCTGTTCCACCATCTCCTTCCACTGGGAGATCCAGCCGACGGTCCGCGCCACGGCGAAGAGAACGGTAAACATTTCGCTGGGAAAGCCCAGCGCCTTGAGGATGATCCCCGAATAGAAGTCGACGTTGGGAAACAGTTTCCGGTCGATGAAATATTCGTCCTCCAGGGCGATGCGCTCCAGTTCCCTGGCCAGGTCGAGGAGCGGATCGGCCACCCCCAGCTCGTCGAGCACGGCGTCGCAGGAACTCTTGAGGACCGCCGCCCGGGGATCGTAATTTTTGTAGACCCGGTGCCCGAAACCCATCAGCCGGAAAGGGTCGTCCTTGTCTTTGGCCTTGGCGAGGAATGTGGAAATATTTTTCACATGGCCGATCTCTTGGAGCATGTTGAGGACCGCCTGGTTGGCGCCGCCGTGGGCCGGGCCCCAGAGAGAAGCGATGCCGGAGGCGATGCAGGCGAAGGGGTTGGCCTGGGAAGACCCGGCCAGGCGCACGGTAGAGGTCGAGGCGTTCTGCTCGTGGTCGGCGTGGAGGATGAGGATCTTGTCCATGGCCCGGGCCATGGCGGCGCTCGCCCGGTAGTCCTCGGCGGGGACGGAGAAACACATGCGCAGGAAATTTTCCGCGTAATTCAGATCGTTGCGGGGGTAGACAAAGGGTTGGCCGAGCATGTACTTGAGGCTCATGGCCGCCAGGGTCGGGATCTTGGCAATCAGCCGGTGGGCGGAGATCTCCCGCTGGCGGGAGTCCCGGATATCCAGGGAATCGTGGTAGAAAGCCGACAGCGCCCCGACCACCCCGCACATGACCGCCATGGGATGGGCATCCCGGCGGAACCCCCGGAAGAAGGAATGGATCTGCTCATGAACCATGGTGTGGTGAGTGATGTCCTTTTCGAATTTCCGTTTTTCCTCCAGGTTGGGGAGATCGCCGTAAAGCAGGGCGTAGGCCACTTCCAGAAAGGTGGCATGCTCGGCCAGGTCGCGGATATCGTAGCCGCGGTACTGAAGGATCCCCTTATCGCCATCGATGAAGGTGATGGCCGAGGCGCAGCTCGCCGTCGAAGAGAAACCGGGATCGAGGGTCAGGTAACCGGTCTCGGCATACAGCGTCCGGATGTCGATGGCGTCGGGCCCCTGGGTTCCGGCCACGACGGGGAAGGTCCAGCTTGCGCCGGTCTGGTTGTCGGTCAGGGTAAAAGTGTCGGTGCTCATGGAAGCCTCCTCGGCAAATTGGGTGACCGGGTCCGCGCCCGGACAGGGAAACGGCCGTTCGAAAGATTCTACCAGCTTCCCGGAAAATGAGAATGGATACCCAGGGCGTTTACGCCCTGGGAAGTTTCCATTGATCGATTCCGACCCGACTCGCCAGCGGTTTCGACGGCAAACGTGAAAAAACCAAAAATCTTGCCATCCGCCCATCACCTGTGATAGAAGAATGGTTCGTGTCACCTCGGGATGTAGCGCAGCCTGGTAGCGCACTTGCTTCGGGAGCAAGGGGCCGCTGGTTCAAATCCAGTCATCCCGACCATTCACAAAACAAAGCGGCGCAAGCCGCTTTTTTTCTTGATGAAAGGCGTCATGGCCCCGTTTCCGTTCCTGACCCTTCTCCTGATCGGTTACCTGATCGGCGCCATTCCCTTCGGTCTGCTCCTCACCCGCGCCGCCGGCACCGGCGACATCCGCCGAAGCGGCAGCGGCAACATCGGCGCCACCAACGTCTACCGGACGGCGGGACGCAAGCTGGGCGTCCTCACCCTGGTTCTCGACATGCTCAAGGGAGCCCTCCCCCTCTACCTCGCCTGGCGCCATTTTCCTCTGAACGAGGCCCAGGCCGGTCTTCTCGCCCTGGCCCTGTTCCTCGGCCACTGCTACCCGGTCTATCTTCGCTTCAAGGGGGGCAAAGGGGTGGCCACGGCCCTGGGAATCTTCCTCGTGTTGAGTCCCCTCGCCGTCCTCGAGGTGCTGCTGCTCTTCGTCTTCATCGTCTGGAAATCCCGCTACGTCTCCATGGGTTCCATCTCGGCCGCCTGCGTGATGCCGCTGTTGATCTTCATGCACCTCAAATCCCTCCCCCTCTTCTTCGCCGCTCTGCTGATCGGCCTGATCGTCATCTACCGTCACCGGGAAAACATCGAGCGCATCGCCCGGGGGACGGAAACAAAACTGAAACTGTAACGGTCGCCATGTCCAGAATCACGGCCATTCTGACAGGGACAGTACTGGTACCGCTGGCCGCCCTGCTCCTTCTCGCCGCCGAGGCCCACCGCTTTCTCACCGTGCCGGTCGCTCCGCCGCAAGCGACCATCGTCGCCATCCCCAGCGGCACCGGCTTCAATCAGGCGGCGCGCATGCTGGAACGGGAAGGAATCGTCACCAGCGCCCGCAAGTTGAGGATCCTCGCCCTCTGGCAGGGAAACGCCACCCGCGTCAAGGCCGGCCGCTACCTCTTTGAAGGGGAAGCCGCCCCGCAGCAAGTCCTCGATCGACTGGTCGCCGGCGACATTCTGCAGGAACGCCTGACCATCCCCGAAGGATGGACGGCGGCGGAAATCGCCCGCCGCATCGGCGCCGACGACCCGCAAAGAGAGGCCGCCGTTCTCAACCTGGTGAAGGAGGCCGCCTTTATCCGAAAACTGGGGATGAACGTGCCCAGCCTGGAAGGGTATCTCTTCCCCTCCACCTACACCTTCCCCGAGGATTTCCCTCTGGAACGGCTGCTGGAAAACATGGTGCGGGAGTTTCACTCCCGGCTCACGGAAGAGATGAAAAAGGCCGCCGCCGACCTGGGCCTGAGCCTCCACCAGTGGGTGACCCTGGCCTCCATCATCCAGAAGGAAAGCGGCCGTGTGGAAGAGATGCCCCTGATCTCCGCGGTCTTTCACAACCGGCTGAAAAAAGGCATGCCCTTGCAGGCCGACCCGACGGTGATCTACGCCATCGCCGATTTCGACGGCAATCTCACCCGCCGCCACCTCAACACGCCCACCCCCTACAACACCTATCAGAACCCTGGACTTCCTCCCGGACCCATCGCCAATCCCGGCAGCGACGCCCTCAACGCCGCCGTCCGCCCGGCCGCCGTCGACTATCTCTTTTTCGTTTCCCGCAACGACGGCACCCATGTCTTCTCCACAACCCTCCGCGAGCACAACCAGGCGGTCATCCAGTTCCAGCGCCGCGGCCGCCGCTGATTGCGCCGGCGCCGACCCTGCCGGGAGCCGGTGCGGGGATTTGCAAAATCCTTTTGTCCCCGGCGCCAAAACGCCTCCTTACTTCTTGACCAGCCCCGACTTAGTCACTATAATTTGGCCCACACTGCGCCGAAGTGATGGAATAGGTAGACATGTCGGTCTCAAAAACCGATGCCTTTCCGGGCGTGCCGGTTCGACTCCGGCCTTCGGCACCAAAAGCGAAATAGCGCCGCAATCCCCAAAGGTTACGGCGCTTTCTTGTATTCTGGTTACGTATAGTTCGCGTTTTTTCACGCCTGGGGCAACGAAGCCTGCCTGGAAATTCGCCCGGGTGGCGGAAAATGAAGCGCCCGCCCGCCGCGCCACGAGGACAGACGGGCAACCAATTCCGGCGAAAGCGCCGAAAATAATTTCTCATCCACAAAAATTTGGCCCGATGCGTGAATAACCAAAGACGGGTCTTCCCTCCTTCCAGCCAACAAATCGGCCTTCGAAACCTGAGGGGCTTATCCGCCGCTGGAAACTTCCTCACCCTTGTGGCGCAATATTATGGATTTAGGAAAAGGTAATCCCCCGGACTCCGATCAGGCGGCGGCCGCCCCCCACCTGCCCTTCGCAACCCCTTCCGAAAACCCTGCGGCAGCCTCGGCCACCGGCATCGAGGGTTTGGATTTCATTCTGCACGGCGGCTTGCCCCGATCCCGCCCCACCCTGTTGCGCGGCGGACCGGGCACCGGAAAAACCGTTTTCGCCCTGACTATCCTCTGCCATGGCCTGATCAACGGCGAACCCGGTGTGCTGGTCACCTTCGACGAAGCCCCCCAGGCTTTGCTCCACCATGGAAAGGTCTTGGGGTTGGATCTCAGTCAATATACCGCCCAGGGGAAAGTCAGGATTTTGGACATGCGCCCGATCCGCGGCGATGTGGTCACCGGGGAGACCTTTGAATTGACCGCCGTTCTCGCCCGCATCCGCCATGCCCTGGAACAAACCGGCGCACAACGGCTGGTGATAGATGGCATCGACGGCATGGAGGAGGCCTTTATCGGCACCGGGACCGGTCTGCGCAATGAACTCAGCCGCATATTCGACTGGTTGCGTGAATGTGGAAGAACCACCCTGATCACCGCCGGCGAAAGAACCGATTTCAGCCGCCAATACGGGGTTGAGGACTATGTGGCCGACTGCGTCATCGAACTCAAGCAGGAGCTGAACAACCGCTCCATGTCCCGCCTTCTCCGGGTGATCAAAAAACGCGGCGGCGGCCACGAATCCAATGAGTTCCCTTTCCTGGTCGACCACGAAGGGATCTTCGTCCTGCCGGTAACGGGCACGAAGCTGCGTTCCTGCGCAGCCACGCAGCGGATCTCCACCGGCATTTCCGGGCTGGACCGCATGCTCGGCGGTCAGGGGCCTTACCTGGGCGGCACCCTCATGTACTCCGGCCAGTCCGGCACGGGCAAGACCACCTTCGCCGCCCATTTCGCCCATGCGGCCTTCCTGCGGGGGGAAAATGTCCTCTACGTGAGTTTCGAAGAAGGGGCCGCGGAACTGGTGCGCAACCAGAGCAGTATCGGGCTGGATCTGAATGGCCGCCCGAATCCCGGCGGTATCCACCCGGGCAAGCTGCTGCTGAAACCGATCCTGGCGGCGGAGCTCGGCGGCGAGGAGCATCTGCTGCGGGTGATGCGCCTGGTGCAACGGCACCAGCCCTCGGTAGTGATCCTCGACCCGGTCAGCGCCCTCGGCAACAAACTGAAAGAGATGAACAGCAAAGCCCTGATGCTGCGCCTCCTCCACATGCTCAAAAACCAGGGAGTGACCACGGTGATTACCGAGTTGCTCGGCGACGGCAGCAACGAGGTCAGTTCATTGGATATTTCCTCGATGATCGATGTCTGGGTCAAGCTCATCCGCCGCGAACGGGAAGGCAGGCTGCATCGGCTGCTGTCCGTGGTCAAGGCGCGGGGGATGGCCACCGCCGACTACGTAAGCGAATTTACCCTTTCCGGGAACGGGGTAACGATTCAGGGGGGAAGATGAGCACCATCAAGTTGCGCCTTTATATCGCCGGCCGGACTGCTACCGCGGAAAAAGCCATCCGCAACCTTCACAGAATAGCGTCCGAACTGGAACAGCGTGGGGAGGAACTGGACATCGAGGTCAACGATGTCCTGGAACGGCCGCAACTGGCCGAAGACGAGCGCATCCTGGCCGCGCCGTTACTTATCAAGAAACTGCCGCCGCCGGTGCGGCGCATCGTCGGCGATCTTTCCGAGCAGGAAAAGATCCTGATCGGCATCGATCTGGTAACGGACAAGGGCAGCGGCGACGAAGAGGCCTGAAGGTGCCGCGCGTTGTCCGCGTCCTTGCCGAAAATCGGCCCCTGGGGGGTGAGCGGCTTTAAGGGGCGGACCCTGGCCGGCGGCACAGGGAGAACCGCTGCCTGATCCGGGGACAACAACTCCATGCCAAGGAAGTTTGATGGAACTGAATGACCAGGTTTTTCGGACCATGATCGAGCAGGCCTCGGACACCATCCTCCTTCTGGATGAGGAAGG